>JAHEKZ010000069.1 GCA_024644435.1 Actinomycetes bacterium | reverse complement strand
GCCTCGCACAAGGATCATCGGCTGCGGGGAGTGAACGTTCCGCTGCCGAACGGGTGACTTCGAGAGCGGACGTACCCCGTTGGCACCGACCCGAAATGACTAGATTCACCCGGGAATCTGGGCCCAAGGCAGTGACCCGACTCAGCCCCCAAGCGTCGGTCCCACCTGCTCGACGTCACCTGCCGCACCCCCGACCTCCTTCAGCTCCACGAAGATGACGTGCGTGTCGGTCTCTCCGATGTTGTGCCCGGCATGACGCTGCGCGGGCAGCCAACCGGTCGTTCCCGACTCGACGTCGACATCTCGGGTCTGGCCGTCATCGGCGTACAGACGCCGACGAAAACTGCTCAGCGTGTACATGACGCTGTCCGGATGGTCGTGCGGAGTGGTCCGGTGTCCGGGGACATCGCGGTACTCCAGCACCCTGACCCGATCATTCTCGAAGATGACCTGGTAGTTGTCGGGGTTGGTCGTGGCTGGGTCCTGGCTCACAAGCGGGCTCCTGACGATGTGGGAGCGAGCCGGGACGCCCGCCGCCGTCATAGTCGCACCCCTGGCATCCAGGCGGTGGGCAACGGCAGACTCGACACCATCGGGTCGACACCCGACCACTGTCAGGTCATTCCCCCAAGGAGCCACGATGGAGCCCAAGCCCCCTGTGCCACCGTTCACGGCCGATACGGCCACGCAGAAGGTGCGGATGG
Source organism: Actinomycetes bacterium (assembly GCA_024644435.1). Lineage (GTDB taxonomy): Bacteria > Actinomycetota > Actinomycetes > JAHEKZ01 > JAHEKZ01 > JAHEKZ01. The sequence continues at coordinate 7,904 of JAHEKZ010000069.1, read as the reverse complement.
CCGAGGACGCCTGGAACTCCCGTGACCCTGACCGCGTGGTGCAGGTGTACACCCCGGACACCACGTGGCGAAACCGTTCGGAGTTCCCCGTCGGCCGCGACCAGGTGCACGCATTTCTCACCCGCAAGTGGGCCACCGAGCTCGACTACCGCCTCATCAAGGAGCTGTGGGCCTTCACGGACAACCGCATCGCCGTGCGCTTCGCGTACGAGTGGCGCGACGTCAGCGGTCGGTGGTTCCGCAGCTACGGCAATGAGAACTGGGCGTTCACCTCAGCCGGACTCATGCAGCGGCGCTTCGCCAGTATCAACGATCTGTCGATCGCCGCATCAGATCGGTTGTTCCAGTGGCCGCTGGGACGCCGACCGGACGATCACCCGGGCCTCTCCGATCTCGGCTTGTAGGCCGGGCCGCTACGAAGTCGCTCCGGCCCGAGCCGCCGAAAAGGCGGCAAAATCCCGTTCGTTCTGGTCTGCGTACGACACGGCATACTCCGCCAGCGCTCGGTCGACCTTGTCGCTCGAACCCAGGTAGGTGGCGATCATGGTCGCGCCCCCCGCGCGAGCATGGGCGCGGGCCAGGGCCATGCCACAGATCTCCGCGTAAGGCTGCAGGTTCGTCGCCGGCATCTTGTCCGGGTCGGCGCTTCCCTTCATGTCGTGCAGCTGACGCACGTAGTACTGCCGTGACTGGTCGACACCATTTGCCCAGCCCAGGAAGATGTCACTGGCGGCCTGCGTGAGCCGCTGACCCTCGACCACCCGGCGCCCCTGATGACGGTAGATGCTCTTGCGCGCGTAAGGCTCTAGCACTGAAGGTCCCGCCTCTTTGGCCTGCAGTACGAGCAGGTCCTCGGGCGTTCGGCCTTCCAGCAGCAAGACCCAGCACCGCGTCCCTACGCTGCCAACGCCCACGACCTTTCGCGCAATATCGATCACGCGATAACGCGCCAGCAGGTGCCCACGATCAGCTGACAACGTGGACACGTAGCGTTCGAAGACGGCCGTCACCATGGCCGACTCCGCGGAGCTGAGGTCGGCCGGCGTCAGGAGTGGCGGGTCTGACTGGAATCGGCGCCGGCCATCGACCACGTCTGTCAGCTTCGCCGCCGCCCGTGCATGGGTCTTCCCCCGTGCCTTGGCCAGGCGGGCGTCCATGTTCTTTCGCCCCCGCTTGGGGTCGAACGACGTCGCCATCGTCTCCAACGTCCCCTGGTCCATTCGGTCGTACCAGACCGACACATTGTTCATCTCGGCCAGCTCGCCCATCCGGACGCGATAGGACTCGGCCGCCTGCCGCACCGCGGACGAGGTCACGGAGGCCGAGAAGCCGCGGGTGCGTCCCATCACCTCGAACGACGTGACCAACCGCTTGAGGTCCCATTCGAACGGCCCCGGGAGCGTCTCGTCGAAGTCGTTGACGTCGAAGACGAGGTTGCGCTCCGGCGACGCGTACACGCCAAAGTTCGACAGGTGCATGTCTCCGCAGAGCTGTACCGCGAGGCCCGTGTTCTGTCCTTGCCCGAGGTCGTAGGCGTGCATGGCGGCAAAGCCGCGGTAGAACGTGAACGGCGACACCGACATGCGCTCGTACTTCAAGGGAAGGAGTTCGACGTCGCGCCCCACATCGGACCCGTAGAGCAGCTCCACGGGATCGGGGCGATCGTCACCGACCACGTGTTCGGCCAGCTCTTTCCGAGACATCGCCTGTCGGGCGACCTTCCCGCTCTCGACCTGCTCGGCGGTGCTGGCGATCCGGATCATGTGCCCTCCCCTGGTCGTCACGCGACCGACATCCACATCCCGAGCCGGCCTGCCGGGTCTTCATGATGATGCCTGGCTCGCCCAAGGGCAGAAGCATCAGGCTGATTCTCATTATCTGAGACAAACGCCACATAGTGAGACGGCTGTGGCATGCTGTCCCGATGTCCGCTGCCCCCGGCCTTCGCACAGCCGACCTGGAGACCGCTCTGGTGAGCCGGCTCCACGTCGACCTGATGCGGATCGGCGGCACCGGACGGTGTCTGCGCTCGCTCTAGTGCCTGCCCCTGCCCCCCAGGTGTGCGAGCGCGGACCGCCGTTCGACGGCCCGAGCGCGCGCGCCCCCGCTCGTCAGGACGTACCTCATGACCACCGATACCTACGATGTCGCGCAGTCGGCCACTGGAACCCCACCCCCACCCACCCGAGCGCCGCGATCACGCGGCCAGGGCCAGTGGGCGCTCGGCTTCCGCGAGCCACTGAACGCCAACGAACGAACCAAGGCAGATGACGACGGACTCAACGTGCGGTCCCGGATCGAGACCATCTATGCGAAGTCGGGGTTCGCATCCATCGACCCGACCGATCTCAACGGTCGTTTCCGCTGGTGGGGCCTGTATACCCAACGACGCCCCGGGATCGAAGGTGGCCGCACCGCGACCCTTGAACCGCACGAGCTCTCTGACGAGTACTTCATGCTGCGGATCCGCAGTGACGGCGGCCGGCTCAATGTCCGGCAGCTTCGCACGTTGGCCGACGTCTCGACGCGGTACGGCCGCAACACCGCAGACATCACCGACCGCCAGAACATCCAGCTGCACTGGATCCGGATCGAGGACGTGCCGCATATCTGGGAGGCGCTCGAAGCGGTCGGCCTTACCACGGCTGAGGCGTGCGGCGACACCCCGCGCGTGATCCTGGGTTCGCCCGTCGCCGGAGTGGCGGCCGACGAGATCATCGACGGCACGCCGGCGATCGAGGCCATCGTGCAGCGCTACGTCGGCGACCGGTCACTGTCGAACCTGCCCCGCAAGTTCAAGACGGCCATCTCCGGGTCGCCTCACCAGGATGTCGCGCACGAGGTCAACGACCTCTCGTTCGTCGGCGTGCGCCACGCCGACCATGGCCCCGGCTTCGACGTCTTCGTCGGCGGCGGACTGTCGACCAACCCGATGTTCGCCCAGCGCCTTGGCGTCTTTGTGACGCGCGATGAGATCCCCGATGTCTGGCACGGAATCGTGCAGATCTTCCGCGACTACGGGTACCGGCGCCTACGTCACCGGGCCCGGTTGAAGTTTCTGGTCGCGGACTGGGGCGTCGAAGAGTTTCGCCGGGTGCTCGAGGCCGAGTATCTGCACAGGTCACTCACCGATGGTCCGGCTCCAGAGGCGCCCCCGACGCGCCGCGACCATGTCGGCGCCCACCGGCAGCGCGACGGCCGGTACTACGTCGGGGTCGCGCCCACGGTGGGAAGAGTCAGCGGGGCGACGCTAGCCGCTGTCGCCGACTTGGCGGCATCCGTTGGTAGCGATCGGGTATGCCTCACCGCGCAACAGAAGCTGATCGTGCTCGACGTCCCAGGGGAGCACGTGGCCAGTCTTCGTACCGGGCTGGCAGCGCTGGGCATGGACCCAGGGCCGAGCGAGTTCCGTCGCGGCACGATGGCATGCACGGGCATCGAGTTCTGCAAGCTCGCGATCGTCGAGACCAAGGCCGCCGCGGCCGCCGCTGTCGACCACCTCGAACGCGCGCTGCCCACCTTCGACTCCCCGCTCTCGATACACGTCAACGGTTGCCCCAACTCCTGTGCACGGATCCAGGTGGCCGATATCGGGCTCAAGGGATCCATCGTGCGCGACGCCGACGGCAACTCCGTAGAGGGGTTCCAGGTGCACCTCGGGGGCGCCCTCGGCCCCGAGGCTTCACTGGGGCGCAAGCCTCGCGGCCTGAAGGTGACCAGCGCCGAACTGCCGGACTACGTCGAACGCGTCGCGAGTCGCTTCACCGAGCAACGCTCCGAGGGCGAGACATTCGCCGAGTGGGCCCACCGCGCAGATGACGCGGACCTCGTATGAGCACGAACGCGAGAATGGCGCCGCACTACTGCCCGTACTGCGCCGACCAGGACCTGCGCCCTGCCGAGGAGTCTCGATCCTCCTGGGAGTGCCGCGGTTGCCTGCGCGTGTTCACGATCGGTTTCGTCGGAGTCGCGGGAGTCGACCGATGACGGTCAAGCCCGAGGCATCCCTGCGCGCCCGCTACGGCGTAGCCGTCGCAGACGCCCGCACCCTCGGCAAGGCCGAGCTTGAGCTGATTGCCGAAGATGCCGGCGAACGCCTGGCAGAGGCGAGAGCCATCGACGTGCTGACCTGGGCCGCACTCACGTTCGGCGAGCGAATGGTGGTCGCGTCGTCGATGGCCGACGGTGTCGTTGCGCACCTTGCCTCGCGGACCGGAGCTGGGGTCAAGGTCGCCTTTCTCGACACCGGTCTGCACTTTGCCGAGACCATTGGCACCCGTGATGCGCTGGCCGCCACGCTGGAGATCGAGATCATCAACGCCAGGCCGGACGTCACTGTGGAGGAGCAGGCCCAGAAGTTCGGTCCGGCGCTGTGGGCCAGCGATCCTGATCGCTGCTGCCAGATCCGCAAGGTGGCTCCTTTGGAGCGGGTGCTCGCGCCTTTCCAGGCGTGGGTCACCGGGATCCGTGGCGACGAGACGGCGGCTCGGGTCGGAACACCGGTCGTCCACTGGGATGCCAACCGCGGCATGGTGAAGGTCAACCCGATCGCGCGCTGGTCGAACGCGGAGGTCGACGCCTACGCCGCCCGCTACGGCGTGCTCGTCAACCCGCTCCGCCAGCTCGGCTTCGCCTCGATCGGCTGCGCACCGTGCACCCGCCCCGTGCAGCCCGGTCAGAACGCGCGGGCGGGCCGCTGGGCTGACGCCGACAAGACCGAGTGCGGTATCCACGTATGACCCCCGCGTCCGGCTACCCACTGTTGCTCGATCTCACGTCCCGGCGTGCTCTCGTCGTTGGTGGCGGCCCCATTGCGGCGCGGCGCATGCGTGGCGTTGTGGACGCCGGTGCCGAAGTGCATGTTGTCGCTCCCTTTGTCTGCGAGGACGTCTGGGACGCCGCCGAAAGCGGCGACATCACCTTGCATCTGCGCGAGTTCAACGATCATGATCTCGAGGACTGTTGGCTGGTCCACACCGCGACTGGTGAGCGATCGATCGACGAGGCGGTCGCCGCCGAAGCGGATCGTCGCCGCCTTTGGTGCGTCCGCGCTGATGACGCAGAGGCGAGCAGGGCATGGACCCCCGCCGTGGCTCGCGTCGGCGACGTCGTTGTCGCCATCAACGCCGCGGGCGATCCGCGCCGGTCCAGCACCCTTCGGAATGCGATCGCCCTCGCGCTCGATACCGGCGCGCTGCCATTGCGACGGCAGCGCCCGTCAACTGCCGGACATGTAGCCCTGGTCGGCGGAGGTCCCGGCGACGCCGGGCTCATCACGACGCGCGGACGTCGAATGCTCGCCGAGGCGGACGTCGTCGTCACCGACCGTCTTGCGCCGCTCGCACTGCTCGACGACCTCGACCCCGACGTCGAGGTGATCGATGCCGGCAAGGCGCCGCGGGAACACACCCTCACCCAGGACGAGATCAACGCCCTGATCATCGATCGAGCCCTGGCCGGAATGCGGGTGGTGCGCCTCAAGGGCGGCGACCCCTTCGTTCTGGGACGCGGGAGCGAGGAGGCCGCCGCCTGCCGAGCCGCGGGAGTCGAGGTGACGGTCGTTCCGGGAGTGACCAGTGCCCTCGCGGTGCCGGCTGCTGCTGGGATTCCGGTAACGGCACGGGGGGTCACGAGTCGATTCAGCGTCGTCTCAGGACACGACGGCCCGCTCGACTTCGCCTCACTGGCGGCGCTCGACGGAACGCTTCTCTTCCTGATGGGCCTCAGCCGCCTGGCCGAGATCGCCCGCGAGCTGATGGCGCATGGTCGCCCGACCGACGAGCCCGTCGCAGTGATCGAGAACGGCACGACACCCGACCAGCGCGTCACGGTGGCCACCCTCTCGACCATCGCCGACCGGGCCGCGGAACGAGGCGTCCGGAACCCAGCGGTGATCGTGGTCGGTGCGGTCGCGGCGATGGGTGATGCTTGAACCATGACGCACCACGTGTTGATCGCCCACGGCTCGCCGGACCCCCGGCATCGGGCGGTCATGCGCACCCTCGCGAACCACGTGGACGCACGCGGGCTGCCCTGCTCGGTGGCCTTCCTCGAGCACGACACTCCGACTGTCCAGACTGCCCTGGGTGAGAAGTCAGGGGACGTCGTGACACTCGGGATGCTGCTTGCCCCCGGGTACCACGCGACGGTCGACGTCCCGCGTCTGTTGGCGAGCGCACCGGAACACGTGCTGGTCCACGACCTCGGACCACTCGGTACCGGCGATTGGCTGTTCGCCACCCTCGACTGGCTGGTCGACGACGTGGGTGGGTCGCCCGACGACCCCGTGGTCGTGGCCACCGCCGGCTCGACGCGCGAAGGGGCCCGGCTGGCATTGGCCCGATTCGCGGCAGACTGGCAACAGACCAGGTCGGGAGTGGTCGTCGTCGCAGCCGGCACCGGGCCCGGCCTCAGCCTGGAGGACGCCGCGCAGCGCCACACCCAACTGGGCATACCGTCGGGCGTTCGTACCCGGCCCGCGGTCCTTCTCCCGCTGAAGATCTCGCCGGGGATCCTTGCCGAACGAGTCATCCACGTTGCCAGTCGTCACGGACTGCGCAGCGCAGGCACGCTCGCCGAGTCGCCGCTCTTCATCGACGTACTGGTGGAGCGGCTCAAACGTCGCTAGGCGATGCGCAATCAGTTCGTTCTCCGTCTCGCCATACATACGATCGATACACCTGCGCCGCCTGGACCCAAAAGGACTCGTAGTACTCATCGGTGACCTGCTGGTACGCGAGATGTGTTGCCTCGTCCCGCCATCGAATCAGGGCGTCATCGGACTCGAAGGTAAAGACCGAAAGGGTTTCACCGTCTTCGGAGACATACTCCTTCGTCGAGATGTACCCCGGCATCTGGTGCAGGATCGCGTTGAGCTCGCTGCTTGCCTCGGCCTCACGAGCCTCCATGCCGCGTCTCACCGTCGCACCGGACAGCACAATCACCGGTCTGCTGGTCATGAAGTCCACCCTTTCACTCAACTCTCGCCATTGACGCTCCACCGGACACAGAACTGGTTGCCTTCTGAATCGACCCGCAGAAGCCCGAGGTAGATGCACCTGCTCTCGGCATGGGGATCGTCATCAGACGCCCTACTGCGCGAGTACGCCGAGACGCGAAAGGGCTCGGAAGTACTTCTTGCGATATCCCCCTCGCAACATCTCGGGGGTGAATACGTCAATCAGACGCGTTCCGCCGGCCACTACATGCACGCCACGGTCATAGAGGCGATCGACCAGGACGACAAAGCGCAGTGCGACGGCCTGGTCGGTAATCGGATGGACGCCGCGCCAGACCGCTGTGTTGATGCCCGCCACCAGTGCGCCGTACCGACTCGGGTGCAGCGTGGCGAGGTGAGCGAGAAGAGCGTCGAAGTCATCGCTGGCCACGGACGCACCTCCACGTTCGGCCTCGACCAGTCGTGCTTCGGCAACTGGCTCGGAGACGACGGTGGAGCCGCGGTGGCGGTAGTCGGGGCCTTCGATTCGCACGACGTCGAAGTGCGCCGCCAGCCCTTGGACCTCCCGGAGAAAATCAGCCGCTGCAAAGCGCTCCTCGCCCAGACGGTCGGGAAGCGTGTTGGACGTAGCGGCCAGCATGACGCCCGCTTCGGTGAGTCGCTGCAGCAGCGTCGACATCAACACGGTGTCGCCGGGATCATCGAGCTCGAACTCGTCGATGCAGACCAGCCGGTGACTGGCCAGCCGCTCGGCGGCGTCAGCGAAACCGAGGGCCCCGACCAGGTTCGTCAGCTCGACGAACGTCCCAAAGAGCTTCGGCCCCGGAGCTGCATGCCACAGGGACGCCAGAAGGTGGGTCTTGCCAACCCCGAATCCCCCGTCGAGGTAGATCCCTGTGCGGCCTTCCGGCGGTGCGGGGGCTCGACGCCACCACGAACGTTCGGG
>JAHEKZ010000068.1 GCA_024644435.1 Actinomycetes bacterium | reverse complement strand
GCCAGCATCAGGTCGAACGTCTCGAGCTGGTCGTCGCGCCCCACGATCGCCTGGGGCGTGGCCCCGGCGTTGGGGGTGTAGGGGTTGCGCAGACGGTCCATGGGCAGACCTTAGCAAGGTTAGGTGACTTTATCGCCTAGCAATAAAGTCACCTAACGAGCCAAACGCACCGCTCGCGACCGCCCCCGCCTCCTACGGGAAGAGCACGGCCGCCCCCACGGGCGAGGCGAGCATGCCGTGGGCCGAGTGGCCCACGCCAGGGACGGTCATCAGGTCGTGCCGGTCGTAGACCTCGGCGCCAAGGGTTTCGCCGAGAGCCCGGAAGTAGCTGCGGCCACGTTGTAGCCGGTTGGCCCCCTGCCACTCTGCGGCGCAGGTGGTGTCGAGGCTTGGGTCGTTCGGGTCGGTGTCGAGCTCGCCCAGCAGGTAGGTCACCCGCGCCGCCGAGTACTGCTTCGGCGCCGGGGTCAGCGAGCCGGCCGGGTACGAGTACATCTTGTTGAGCCCGTACTTGTAGTCGTTGAAGCTGGAGCAGGCGTTGACCTCCGACGAGGTCAACGCGCGTAGCTGGTCGCCATCGGGGCGCCGCGCGTCGAAGTACAGGTACGACGAGGGGTTGGCCACCACGTAGTGCGGTGCCAGGCCGGGGTTGGAAGCCGCCAGGTGCGTCGTCGCCGCGTACCGGTTCACGAACTGCCCACCGGCCGAGTGACCGGCGATCACGAGGTGCTGCAAGTTGGGCAGCACGGCGTTGGACGCCGTGGCCGCCACCATCGCGTCCATCACGGCGTACGAGCTGACCGTCGCTGAGCGCGCGTAGGGCGAGGTGAGCGACTGCGAGCCCGACTTCCAACCGCCGTCAGACCAGTAGAGGCGGTTGGGCTGGGCCGCGTCGGCGTCGTCGATGGTGAGGAAGTGTGGCGCGATGACCAGCGTGCTCTGCAGCTGACCGCGGTCGGAGGCGGCGTCAACGATGTAGCGGGCCTGGTCGCAGGCGGTGCGTGAGTCTCCGTGGACGACGATGACGGCGTTCGTGACCCCGGTCCACGACCGGTCGAGGTTGCCGTTGGTGCAGTACGACGTGGTGAACGTTCCGGCGTTGGTCTGGTAGGTGAAGACCCGCTCAGTGATCTCCGCGCCCATGGTGCTGGCGGACTGACTGGTGGTGGGCGTGGGACTCGGCTCGGCTGTGGGGCTGGTCGTGGGCGATGCGGTGGTGTCTGTCGTCCAGGTGGACGCGATCGGCCTCGGCGTCGGCTTCGAGCTGTGCACCATCGACGTGTGCCCGCGCTTGCGGTGCCCTGTTCCGGCCTTGACGCTGCCGGCGCTCACCAGCGCGCTCTTGCCGTTGCCAAGAGCGGCTTCGGCGTTCAACGTGACGACGATGGCCCCGCCCAGTGACATGACCATCATCAAGGCCATCGGCGCTACGAGCCGTGGCAGTCGCATTCAGAACCTCCGACGTTGGTGTCGAAGGTGTCATCGCCCCCGCGAGGGGCTGAACGGATACTGCGAACGGGGGTCTAGTCAGACGGGACTAGGCCGATGGGGTGAGGCCGAGCAGGGGAAGGACGCCGACGCCGTTCTTGACGGTCACATCCGGTGAGAGGTCTTCGAGCACCGTGCGGGCATCCTTCTGCGAGCACGTCTGTGGCTGGTAGCCGGTCTTGACGTTGTCGGTGACGATGCAGTGCAGCTGGAGCTCGGCGCCATCGGCGCGGAGCACCACGGTGGCGACCAGGCCGTAGCCTTCGGCGCCGAAGCTGTCCCAACGCCCGGGCGACCCGAACATGAAATTGCCGAGACTGTAGACGACCGGCATGCCGTTGACGAAGCGGATCGGCTGCACGATGTGCGGCCCCGTCCCGATCACCATGTCGTAGCCGGCGTCAGCGAAGATCTTGGCGAATCCTCGTTGCTGCGGGTTGACCGGCTGGTAGTTGTCACCCCAGTGCACGTAGGCAATGACGTATTCGGCGCCGGCCGCCTTCGCGTTGAAGTAGGCGCTGCGGATGCGGTCATCTCGCATCACAGTCATCCCTGGCTGGGTCTCACTCACCCGGTTCAGGTCACCGAAGTCTTCCCCCATACCGACCACTGCGATGTCGCCCATGTCAGTGGAGACCAACAGTGGCGCCGCCGCCGTCTCGATGGTGTCGTCCGCGCCGAAGGTGCTCATTCCTGCGGTGGTGGCGTTGTCCCGCGTGTCAGCCAGACCTTGCGCCCCCCGGTCCATCGCGTGGTTGTTCGCCAGGCCGAGGGCATCGACGCCGGCGTCGGCCAGTGCCTGCGCTGACGGTGGCAGGGCGTTGTAGCTGTAGTCGAGCGTGGGATCGGACGGCTTGGTGAGGCGGGTAATCGGGCCCTCGGCGTTGACGATGGCGAAGTCGGTGTCGAGCAGGGTACGGACTTGCCGGAGTGGGAAGTCGTATCCATTCGTGTCCATCACCTGCTGTGCGGCGTCACCCAGCAGGGTGTCGCCCGCGAAGGTGATGGCGACCTGCTCGTCGCCGTCAGCTGGTGCCTCGACCGCCACTGTGGCGACGTCGGCGGGGGGGCCAAGGAAGACCCGCAGGACGATGCCAGCGATGGCGGCGACGGCGAGCAGGCCAAGGCCCAGGGCCCAGCGTTGGTCGCGACTCATACGTCGCGCTCCACGTTGTCGGTGGGCAGCTCGACGACATCGGGGACGTGCGTGACCGGCTGGGTTGAGTGTGTGAGGTAGCCGACGCAGCGCTCGGCGTACCCGGCGCCCACGGCTTCACGGAACGAGTGGCTGCACTTGGGCAGCACGTCGAACGAGATAGAGGTCGAGATGCCGCGTTGGCGTCCGACCTCTTCGACGTGGTCGACCCACCGCAGGGCTCGCTGCAGCCGGTTCTCTCCCTGTTGGCGGTCGAGGCGCGCGGACGTGCGCAAGCCGGCGTCACGTTTGGTGTCTTGTTCGCCGACCATCACCAGGATCGGGAGGGCGAGGAAGGCGTCGAGGTTGAACAGCGGGGCCTTCGTCTGGGGATCGGCCGTGCCGTTCGGGAACGGTCGGGTGTTGTCGAGCATCGTGAACCAACCGGCCGAGACGACGACCAGGCGCCTGACCCGCTCGGGGTGGCGCATCGCGAAGCGGTGGGCGAACTGCGCCCCGCCGGAGTAGCCGACCATGTCGACCGTGGAGGTGTCGAGGGAGTGCTGCTCGGCAAGGCGGTCGAGGGTTCCGCCCAGGGCGTCAGCCGCCAGCCACGGGCCATCGCGACCTTCAAGCCGTTGGAAGGCCGGATAGTTCTCTGAGGTGAAGAGCGGCGCGATCAGCACCCGGTCTTCAGCCATCGCCGAGGGAAGGAACGCGCGGAACTGGTCACCCGCTCGTCGTGACCTGCCGTGGACGGTGACGAGGGGAACACCGCTGGGGCGCTCGGGAAGGAACGTCCGAACCGCCCGCAGGTGTGGCGCGTTCGCCTCAGGCGGCTGGCGGTCGGTCATCGCGCGGCCTGATGGGGCGAGCGAGGGGCGCCCTGTGACTCGTGCCAGAGCCGGTCGCGGTACGCCTCGCCGGTCTCGATGCGGTCCAGCTTTCCTCTGACGAGGTGCCACACCTGGTCGGCGAGGGCCATCTCGATCGGGTCGTGGGTGACCAGCAGCACGGTTCCGTTGTGGCGCGCCAGCAGGTGCCGGAACGCCTCGCGGCTGTCGGGGTCGAGGTTGGCGCTCGGCTCGTCGAGCAACAGCACCGGGGGGTTGCCGAGCATGGCGCGGGCCACGGCAATGCGCTGACGCTGCCCGGACGAGAGGTTGCCGCCACCTTCGGTGATCCAGGTCTCGAGGCCGTCGGGCAGCTCGTCGAGCACCGAGTCGAGCCCGGTGGCCAGGATCACCCGCTGCAGCTCGTCGTCGGAGACGTCGCGGTCGCGGTAGGTGAGGTTGCGGCGCACCGTGCCGCGCATCAGGGGCAGCTCAGGTCCGGCAGAGCCGAGCTTGCGGTAGGTGGACGCGAGCGTGGCGCCTTCAAGGTCGGTGCCGTCGATCAGCACCTGACCTGAGTCGGGGGCGACGAACCGGTTCACCAGCCCGAGCAGCGTCGACTTACCCGCGCCCGACGGACCGGTGATGGCGATCAGCTGTCCTGGCTCGGCGGACGCGGTGACGTGCTCGAGCGCTCCGGGCACGGTGACGTTCTCGAAGTGGATGCCGCCGCGGCGCACGCGCAGGCGCTCCTTGGTCGGGTCTTGCAGCGGGCGTGACGACGACAGCAGGTAGTCGTCGAGCTTGCGCACCGAGACACGCGAGCGCTGCCAGTAGTCGTGTGCCAGTCCCAAGGTGCGGATGGGGCCGGTGAGCTGGCGCGTCATGGTGACAACCGCCACGACGATCGGGATCGTCGTCTGGCCCCGGTAGATCTCCATGGCGGCCGCCGCAAGAACAGCAACCACTGTGAGCTGCCCGGTGCTCAGCGTGATCGCCCGCAGGATGCCGCGCTGGTTGGCCACCTTGACGAGGCTTTCGTTCATGGCGTCGTTCTGGTCGGAGAGGCGCGAGTACTCACCGGCAGAGCGGCCGAACACCTGCGGCACTGCCAGCGAGTGGATCTGCTCGTCGATGTTGCTGGTGAGCACCGAGCGACGCCGGCGCATGGTGCGGGTGACGCGGCGGATGCCGTCGCCGCGGGAGAAGGAGAGCGCCGACCCCAGTGCGGTGACGCTGATGAAGGCCAGCGTCATCCAGATGTTGAGGATGGCCATGACGGTGAGGGTGATCGAGAGCACGATGAGCGCTACGAGACCGCTGAGGCGTCCGCGGCTGATCCACATGCGCAGCATCGACAGGTCGCCGACGAAGCGCAGCAGCAGGCCGCCGCGGGAGCGACCCTGGATCTGTCGCGGTGACATTCCTTGCAGGTGCCCGTACATGCGCATCCGGAGGTCGCGGACCACGCGGTAGCCGACCCGCTCGGTGTAGGCGAACTCGTAGCCGCGCAGAAGACCGAAGGCGATCGCTAGCCCGGCCATGATGCCGATCTGCATCGTCATACGCCCGAGCGCAGCGCGGTCACCGGCGACCAGGGCGCCCCCCTGGAACTCGCGGATCAGGAAGATGATCGACAGCAGGATGCCGACCAGGGCGGCCGCTTGCAGCAGACCAATCGTGATGACGACCGCGAACTCGCGCGGCTTGATCTTGTAGTGCGCCTCGTGCTGCTGGCTCACGGAGCAGCGCCTTCGGGGGAGGGCATCGCGAGGTAGTCGAGGTCACTCGTGGTGTCGGCCAGCGAGATGCGGATGTCAGCGGTGGGGCTGGGCTCGTGCCACGAGGTGGCTGCGGGCTGGTGGACGACCTCGTCCCGCGACGCGTCGACCGGGCGCAGCCCCAGAAGCGGTTCGGTGAGGGCCGGGTTCTGCAGCTCGGCCAGTCCGAGAACGGGAAGCCCGGTGACCTCTGCTGCTTCTCTGGCAGCCAGGGGGGCGCGGGTCAAGCGACCGGAGACGGCCAGTACCTCGTGGCCCAGGCCGGTGAGGTGGTTGACGCCGGCGACCGCGCCCATCGCGTCTGCCGCGGCGAAGATGACGGCGTCGATGGTCTCGTGGAAGAGGTCGCTGTCGAGCAGGCGCGAGGTCTCTTTCTGGTAGATGCCGTCGGCAACCTCGACCAGGGTGGCCTCGACGCCGGTCGCGGCGGTGGCGTTGAGCAGCGTGCGCATGCCGGCCTCGACCCGCTGCATGGGCATCCGGTAGGTGGAGGCCATGCCGGCGTCGGTGAAGTCGAGCATGCTGTGCGCGCCGGCGTCGAGCATGACCCAGTAGTCGCCGCCCGAGCCGGTCCCGGTGACCTTGGTGGCGCCCATCCGGTGGCCGGCGTTGGTGAGCGAGTGCACCAGGTAGTGCACCGTCGTGGTCTTGCCCGAGTTCATCGAGGTGCCGATCACGCCGATGGTGCGGGGGGCGATGGCGGGGTCGCCGTGCTGGGGGACGGCGAAGTCGGCCAGGTTGAGGGCGATTCCGCGGTCGTCACCGATCAGGCCGATGGGCACGATGTCGGTGGCGTTCCGGACGTCGGCGCTGCGCGAGATCATCTTCGACGCGATCCCACCGGAGGCGACCAGCTGCAGCGGCCCCAGGTGGTCGGGCACGTGCGACTCGAACTGGTCGGGCGCGTACCGGTCTGCGTAGGTGACGACGATCAGGTCGCCCACATGCATGGTGCTGCGGCGGCCGTTGACCAGCTCGATGCGCTTGTGCTGGCCGAGGCGCTTGACCTCAGCGAGCACGAGATCGCCCGAGCGGGGGCGTACCGAGCCCGAGATGACGGTCTTCATGTGCTCGACAGAGACCCGGCGGGTCGAGAAGGCCCTTCGAGAGGTTGCCTTGCTGTGCGAGGCGAACGGACTGACGGTAATAAGGCGCGACGAAGACACCCGTACTCCCCTTTGAAGGTTCTTGCCCCCCGCCTGCAGAGCTCCGCAGGCGTATAACGGAAAGGTTACGCGACGATCCGGGATGCACAAATTGAGCAGAGGTCCCTTAACCCAAATGGGGGAAGAACTTAATTCTCGCCTACCCTCTGTGCCCGTTTGATCACGAAATCGCCGCGGCGCCGCCCGGCTCGTCGTGGCGTACGGTTGGGCCAAACGGGTGAAGGGGGCTTTCGCAGTGATCTTGGTGACATCAGGGGCCAGGCGACGCCAGACCACCGCCACGGTGGCGGCGTTCGCCATCGGGGCGGGCCTCGTCCTGGCCGCCACCGCGGCCCCGTCGGTGGCGGACGCGGCAGTGCCGCTGGTCACCTCGCAGTCGACCATCACCACCTTCGCCGGCCAGGGCGTCGAAGGCTTCTCCGGTGACGGGGGCCCAGCCGCCGCCGCCCTGATCAACCAGCCGCGCGACACCGACTTCGGCCCCGACGGCAGCCTCTACTTCACCGACACGTTCAACCACCGCATCCGACGGGTCGCCCCTGACGGCACCATCACCACAGTCGTCGGAACCGGCGACCCCGGCTACAACGGTGACGGTCGGCCGGCCACGCAGGCGACGATCTACTGGCCGCACGACGTCCTCGTCGACGATGCCGGCGTCATCTACATCGCCGACTCGGCCAACCACCGCATCCGGCGGGTGGGCCCAGACGGCCTGATCAGCACCGTCGCCGGCACCGGCAAGGGTGGATTCGGCGGTGACGGCGGCCCAGCCACCGCGGCGAAGCTGAAGAATCCCAAGGGTCTGGCGCTCTTCGACGGCAAGCTCTACATCGCCGACGGCAACAACAACCGGATCCGGATGGTCGATCTGGCCACGGGCATCATCACCACGGTTGCGGGCACCGGAACCCCGGGCTTCAGCGGCGACGGTGGCCCGGCAACAGCGGCCAGGCTGGACTACCCGCAACGCATCGACGTCGACCCGCTCGGTCGCATCTACGTCGCCGACAGCGACAACCATGCGATCCGCCGGTTCACGCCAGGCGGCACCATCACCACGATCGCTGGCACCGGAGCGGCCGGGTTCAGCGGTGACGGCGGCCAGGCCACCGACGCGACCCTGCGCTACCCGCGAGGCGTTGGCGTCGTGGGCACCGAGGCGGTCTACATCGCCGACAGCAACAACCACCGCGTCCGCGTGGTCGACCTCGCCACCGGCATCATCACCACCGTCGCCGGAACCGGCAGCACCGGGTTCAGCGGCGACAACGGGCCGGCGGGCGAGGCGCGGCTCTACAACCCGCGCGGCGTCACAATCGACGCGCAGGGCAACGTCTACGTGGCCGACGCCTTCAACAGCGCGATCCGGCTGATTGCGGCGCCCGTGGTCGAGACCGGTCCCAACACCCCGCCCGTGGCTGCGTTCACGACCGACTGCACCGGGGCTTTGTGCTCGTTCGACGCCACGGGCAGCACCGACCCCGACGGTTCGATCACCAGCTACGCCTGGAGCTTCGGCGACGGCGCGAGCGGAACAGGTCGCACCCCGACGCACACCTACGCAGCTGACAACACCTTCGACGTCACGCTCACCGTCACCGACAACCGGGGCGACTCCGCGTCTACGACGAGCTCGGTGACCGCGTCGAACCTGGGGCCGATCGCCGACTTCTCGGTCTCGTGTCACGGGCTCACCTGCGACCTCGACGCGTCGGCCAGCACTGATGTGGACGGCTTGATCGCCTCGTACTACTGGGACCTCGGTGACGGGACGTCGACGACGGGTCGTACTTCCTCGTATACGTACGCTGGCGAGGGCGACTACACCGTGTCGTTGACGGTCACCGACGACCGTGGCGCCAGTGCTCAGGGGACGGGTACGGCGTCGGCCACCGCACCGGTTGCGAGCGCCATCGACTTCCGCGCGGCGGCCTCCGTCGGAGGGGCCACGTCGGCCGACCCCACGGTGACCATTCCCTCATCGGTGGGTGAAGGGGACACGCTGCTGCTCTTCGTGAGCAACGGAAGCTCGCTGACGCCATCGGTCCCGGCGGGGTGGAACTTGCTGGCGACCGAGACGGACGTGGAGCTGCGGACCGACGTCTACTGGCGCCAGGCAACGGCCGCTGACGCCGGTCAGAACGTCCAGGTTCTGCTGCTGGACTCCGCCGGTTCCCCCCAGAGCGCACCGAATACCCTGAGCGTCGCGGCGTACTC
>JAHEKZ010000109.1 GCA_024644435.1 Actinomycetes bacterium | reverse complement strand
TGAGTGGGAACACCGCGCAGCAGGTCCGGGTACGTTGGAGGTCCCCATCGGAAGGATGTGGCCATGGCCGTTTTCATGATCGAACGGCGGTACGCCGACCAGCTCGAGGTCACTGCCGAAGTAGCCGACGGCATCAACCGGATCAACGAGTCCGAAGGAGTCCGCTGGCTCTACTCGTTCCTCTCCGCCGACAAGCGGAAGACCTACTGCCTCTACGAGGCCGCGTCAGCTGACGCGATTCGCCGCGCAGCAGAACGTGCGGGTTTGCCTGCCGACGTCATCGTCGAGGTGACGGACACGATCCAGGCAGACGGAGCGGCCGTCCCGCTCTGATCCGTCAGGTCAGTAGCCCCTGAGCGGCGGCGTACATTGCTGCTTGAGTCCGGTTGTCCGATCCCGTCTTCGCCAGAATGCTTCGAACGTGGTTGGCCGCGGTGTTCTCGCTGATGACCAGGCGACGGGCGATGTCTCGGTTGCTCAACCCCGCACTCACGAGTCGGACCACTTCGGTCTCGCGTGCGGTCAACGTGCTCGGTGGGGTGACTGTCGCACCACCCGACGCCGGCGTCAGCGCGTCCAGCTGACGGAGAACGCGCTGATGACCGATCGGCTCAGCGAGAGCCCGCGCCTGCGTCACTAGTCCCGCGATTCGACGAGGATCAGCCCCGTTGCGGTACAGGTGACGGGCATGCGCAACGAGTGAGAGCCCTTCATGTACAGGAGATGACATCCGTCGGTCCATCTCCGCAGCAGCGGCGAACCACTCTTCCGGCGTACCGGTTCCCAGGAGTGAGTCGACCGACCCGAGGTAGCGGTCTGCGCTCCCGAAGACGGCGACGAACTGGCCGGCCACGAGATTCAGTCCGGCGTACTCCAGCAGCGGACTTCGCAAACGCTGTGCCGCCTCGACGTCCTCGAGCTCCACTGCGGCCTCGACCAAGAAGGCAAGCACCCCCGGCCACTGTGCTGTCCCCTCGTAGATCCCGATCTCTTTGTCGAGGACCCACCGCAGCAGTCGAGAGGCGGGTTTGGTCATCCCGAGCTCGGTGTAGAGCGCCAGCAGCCCAGGCGCCCAGTGTTCGCCCGGCTGCTCCTCACCGGTGATCAACGGGCGCACCTGATCGATCGCGCCGGTCTCTCGGCGAACCATGTACATCTGGACCCCATATGGCCCTTCGGTGTCGTCGGTTCCAAACGACTCCCCCATCTCCATCAAACCGACGCACGTCTGCTCGGCAGCAGCGAAGTCACCGGCAAGGAAATGGTGTGCGTACTCAGTACAGCCGGCCATGTACCGGAAGAAGTCCTGCCCCGTGGCTCGCGCGGTGAGCACCATGTCCGCATAGGCGCCGTTCATGCTCGTCAGTTCTCCCCGCAGATAGGCGATGGCTCCTCGGTAGTAGGCACCCGGTCCCAGCTGACCGAGATCCCCAGTGCGGTGTGCCAGCTCCGAGAGCCAGGTGGCCCGCTGCAGCTTCTCCGGTGCATCCCGAGGGTTCACGCCGTGCCACAGACTCGCCTGCAGAGTGTCGGCCAACAGGTGGTCATCACCGATCGATTCGGCCAGCCCGATGGCTCGATTGCCGAGGGCCCTCGCCTCGTCCGTCGATCCGGTGAATGCCAATGCACGCGCCAGACTCGCGACGGCGCGGACGTAGTCCGGGTCCGTCGGATCGCGGTCGATGCCGGCAATGGCGGCTGACAACAGCTCGACCGCCCGATCACCCGGCAACCCTGGTCGCCAAGAAGCGGCCTCGAAGGCGACTCCACCACGAACCCTGTTGCGCACCGACCCATGCGTGGCCACGCGCTCACCCAGCTCGCGAGCGCGAGCAAAGTCTCCCCCGAGCAACCGGCTGCGCGAAGCCTCGAGCAACAGCGAGTCGCGATCGTCTGGGTCTTCGGTCAGCTGCGCGGCCTGCTCCAGCCACCGAGCAGCGTCGTCATGGGCCAGGCTCCGGTCGGCGAGACCAGCTGCCTCGATCAGATAGTGCACAGCCTTGTCGGCGTACCCCAAGGTGTGTGCGCCTGCGTAGTGGTAGGCGAGCTGTTGGACGTATCGGTCCGACTCCGGTGAACGCGTCTCGATCACCTGTGCCACACGCGCGTGCTCATGGGCCCGTCGCGATGAGGCGAGCAGACCGAGAACGGCCGACCTGGCCAGGGCGTGCGGGAACCGGTATGACCCGTCAAGACCAGAAGCCGGTTCCACGAGTCCGGCAGCTACGGCGGCATCGACCGCCTCCAGCGTGGTGTCGTGAGTCCAGTCCGATGCGGCGACCAGGGTGACAACGTCGAACTCCTCTCCGATCACGGCAGCGAGTTCGAGCACCTCTCGGTGTGGCGCGGTCAGTCGGTCGAGTCGGCTCTCGATGGTGTGCCGGACGGATTCAGGTGCAATGAAGAGCGGCGAGCCAGCATTCTGCGGCCAGCCGTGGGCTGCGATGTCACGCCACAGCTCGCGGAGGAAGAACGGGTTGCCCCCAGTCTGGTCACGCAGGTCCCCAGCCAGGGTGCGCGC
>JAHEKZ010000108.1 GCA_024644435.1 Actinomycetes bacterium | reverse complement strand
AGACGTCAGGCGGACGCGGTGGCCAGCTCCTGCACGGACGCGGCGTCGCGCTTGGTCAGCAGGATATGCGCCCAGTCGGTGACCTCGTCCAGCAACGCGGACGCCGTCTTGGCGTGCATACCGTCCACGGGCTGGCCATCGTTACCGAACGCAGCGAACACCTTGGGGATGAGCACCTGGGTGCGCACCTGCACGAGGCCGAGCTCGACGACCACCTGACGCAGCTGCTGCACGGCGCGGATGCCCCCGGCGATGCCGCCGTAGCCCACGAAGCCGACGGGCTTGTCGTTCCACTGGTAGTAGAGGTGGTCGAGCGCGTTCTTCAGGACGGCCGGGTAGCCGTAGTTGTACTCCGGCGTCACGAAGATGTAGCCGTCCGCCTCGGCGACCTTGGCGGCCCACGCCTGCACGCGCGGGTCGTCGCTGAGCGCGCGCTTGGGTGAGGTGGGTGAGTCGAAGAAGGGCAGCGGGAAGTCGCGCAGGTCGACCAGCTCGATGTCGACGTCAGATCGCTGGGCGGCGAGGTCGGCGACCCAACGGGCCACCTGCTCACCGGCGCGCCCCTCGCGGGTGGAACCGAGGATGACCTGGATGCGGGGGGTGCGAGTGCTCACGAGTGCTCCTAGCCGATGGGAATCTCCTTCGAACAAGTCTATGAGCGCTCAACTATCTCGCAACTCGAGGTATTCCCCGTCAGTAGTCCCGCGCCACGCAGCGAACCCGCGATGGGCGGGCGCCCGGAGCGCTTCGACCTCATGCCGGGCCATTGACCCGAACGGGTGAACGCCTGTAGACACGTTTACCTCGCTCGGGGCGAAGGGATCCCACATGCGTCGCTTCACCTCTCTCTTGTCGGCCACCGGTCTGGTGGTCGCCTCTCTGGTCTTCGTCGCACCGACGTCACCGGCATCAGCCGTGTCTGAGGACCGCTGCGCCAACCGCACGAACGACACGATCAAGAAGCTGCTGGCCTGCGTGAAGCTCGATGGCGTCCGCGCGCACCAGGCGGCGTTCCAGGCCATCGCGGACGCCAACGGCGGCATCCGTACCTCAGGCACGCCCGGCTACGACGCTTCAGCCGCGTACGTCGCCGAGCGGATGGATGCGGCCGGGTACGACGTGACAGTCCAGGAGTTCGAGTTCCAGACCTTCATCCGGCTGTCCCCGACAGTGCTCGAGCAGGTGTCACCGAATCCTGCGGGGCCGGTTGCCAACAACATCATGTCCTACTCCGGCAGCGGAGACGTGACGGCGGCGGTCAGCACCCTGCCGGTGATCACCGGCTGCGAAGCCACCGACTTCGCGGGATTCCCGGCCGGGAACATCGCACTGATCAGCCGCGGGGCGTGCACGTTCGCGCTCAAGGCGACCAACGCCTCGGCCGCTGGGGCGGCCGGCGTGATCATCTACAACAACATCCCCGGCCCCCTCAACGGCACGCTCGGCGACACGTTCAGCCTCGACATCCCGGTTACCAGCGTCACCCAGGACGTCGGCCAGCTGCTGGCCGCCACGCCGGGACTGGTGATGCGGCTGAAGGCTGACACGCTCCGCGGGACCGCGACCACGTCCAACGTGCTGGCTGAGAGCACCGGCGGGGATCCGGGCAACGTGGTGATGGCCGGCGCGCACCTGGACTCGGTCAACTCCGGCCCGGGCATCCAGGACAACGGCTCCGGCAGCGCGGCCCTGTTGGAGGTGGCTGAGCAGATGGCGAAGGTCAACCCGCGCAACAAGGTGCGCTTCGCTTGGTGGGGAGCGGAGGAGTCTGGGCTGGTCGGCTCCACCCACTACGTCGCCGACCTCAGCCAGGCCGAGCAGGACGCGATCACGCTGTACCTGAACTTCGACATGATCGGGTCGCCCAACCACGTGTTCTTCGTCTACGACGGCGACGACTCCGACGATGTCGGCGCTGGTCCCGGCCCGGCCGGCTCGGCGCAGATCGAGAGGACGTTCGAGGCCTACTACGGCAGGGTCGGCCAGCCGTTCAAGGGCACGGACTTCTCGGGGCGTTCGGACTACGGCCCGTTCATCGCCGTCGGCATCCCCTCCGGTGGGCTGTTCACCGGGGCCGAGGGCATCAAGACGGCCGAGGAGGCCGCGATCTGGGGCGGCGTCGCGGGCCAGCAGTACGACCCGTGCTACCACCTGGCGTGCGACACCTTCGACAACGTCAACCTGGACGCCCTCCGCACGAACTCCGATGCCGTCGCCTACGCCGTGTTGAAGTACGCCATGAGCACCAGCAGCATCAACGGCGTAAGGGGCAAGGGCAACTTCGAGCCTCCCGCCTTCGACGGCGGACCGATGTCAACCGGCTGACGCGTTCCAAGCCCTCAACAATGCGGAGGTTTGCTGGGGTCCTGACCCCAGCAAACCTCCGCATTGTGTTTCAGAGGGACGCCCACCAGCGCGGGAGGTCGGCGACCGAGTCGAGCACCGCGTCCGGGGCGACGCCGCGGTCGAGGTCGGCGGGGGTGAACTTGCCCGTCCGCAGCAGGACGCCCCGCAGCCCGGCGTCCTGG
>JAHEKZ010000107.1 GCA_024644435.1 Actinomycetes bacterium | reverse complement strand
CCACGGGGACCTCGGTGACCGGGGCCGATTGAGCGAGCCTTTCGAGCTCGGCGGCCACTGCCTCGGCCTCGCTCGAGTCGAGCGCCTCGTCGACCTCGTAGGACCCTGTCTCGACGTAGCGCGTGCGCTCGTCAGCGGTGTAGATGCCAAGCCCGGCACGGCTCTCGTATGGCAGGTAGTCGAGCGCCAGACGACGGAAGATGTAGTCCATGATCGACTGCGCCATGCGGACGTCGGCGTCGTCGGTGAGACCAGCCGGGTCGAAGCGCATGTTGACGAACTTCTTCACGTAGGTGTCGAGCGGCACGCCGTACTGCAGACCGATCGACACCGCGATCGAGAAGGCGTCCATCATGCCGGCGAGCGTGGACCCCTGCTTGCTCATCTTCAGGAAGATCTCGCCGAGGCCGTCGTCGGGGTAGCGCGAGGCCGTCATGTAGCCCTCTGCGCCGCCCACGGTGAAGGACGTCGTGGTGGCCGGACGGTTCTTGGGCAACCGCTTACGTGTCGGCCGGTACTCGATGACCGTCTCGGCAACAGGTGCCTCAGCCTCAGCCTTGACGCCGTTGTCTCGACTGGTGCCCTTGGCATCCGACAGCGGCTGACCCACCTTGCAGTTGTCGCGATAGATGGCCAACGCCTTGAGGCCGAGCTTCCAGCCCTGGAAGTAGACCTCTTCGATCTCTTCGACGGTCGCCGTCTCAGGCATGTTGACCGTCTTGGAGATCGCGCCGGACAGGAACGGCTGCGCCGCCGCCATCATGCGCACGTGACCCATCGGCCCGATCGTGCGGGCCCCCATCGCGCAGTCGAAGGTCGACTCGTGCTCGGGCTTGAGACCAGGAGCGTCGATGACGTTGCCGTGCTGGGCGATGTGCTCGACGATCGCCTCGATCGTCTCTTCGGTGTAGCCGAGCTTGCGCAGTGCACGCGGCACGGTGTTGTTGACGATCTGCAGCGAGCCGCCGCCGACCATCTTCTTGAACTTGACCAACGCGAGGTCAGGCTCGATGCCGGTGGTGTCACAGTCCATCATCAGACCGATCGTTCCGGTCGGAGCCAGCACGGACGCCTGAGAGTTGCGGTAGCCGTTCTGCTCGCCGAGAGCGATCACATCGGCCCACACCTGTGTGGCGACCGTGTGCACGTCCTTGTCGAGCGAGGAGTGCGTGCGTACCGCGTCATTGGCCGCCGCGTGCTTGCGCATGACCCGCTTGTGCGCGTCAGCGTTGCGCGAGTAGCCCTCGTAGGGACCGACCACCGCGGCGAGCTCGGCCGACCGCTTGTAGGCGGTTCCGGTCATCAGCGAGGTGATCGAACCGGCGAGCGCGCGTCCGGCGTCTGAGTCGTAGGGCAGACCGGACGCCATGAGCAGAGCGCCGAGGTTGGCGTACCCGATCCCGAGCTGGCGGAACGTGCGGGTGGTGTCGCCGATCGCCTCGGTCGGGAAGTCGGCGAAGCAGATGGAGATGTCCATCGCGGTGATGACCAGCTCGACGACCTTGGCGAACGTGGGGGCGTCGAACGTGTCGTCTTCGCGCAGGAACTTCATCAGGTTGAGCGAGGCGAGGTTGCACGAGGAGTTGTCGAGGTGCATGTACTCGCTGCACGGGTTCGACGCGGTGATGCGGCCCGACTCGGGGCAGGTGTGCCAGTCGTTGATGGTGTCGTCGTACTGGATGCCAGGGTCGGCACACTGCCAGGCGGCCTCGGAGATCTTGTCGAAGAGCCCCTTGGCGTCGACGGTCTCGATGACCGATCCGTCCTCGCGGGCACGCAGGCCGAACTCGGCGCGCTCTTCGACCGCACGCATGAACTCGTCGCTGACGCGCACCGAGTTGTTGGCGTTCTGGTACTGGACGCTGGCGATGTCTTTGCCGCCGAGGTCCATGTCGAAGCCGGCATCGCGGAGCGCGCGGATCTTGTGCTCTTCGCGCGCCTTGGTGTCGATGAACTCTTCGATGTCGGGGTGGTCGACGTCGAGCACGACCATCTTGGCCGCGCGACGAGTGGCGCCACCGGACTTGATGGTGCCAGCTGAGGCGTCGGCGCCGCGCATGAACGAGACCGGGCCGGAGGCGGTGCCGCCGGAGGAGAGCAGCTCTTTGCTGGAGCGGATGCGCGAGAGGTTGAGTCCGGCGCCGGAGCCACCCTTGAAGATCATTCCCTCTTCGCGGTACCAGTTGAGGATCGACGACATCGAGTCGTCGACGGCGAGGATGAAGCAGGCGCTGACCTGCTGCGGAGCAGTCGTTCCTACGTTGAACCAGACCGGCGAGTTGAAGCTGAACACCTGGTGGAGCAAGGCGTAGGTGAGCTCGTGCTCGAAGATCTCGGCGTCCTGCGGAGTGGCGAAGTAGCCGTGCTCTTCGCCGGCCCTGCGGTAGGTGAGCACGACGCGGTCGATCAGCTGGCGAAGCGACCACTCACGGGTGTCGCTGCCCACCGCCCCACGGAAGTACTTGGTGGTGACGATGGTGGAGGAGATGACCGACCAGAAGTCGGGGTACTCGACGCCGCGCTGCTCGAACACGAC
>JAHEKZ010000106.1 GCA_024644435.1 Actinomycetes bacterium | reverse complement strand
GCTTGGCGAGCGTCTCGATCGACTTGATCCGGGTGTCGAGGGTCTCGAGCAGAACAGCCGCGCCGACCCCGACGGCCAAGCCAACCAGGAATCCGAGGGCCAGGTTGATCTTGGTGCGCGGCGACGAGGGCGATGTCGGTAGCGCTGCTGGCGTCAGGACCTTCATGTCGACGAGGGGCTGCCCCCCAGTGGTGGGGATCTCGAGCTCGGCGACCGCCGCGCCCAACTGCTCGGCAACCTTGTTGGCGATCGACTGAGCGAGCGCCGCGTTCGCGTCAGTGACCGAGATTTCGAGGTTGACCGTGTCCAACGGGTTAGTAACGTCGATCTTGCCCGCTAGCTGATTGGGCGTGAGTGGAAGACCGAGATCCTCGATCACGGCGTTCATCACGTCATCGCCAGTTACTGCCTCGACGTACGACTTCACCCGTTGCTGAGCGAAGTACGAGCCACTGAGCGCATCGTTGACGGCGGAAGCGTTGTCTCCACCGGACGCGGAGTTGACCTGAACGATCGTCGTCGCCGTCGCCGTGTACATCGGCGTCGCCAGCATCGAGGCCAGCGCCGCCGCCATGACGCCCAGCAGCGTCGTGGCGATGATCAAGCGCCAGCGGGCCCGGAGAATGTCCAGGTAATCCCTCAAGTCCACGGTGCGTGACCCTTCGATTGCGGAGCGTCTTCAGTACGGTCGACGCACAATGACGACCGCAGCCTACGGGAGCGCCACCGCCAGATACGGCCGCTCCCCCTCCATGATGGCCCATGAACGCCGAAATTGGGATGTGACGGGTGTGACGGATGTGACGGGTGGGGCGAACGCGTGCTTCCGGCGTCCGGAATGGGTCGCGCACGTGCTTGACGAAGAGGCCGAGCCGCCCAGAGCGGTCCTGCTCCATCTGCCCTCCGGACGCCGGATCGGCCTGTCCGACACCGCCACCAGGGTCTGGCAAGAGATCGTCGCGTCCGGGGCCGAAGGGGTCCAAATGGGTGCCATCGCCGCAATTGTGGCCCCCGAGTACGGGGCCGACCCTACGATCATCACGCACGACATCGCCGCCCTGCTGGCGGAGATGGTCGAGGGGGAATGGGTCGAGATCGTCCGCGACTCTGAGGCGGGTCCAGGTCATGACGAGCATGAGGGGGGTGGGCAGCGATGAGCCGTGGACAGCTCACCGGCGCCGTCGTCGGCGTGCTCGCCCTCGCCACCACGCTGCTGGTCGTCCTGGCCCTGCGCCCGGCCAGCGTCGAGCGACCGCCGGTCGCCCCGTTTGAGATCGGCGCCGTTGCCGCGTCCGGCGACACCGTCTGGCGCTGGGTCGGCCCCACCGACTGCAACGCTGACGCCGACGTCGTCCAGATCGAGCGGAGCATCGGGGGCGATGCCTGGACGACGACCGCTATGCCACTGTCCAACGTCTACAGTCTCTCTTTCGCCAACGACCAGCTGGGCGTCGCGACCGGGACCACCCGAGCATGCGCGCGCGGCGTCGCCGTGACGACCGACGGCGGGCGCACCTGGAAGTCGTCCTCCGACAACCCCGTGCTGCTCGACGCCTGGGCTGAGGGCAAAACGATCTGGGGCATCGCGCGCGTCATCGGCCAGCCGCAGCTAGGCGCGTACCGCGTCGACGCCAAGAAGCGCCTGCGCCCCATTGCCGCGCTCAAGCCGATGCAGCCGTGCGATGCGGCAGACGGCGTCCCCGACCAGATCGCGTTCTTCGACAACAGCACCGGGCTGCTCTTCTGCGAGAACGACGTCGTGGGGACGCGGTTGATCGCGCGCACCACGAACTCGGGCGCCAACTTCGAACGCCTGGCTGACGACCGCCCTCAGACCGGGATGGACGGCGGCGGCTCCGTCGTCGACATGGACGTGGCAGGCAGCAAGACCGTCTGGCTGCAGTTCGTCGGCGAGGGCGACTGCTCCGAGGGTCAGCTGCGGATCAGCGACAGCCAGGGGGCGGTGTTCGACCGGCTCGCCTGCCCGTCAGAGTCCGTGACGGTGAACAAGGTGCTCGACGTCGCGTTCTCGAGCGAGAAGGACGGCGTCATGCTCGGCCTGGTCGACCGTGCGCCGGCGATGTTCACCACCGACGACGGCGGCTCCACCTGGAGCAACAGCCCCACCCCCAGCAGCTGACCCACCACCCCCTCCCGCCGAGTGCACACCTGAGTGACGTTTTGGCCCGCCGAGTGCACATTGGTTGACGCTCCACAGGGTCCGCCACGCTCCGCCGGTCCACAGCCAGCGCCGGCGCGGGACGGCGGGACCCTCACAGCCGCCACCCTGCCCGCATGTTCCCTCCCAGTCCCTTCACCCGCGCAGAGGCTCTCGACCTGGGCATCCGTCCTCGTCAATGGCGCGCCGTGTCAACAGCTGGCCTCGTTCGAGAGGTCGTGCCCGGGTATTTCGTGGACGCCTCCGTGCCCGACACCCTCGAGCTGCGGCTGGCGATCGTCCGGCGCGTGATCGAGCCGGACGTCGTCGTTGCCCGTCGTGCGGCGGCCTGGCTGCAGGGCCTGGACGTCCTCGACTACCGAGGGT
>JAHEKZ010000003.1:69272-112770 GCA_024644435.1 Actinomycetes bacterium | reverse complement strand
TCGCGGTGCGTCGCGTAGCCCCAGGCAAACCGACCCTTGACGCACGAGTGGCCCTCGTTGGCGCCGCCCTCTTTCGAAGGCGTCATGCGAACGAGCTCGTCGCCGCGCATCTCGGCATCGAACGAGCACCCGACGCCGCAGTAGGCGCAGGTGGTCTTGACGGTGCGCGTCGGCAGGCCCAGCTCGATGATGCTCTTCTCTTGCAGGGCAGTCGTCGGGCAGGCCTGTACGCAGGCGCCGCACGACACGCACTCAGACTCCATGAACGACGTGCCGGACGCCGAGATCAACGACTCGAACCCACGACCTTCAACCGTGAGTGCAAGAGTTCCCTGGATCTCGTCGCAGGCACGAACGCAGCGCGAGCAGACGATGCACGCCTTGGGGTCGAACGTGAAGTACGGGTTCGACTCGTCCACCTCGATGTTCAGGTGGTTATGGCCCTCTTGGCCGTAGCGCACGTCGGTGAGCCCGACGGTCTCGGCCATCGCGTGCAGCTCGCACGCTCCCTCGGCGCAGGTGTCGGCCGGGTGGTCGGACAGGTACAGCTCGACGACGCCCTGGCGCAGCTTGTCGATCTTGGGGGTGGTCGTCGCCACCTTCATGCCGGGTGCGACAGGCGTCGTACAGGACGCGGGGGTTCCTGGGCGTCCTTCGATCTCGACCAGGCAGACGCGGCACGAGCCGAACGACTTCATCGAGTCGGTCGCGCAGAGTTTCGGAACGTCGACGCCGGCCTCGGCGGCGGCACGCATGATCGAGGTGCCCTCGGGCACCGTGACGGCGAGGCCGTCGATCTCCACCTCGACGGTCGCCTCACCCGGTACCACGGGCGTACCCATGTCGGACGCCACGCGTCCTGCTGGCTCGTGAAGCAGTGTCATGAGGTGACCTCCTGCGCCGTCAGGCCGAAGTCTTCGGGGAACTTGCTGATTGCACTGCGCACCGGCATCGGCGTGAGTCCACCCATCGCGCAGAGCGAACCGTCCGTCATCACGTCGCACAGATCGAGCAGCAACGTGAGATTGCCCTGGCGGTCGTCGCCGGCAGTGATCTTGTCGATTACCTCGACGCCGCGCGTAGATCCCACGCGACACGGGGTGCACTTTCCGCACGACTCTTCTGAGCAGAACTCCATGGCGAACCGCGCGAGACGTGCCATGTCAGCGGTGTCGTCGTGCACGACGATGCCGCCGTGGCCGACCATCGCACCCGCGGCAGCAAACGTCTCGTATTCGAGCGGCAGGTCGAGCTGGTCAGCAGTGAGATACGAACCGAGCGGACCACCCACCTGAATGGCGCGGATCGGGCGTCCGGACGCCGTGCCGCCACCGAAGTCTTCGACCAGCTCGCGCAACGTGACGCCGAAGCCGAGCTCGACGACACCACCTTGTTTGATGTTGCCGGCCAGCTGGAACACCTGCGTGCCGAGCGAGCGGTCGAGCCCGCGCGAGGCATAGGCGTCGGCCCCCTCGGCGAGCACGAACGGGACGCTGCCGAGCGTGAGCACGTTGTTGACGACCGTGGGCTTTCCGAAGAGACCCTCGAGTGCAGGAAGCGGCGGTTTGGCGCGCACCATGCCGCGCTTGCCCTCGAGGCTGTCGAGCATCGAGGTCTCTTCGCCGCAGATGTAGGCGCCCGCACCCATGCGGACGTCGATGTCGAAGGTGCGACCACTACCCAACACGTCCGCACCGAGCCAGCCGAAACCGCGGGCGATCTCGATTGCCTCGCGCAGGATGTCGCGGGCATCGGGGTACTCCGAGCGCAGGTAGATGAAGCCCTGCGTTGCTCCCACGGCCAGGCCGGCGATCGTCATGCCTTCGAGAAGGGTGAACGGGTCGCCTTCCATCAGCATGCGGTCGGCGTAGGTGCCGCTGTCGCCCTCGTCGGCGTTGCAGCAGATGTACTTGGTGTCACCGGGGGCGTCGAGAACGGTCTGCCACTTGCGTCCGGCAGGGAAGCCAGCACCACCGCGACCACGCAGCCCGGACGCTGCCACGGCGTCAACAACACCTTGCGGTGTCAGGGCGATCGCGTTGCGAAGGCCGGCCAGACCCCCATGTGCCTGATAGTCGTCGAGGTCGAGGGGGTCGATCACGCCCATGCGGGCATACGTGAGTCGGTCCTGACGCGCGAGCCAGGCGATCTCGCTGACGGCGCCGTGACGAAGGGCATGGTCGGCGCCGGTCAGAAGTCCGGCATCGAGCAGGCCCGCGACGTCGTCGGCCTGGACCGGGCCGTACCCCACCCGTGTGCCCTCGACGTCGACCTCGACGAACGGCTCGAGCCAGAGCATGCCGCGTGACCCGTTGCGCACGATGGTGACGTCGTCTCCGCGGCGGGCCGCCTCGGCCGTGAGCGCGACGGCAACCTCGTCAGCGCCGACAGCTCGGGCGGAGGAGTCGCGGGGGATGTAGATGGTGGTGGTCACGTGCCCTTGCTCCCTGCCTGCGCTTCGTTGACGAGCGCATCGAGACGCTCGGGGGTCACGCGCCCGTGCACGCGTCCAGCGACCGAAGCCGTCGGGCCGAGGGCACAGTTGCCGAAGCAGAAGATCTGCTCGAGGCCGACCGAACCATCGCCGGTCTGGTCGCCTACCCCGATGCCCAGGCTCTTGGCGGCATGCGCGACGAGGGCCTCAGCCCCCACCGCCTGGCAGGCCTCACCGCGGCAGATCTCGACGCCGATATCAGCTGGAGGGCTGGAGCGGAAGTCGGAATAGAACGAGACCACACCGTGGACCTCGGCCCGGCTGAGGTTGAGCACCTGGGCAACCACTGGGACCGTGACCTCGGGCAGGTAGCCGAACTCACTCTGGATGTCGTGCAGGACCTCGAGCAGCGGGCCCGGCTCCGCGATGCGGGACTCGGCGACGGCTCGTACCCGCGCGGAAACAGGGTCGGCGGCGTCGTTCGACGCGCCGCCCGGGATTTCGCTGAGCGACCGTTCAGTCATTTCCCCGAGAGTAAGCCTCTCGACGTCGAAATACCACGCTCTGAACGGGGACGATCCACCCTGTGGAACACACATTCCACAGGGTGCCAGGGCCAGATCTCCTCAAGATCCCCAGCGCGACCGTCGATATCACCACCGTGACACGTCCGTGGCTCGGAGCCGCCGTTGCGCTCGCGGTTCTCGCCCCCCTGGTCACCAGCGCCCCCGCACACGCAGACGTGCTGCCCGCGACTCCGACGCTCGCCGAGGTCTCGGTGGTGACACCGCTCGTGACCGACGGCGAGCAAATCGAGCTCGCATGGAGCGGGGACGATGGCGGGGCGGGGGTTTTCTACGTCAAGGCGGTCTTTCAGGACTTCGACTGGGGGTCGCACGAGCTCATTGACGGCGAAGGGGACGTGCCCACGACCGGCGTCATGCGCGGCATCGTGGACGGCTCATGGGCGAGCGGACCCGCGGTGCCGATCGCCTTCGAGGTTTTCGACTCCGCAGGAGATGGCCGGATCTACTACTCCGACGATCCACGCACCGCCGGCGATGAAAGCCGGGCGGTCGTCTATCTGGACGGCAGCCCCGTCGGTACCGAGTTCGACGGCCCCGACCTGTTCACCGGCATCTCCGTAGACATCCGTCAAGCGCTGACAGACACCGAAGCCCCGCGCTTTACCTCGGTCTCGATGGCTCAGGGCACCGGGCTGCCCGGCGGCAACGTCACCGTGAACTGGGCCGGCGCCGACGATCACACGGGAATTCGGTGGATCCGAGTCCAGCTCCGGGCCTCGGACGGCACGTTCAGCCAACTCCTCGAGGAGTTCACCGAAGGACCGCCCCCCTCGTCGGGTCAGATTTCCATCCCGGTGCCTGACGGCGCCGTCGAAGGGATCTACCAAGTCACGGCCCTCGGTATCTCAGACAACGCCTGCAACGAACGGATCTACTCCCTCGGCGGCCCCGATTTCGAAGCGATGAGCGGGACCGCGGACTGCTCCCTCGGCGGCGTCGACCCCGACGCTCGGGTACCCGACGACGTGTCCATCGCCGGCTTGGTGTTCGGCGTCATCATGCTGCTTCCACCTCTGGAGGCGCCGGAAGCTCCGACCGGGCTCACGGTGATGCGCAGCAACGGTCAGTGGGCCATCGAGTGGACGAGCTCAAGCGCGTTGACGAGCGATGGCTCGTTGATGTTCTACGACTGGCTTTACCAGGTCGAGGTGGACGGCGACATCGTCGCCTACCCCTGGCCCGACACGGGCACCACGATCAACGACAGCCTGGTCTCGCCCGGTGGGCACACGGTCCGCGTTCGCGCGGTGAACCGATTCGGCCCGGGCGGCTGGTCGCTTCCCCTGACCTTCTCGACCCAACCCAGTGGCCCAGTTGAGGACCTCACGGCCACCGGACGTCTCTGGGGCGGCCGGGTTGACTGGACGCCGCCAACTACCGGTGAGTCAGCCGATCACTATGTGGTGACGCGGCGCCCGGGTAACCGCACGCTGGATCAGATGCCTGGCCCCAGCACTTCTGCCCTCGGCCTCACTGCTACTCGGTATAGCGCAAGAGACCTGGTGCCTGGCCGCAGCTACACCTTCGCGGTCTTCGCCATCGATGCTCAAGGACAGGAATCAGCGGGCACGGTTGCCCACCTGACCGGGACCCGCACCAAAGTCCGAGCCACCGAGCTACGACCTCGCCACAAAGTCGAACTCCGTGGTCGGGTCGTTGATGCCAATGGAAGCGGCGTACCCCGCGTTCCGGTTCTCATCCAGAAGGCGTCAACGACTGACCTGGCCAGCTTCTCCACGACACACCGAACGGCGACGACCACCGCCGACGGCCACTACCGCATCACAGTGACGCCACGACGCGGGTTCGCGTACCGGGTCGCAACGTCAGGCGCACCCACGTACGCACCCTCGTGGAGCGCAGCACTGAGCTAGACGTGGCAACCGGCCACCACCGAACCGGCTCAAGCTCAGTCGTAGGTCGCCATCGTCCGAATGTTGACGAACACCGTGATCAGGACGAAGCCCGCCACCACCGCGAACCCCTTGCCGATCACCGCCCAGTCGAGATCGACGAGGATCAGCGACCGCAGCGCTTCCATCATGTACGTGACCGGGTTCAACGTCGCCGCGATCTCCATCGGACGCGCCAACAGGTTGCGCGGAACGAAGTTCGGCGTCAGGAAGAGCAGCGGGAAGAAGATCAGCCCCGCCGAGTTGGTGGCTGCAGCGTTACGGGTCTTGAGCGCCACGAACTGCAGAAACCCCGAGTACCCGACAGCCCAGCCCGCGGTGAGGACGATGAGCAGCACGACTCCGATGGGACCGCTGGCGATCCGAATACCGAAGGGCAGCGCGATCAGCAAGATCACGATGGTCATCAGCGACGACTTCAGCGCCTCAGCCGACAACCGCCCCATGGCCAACGAGCCCCGCGAGATCGGGGTTGCCCGCAGCTTGTCGAAATAGCCGTTCTCGATCTCTTCGACGAGGTAAAGCGCGGCCGTCCCGAAGGACGCCGCCAGCAACAGCGTCGCCGGCAGCTGGAAGGCCGCGTAGCTCTGGCCCTCGAGGAACGGCGTGCTGCCGGTCGGGAAGATCTTCGCGGCCTGGCCGGTGTTCACGATCAGGAAGAAGATCGGGATCAGCAAGGTGGGCAACAACGCGTCAGGCGTGCGTCTTGCCTCGCGCACTGCGCGCTCGCCAAGAATCAGGACGGTCTTCATGACGCCACCTCGCTGACCTCGCCGGCGCGCCGTTCTCGCTGGCGCCCTGTGACGTCGAGGAAGACGTCGTCGAGTGTGGGGTCGGCGTCGAGACCGCGGCGGGCCCGAAGGTCGGCCTTGAGGCTGGCTGGCGTTCCCTCGGTGACGATCGTGCCGTCGTCGATGATCGCCAGACGCTCGCAGAGCTGGTCGGCCTCTTCGAGGTACTGCGTCGTGAGGAAGACCGTCGTGCCTTTCGCGTTGATCCGACGCACTTCGTCCCACACCACAAGCCGACTGGCGGGGTCGAGCCCGGTGGTCGGCTCGTCGAGAAAGAGAACGTCGGGCCGGTGCACCAGCGCGGACGCGAGGTCGAGGCGTCGCTTCATGCCGCCCGAGTAGCCCTTGATCAGTCGGTCGGCAGCATCGGTGAGCTCAACGAGCTCGAGCAGCTCTTCAGCGCGAGTACGAGCATCTGCGCGTGAGAGCCCGAACAGCCTGGCCTGCAGCACGACCAGCTCACGTCCGGTCTGCCGCATGTCGAGACCGGCTTCTTGCAGGGCAACACCAATCTTGTGCCGGACGCCGTCCGGGTCGGTGGCGACGTCGACACCGGCGACGGTGGCCGAGCCACCCGTGATCCCGGTCAGCGTCGTCAGCATGCGTACCGTCGTCGACTTTCCGGCGCCATTGGGCCCGAGGAAGCCGAACACCTCGCCCTGGCTCACCGTGAGGTTCACACCGCGTACCGCCTCAACGGTGCCGGATCGACCGGTGAAGGTCTTGACGAGGTCGCGAGCGGTGATGGCCGGCTCGGTACTGGGCGTGGGGCCGGATGCGTCAGGGGTCGGAGCAGAGTCCGTGGGGGGAGTCATGCGGCGACCCTAGCCCTGTCACCTGACAGTCACGCAACCCAGATTTCCTCCGGCGGACCGGCAGCCTCCTTGTGCCACGCTTGGTCGATGAAAGCCGAGCCCATCCAGACCGAGCGCCTGCTCCTGAGCCCGCTCCGCGTTGGCGACGCCGAAGGCATGGTCCTCGTTCTGGCCCACGATTCGCTGTACGAGTTCATCGGCGGCGAGGCTCCAACGCTGGACACACTCACCGAGCGCTATCGCAGCCAGACATCGGGCTCAGGTGTCCCAGACGAGGTGTGGCTCAACTGGATCGTTCGCCCGGTGGGCGACCAACGCCCGGTGGGGTTCGTCCAAGCCACCGTCTACCCGAGTACAGCCGACATCGCGTGGCTTGTCGGTGTCCAGGACCAAGGGCGCGGCATCGCCACTGAATCCGCGCGGGCAGTGAGCGTTTGGCTTGCGGCCAGCGGCGTCCAGCGCGTCGAGGCGCACGTTCACCCCTCACACGCAGCGTCACAGGCGGTCGCCAGCCACATTGGACTGGTGCCGACGTCCACCCTCGACAGCGACGGCGAGGAGATTTGGGCTGCCGACTTCGCTGAACGGAGAAGGCCGCGTGAAGAGCCAGGTGCCATCTAGCGCCGGCCCGCCCTGCGAGAACGGCACGTAGCTCGGTACGGCCGGACGCGAACAATGACCGCCTACAGACGTACCAACGTCCGGCCCGTGTTGGCGCCAGCGAGGACGTCGTCCAGCGCCCCTGGAAGCTCAGCCAGCGACACCTCGCGCGAACCGATGTCGTCGAGACCGCGAGGTCGCAGGTCGGTGGCGATCCGCTGCCACACCTCACGCCGCGCCTCGATCGGCATGGCTACCGAGTCGATGCCCAACAACGCGACGCCGCGCAGGATGAACGGGAAGACCGTGGCCTCAAGACCGATGCCACCGGTGTTGCCGGACGCCGCAACCGCGCCGCCGTACTTCAGCGTGCGCAAGATGTAGGGCAGCGTCGACGCGCCCACACAGTCGACCGCGCCGGCCCATCGCTCGCGTTCGAGCGGCTTGCCCGGACCGGAAGTCTCGTCACGCGTGACGATCTCGGTGGCTCCGAGGCCCTTCAGGAACCCCTCGGCATCGGTCTTGCCCGTGGAC
The DNA here is from genome assembly GCA_024644435.1 of Actinomycetes bacterium. Taxonomy (GTDB): domain Bacteria; phylum Actinomycetota; class Actinomycetes; order JAHEKZ01; family JAHEKZ01; genus JAHEKZ01. The sequence goes on along the minus strand of JAHEKZ010000003.1, from coordinate 105,096 downwards.
GCAGCCACCTCGTAGCCACGGTCGGCGAGGATGCCGACTGCTACCGACCCGACGCCGCCAGTGGCGCCGGTCACGAGCACCGGACCGGTGCCGGGCCGGAGGCCGTGCTGCTCGAGCGCGTGTACAGACAACGCGGCGGTGAACCCGGCAGTGCCGACGGCCATCGCCTGCTTCGCCGTCAGCCCATCGGGCAGCGGAACCAACCACTGCGACGGAACGCGCGCGTACTCGGTGTAGCCGCCGTGGTGGGCGACGCCGAGGTCATAGCCGTGCGCGATCACCTCGGTGCCGACGGCAAGGCCGGAGTGGCCAGGCTCGACGACCTCTCCCGCCATGTCCACACCGGGGATGATGGGATCAATGCGGGCTACCTTGCCGTTAGCCAGCGTGGCCAAGCCATCCTTGTAGTTGATGCAGGACCAGGTGACGCGGACAACGGCGTCTCCTTCACCGAGATCGTCAGGAGTGAGCTGGCGTACCTCGCGGACGATGGCGTCACCGTCCTTCTGCGCGACGAAGGCAGCGAACGTCGAGGGAAGGCTTGACATCAAGAGACTCCAAGGCTTGGGAACACGGCCAGTCTTGTGCAGACACCCGATCATGCCAACGGGCAGAGTGTCGCGGGATCGGGTGTGAGTCGGAACACATTGCTGCTGGTTCGCCCGTCCGTGAGTCCCCGACGCTTGGTGCATGAACACCAACGGCCACTTCCCACTGCCAGGTGCGGCGCTCACCGCCACCTTGCGGCCGCGGTCGATAGCCGTCGTCGGGGCTAGCCCGCGCTCGTTCGCCGGCCAGATCGTGCAGCGCAACTGCGCCGACCACCGCTTCGAAGGACTCATCGTTCCGGTCAACGGCAAGTACACCGACGTCGCCGGCGTCCCCACGGTGGCCTCGCTCTCTGATCTCGACCAAGCTCCCGACGCCGTCGTCGCCCTGGTGGGGACGGCCCGCGTGCAGGCGATCGCAGAGGAGGCGGCGGCCATCGGTGCCGGAGCGGTCATCGTCCCTGGCGGCGGGTTCACCGACTCCGGCGGCGAAGCCACCGACCTCGGTGCGTCGCTGGCGACGCTGGCGGACGTCACCGGCATCTCGGTCGTCGGCCCGAACTGCATGGGAGTGGTCGACCTGGTCACCGGTGCCATGCCCTACATCGGCACCGTTCCGCGTGATGTGCGCCGCGGGGGCGTTGCAGCGATCGCGCAGAGTGGCGCCGTGATCGAGGCTCTTGTCAGCGCCGGTGGACGCATTCCGTTCTCCACGCTCGTCAGCAGCGGCGCCGAAGTGGTCACCACGACGGCCGACTACCTGCGGTTCTTCGCCGCCGACGCCGAGACCGACGCCGTGCTCGTCTTTATCGAAGGCTTTGCAGATGCCCAGGACGTGCTCGCGGCGGCGCGTGACGTTGCGGAGGCCGGCAAGACTGTCGCTGCCTGCTTCGTCGGCCGGTCGGCCAAGGCGCGCGACGGCATCCTGGCCCACTCCGGCAAGCTCGCCCCGAGCGCCCGCGTCACCGCAGCTGCCCTTCGCCAAGCCGGCGTCGTGCTCGCCGAAGACCTCGACGAGCTGATCACCATCGGCGAGATCCTCGGTACCGGACGCCGGGTGCGAGGCGCACGCACGCACATCGTCACGAACTCCGGCGGCGAGGCAAACCTGCTGAGCGATCTTGCCGAGGACGCCGCGCTCGACCTGCCAGATCTCACGCCAACGGCGTCCGCGCCACTCACCGAACGGTGGCCGGCGTTCCACACCGCGAACCCGCTCGACCCATGGGGCGTCGACGACTACACGACCGTCTATCCCGCTGCCATCGACTCCTTGGCGAGGGAGGGCGGCGACATCGTGATCGTGTCGCAGGACCAGCAAGTCACCGCAGGCGACTACGAGCGGCAGCTCGGGCTCGACCTTGCCCAGTACCTCGCCGATGCCACGGGTGCGCGCGACACCGTGCCCGTGATGCTGAGCCCGACGAGCCAGGACCCCGACCCGCGACTCACTGCGTTCTGTCGTGACAACGACATCGCCTTGCTGCGTGGAGCGCGCGGTGCACTGCGCGCTCTTGGGTCTCTCGCGCACCGGACGCCACCGTCACCTCAGGTGTCACGGTCGCCGGCTCGCGTAGTGGCGATCAGCGAATCCACTGAGCTCACCGAAGACGTTGCACTGCAGATCCTTTCCGAGGTGGGAATCCGCACCCCGCTCCAGAAACGGGCAACGACCCCAGCCGAAGCAGTCTCGGCTGCAGCTGGCCTCGAGGGGCCAGTCGTCATCAAGGCAGTGGCCGATGGGTTGCTGCACAAGAGCGACCTCGGTCTGGTCGTCACCAACGCCGTTGGCGCTGATGCGGTGCAGCTGGCCGCGCGCGAGGTGCTGTGTCGCGCATCGGCAGCCGGGCTGGAAGTCGAGCTCCTCGTGGTTGAGCAGATATCGGGGTCACTGGACGTGGTTGTCGGGTACAAGCGTGACCCGCAGTTCGGGCCGACCACGATCGTCGGGCTCGGCGGTGTCTGGGCCGAGATGCTCGACTCGGTGAGCGTGCATGTGGGCGCACTCGACCTCGACGCCGCACACCGGCTGCTCGACGCCAGCCAGGTCGGGCGGATGATGCACGAGGCCCGTGGGGGAGCGCTCGACGTCGATGCGGTGGCACACGCCCTTGTGGCGGTGAGCGACCTTGGGATCGCGCACCCCGAGATCGTCGCCATCGACATCAACCCGATCATCGTCGGACGCGACCGAGCGGTTGCGGTCGACGCCGTGATCGAGCGTGTTCACATGCCAGACCTCGAATCGACCACCCTGGGCTCGACCATCCCGGCTCACGCCATCAACCAAGGAGCAAAACCGTGACCAGCGACATCACCTCTACCCTGCGCGTCCGCATCGGCCAGGAGGAGGCGCACTACGGGGGGAACCTCGTCGAGGGCGCACGCATGCTCAAGCTCTTCGGCGACGTCATCACCGAGATCGCGGTCATCACCGACGGGGACGAGGGACTGTTCGTCGGCTACAGCAACATCGAGTTCACGGCTCCGGTCTACGCCGGCGACTTCATCGAGGCGACCGGACGCGTCGTCAAGATCGGCAACACCAGCCGCACGGTCGAGTTCGAGGCGAAGAAGATCATCGCCTCCCGCTACGACCTGTCACCCAGCGCCGCCGATGTCCTCAAGGAGCCAGTGGTGGTCTGCCGTGCGACTGGGACGACCGTCATCCCCAAGGAGCACAGCCGCAAGAACCCCGACGCCTGACCCCTCTCGCCGAGTGCACACCTGGATGACGAAAATGGCCATCGAGTGCGCACCGTGACGACGCCGTGTGCTTGACTGCGGCCGTCACTTCGGATCGGGAGAGCCCATGAGCACCGTCATCGTCGTCACTCAGGAACCGATCAGCGCCGAGAGCGCTGCTGATCTCGTCGACTCAGCGGGTGGGGCGGGCAGCGCCGTGCTCTATGTGGCCGTTCCCGAGCAGCCCACCTCCGCCTCGATGGGCGCCGTCATCAACGACTGGGAGCTCGGTGTCGCCGCCGGACGCGGTGTCGGCTCACGCACGATCTCTGAGAACGAGACCAACCCGGGCGCCATCGCCCGCCATGACGCCGAGCAGGTGCTGGCGACGTCGCTGCAGCAGCTGCAGAACTCTGGTGCGTCAGCGGAAGGTGTAGTGACGCCAAACCACCCGCTCGACACGATCGGCGACCTCGTGGCGCATCACAACCCCGACGAGGTCGTCGTGATGATTCGCCACCACCACCTCAACGAGGCCACGCGCACCGACCTCGCCAGCAAGATCCAGCGTCACTTCGACGTCAAGACGCTTCGCGTCAAGGCCCACTAGCCCTGGTCGGCGAGCCCAACAGCCGCTCGACCACCTGCGCCACCCCGTCGTCGTGGATGGACGGCGCACGTTCGTCTGCGACGGCGAGCACCGACGGGTGTGCGTTACCCACCGCGTACCCGCGGCCGGCCCACTTCAACATGTCGATGTCGTTCGGCATGTCACCGAACGCCACCACGTCCTCTTGTGCGATTCCCCAGCGCGCCGCCAGCAAGGCCAGGGTCGTCGCCTTCGTGACGCCCAGGGCGCTCAGCTCGAGCAGTGAGTCGTTCGCGTCGGAGTGCGTCACCTCGACGACGCCGGTCAACGCCGGTGAGGCAGCAGCGAGCATCGCGTCGCCCGGGATCTCGTCGTCTCGCACCAGGAGCTTGGCGACGTCGCCACCCAGCAACCCATGGATGGGCCCGACGGTCGTCGGCTCGTGAATGTCCCAGCGCGGCCGGTACGACGGCTCGTAGCTGAACCCCGACAGCGACTCAACACCGAATGCGGAGGTCGGAAGCACCTCACGCACACGCCCCACGGCGTCCACGGCCACCTCCGACGACATCGCAAAGGTTTCCAGCACGACCTCATCGTGCATGTCATAGACGAAGGCACCGTTGGCACAGATGCCCACACCAGCGTGTCCAGTGACGTCAGCCACCTCACCCATCCACCGCGGAGGTCGGCCCGTGACGAAAACGATCCGCGCTCCGGCGTCCGAGGCCGCGGCGAACGCCTCAAGGACACGAGCCGATACCGACCCGTCATGCCGCACGATCGTGCCGTCGAGGTCGGTGGCGATCAGCCGGGGTGCGGTGTTCACCAGACCATCATCGCCCCTCGTGGCTAAGGTTCGACACACCACAAGGACGAGAGAGGCAGCGGCACATGACAGAGCCCCAGCAGCACAAGATCATTCTCGACGAGTCAGAGATGCCGACGCAGTGGTACAACATCGTGCCCGACCTGCCGTCCCCCCCGCCGCCGCCGCTGCACCCGGGAACCCACCAGCCGGTGGGGCCCGAAGACCTCGCACCGCTCTTCCCGATGGACCTGATCCTGCAAGAGGTCTCGTCCGACCGGTACATCGACATCCCCGACGAGGTCCAAGATATCTACCGCCTCTGGAGGCCCTCGCCGCTCTTCCGGGCTCACCGCCTGGAGAAGGCTTTGGGGACGCCGGCGCGCATCTACTACAAGTACGAGGGCGTCTCACCCGCCGGTTCGCACAAGCCGAACACGGCCGTGCCGCAGGCCTACTACAACGCGAAGGCCGGCGTCACCAAGATCACCACCGAGACCGGCGCGGGCCAGTGGGGAACTGCGCTGGCGCTGGCCTGCTCGATGTTTGGCATCGAGTGCGACGTCTGGCAGGTCGGGGCGTCCTACGACCAGAAGCCCTACCGCCGCATGATGATCGAGACCTTCGGCGCGAAGGTGCACCGATCACCGTCCGAGCTGACGCAGGCCGGGCGCGCCTATCTCGCCGCTGACCCGAACCACACCGGTTCGCTCGGCATCGCCATCAGCGAGGCCGTCGAGGTCGCGGCGACCGAGCCCGAGACGCGCTACGCGCTCGGGTCGGTGCTGAACCACGTGCTCATGCACCAGACGATCATCGGTGAAGAGGCGCTGCTGCAGTTCGCCAAGATCGGTGAGACTCCAGACGTCATCGTCGGCTGCACCGGCGGAGGATCGAATTTCGCCGGCCTGTCGTTCCCGTTCCTGCGCGAGAAGCTCGCCGGGAACATGAGCCCGCACATCCGAGCGGTCGAGCCCGCATCGTGCCCCTCGCTGACACACGGCACGTACGCGTACGACTTCGGTGACGCCGCAGGAATGACCCCGCTGATGAAGATGCACACGCTGGGCCACGACTTCATCCCTGACCCGATCCACGCGGGCGGCCTGCGCTACCACGGCATGGCACCACTGATCTCGCACGTCTACGAGCTCGGGCTCATGGACGCAGTCGCGATCGGGCAGAGCGAGTGCTTTGCCGCCGGCGTCCAGTTTGCGCGGACCGAGGGGATCGTGCCGGCACCCGAGCCGACGCATGCCCTCGCCGAGACGGTCCGCGAGGCCTTGCGATGCAAGGAGAGCGGTGAAGAGAAGGTGATCCTCACGGCCCTCTGTGGACACGGACACTTCGACCTGGCGGCGTACGACGCCTATCTCGGCGAGCGCATGACCGACGAGCCGGTGTCGGAGGAGAGATTCGCCGCGGCGTTGGCCACCGTCCCAGCCATCTAGCCAGTCAATGCGGAAGTTTGCTGGGGTCCTGACCCCAGCAAACTTCCGCGTTGCATCAAGGTCGGTCTCACTGCTGGCCACGTCTTCGGACATCCGGCCTCCGCCAACGCGTTGGCGCCTAGCGCGGCGTGATGACGTCGGTCCCGAGAGTCGCCTGCAGCGGAGCAGGGACTCGCACTGACCCGTCAGCCTGCTGGTGGTTCTCCAGGATCGCCACAATGATGCGCGGGATCGCCACCAGCGTGCCGTTCAGCGTGGCAACCGGCGTTGTGCGGTCGCCGTCACGCATGCGGACGCCGAGCCGGCGCGCCTGGAAGTCGGTGCAGTTGGACGCCGACGTCACTTCGCGGTACTTACCCTGCGTAGGGATCCACGCCTCGATGTCGTACTTGCGCGCCGCACTCGACCCGAGGTCGCCAGTGGCGACGTCGATGACGCGGTAGGGCAGCTCGAGCTGGTCGAGGAACTGCTTCTCCCAGGCCAGGAGACGCTGGTGCTCGGCAACCGCGTCATCGGGATGGCAGAACGAGAACATCTCGATCTTGTCGAACTGGTGCACCCGGATGATTCCCCTGGTGTCCTTCCCATAGGTTCCGGCCTCGCGGCGGAAACAGGTCGAGATACCGGCGTATCGAAGGGGCAGGTCGGCGACGTCGAGAATCTCGTCGGAGTGGTAAGCCGCCAGCGACACCTCGGATGTGCCGACAAGATAGAAGTCGTCCTGCTCGAGGTGAAACACGTTCTCGGCGGCCTGACCGAGAAAGCCGGTGCCCTCCATCGCCGGCGGTTTCACCAGTACGGGCGTCACCATCGGAGTGAACCCGGCGGCCACGGCCTGCTGCACAGCGACGTTGATCAGCGCCAGCTCGAGCAGCGCACCGGGGCCCGTCAGGTAGAAGAAGCGTGCGCCCGATACCTTCGCGCCCCGTTCGACGTCGATGGCACCCAGCAGCTTTCCGAGGTCCACATGGTCGCGGGGCTCAAAACCTTCGGCAGCAAAGTCACGTGGCGTCCCGATGTGCTCGAGGACCGCAAAGTCCTCCTCGGCGCCGACCGGTGCACCCGGTTCGACCACGTTCGACAGCTGCAGCTGAACGACCGTGAGCGCTTCTTCGGCCTCACGCGCCGATCCCTCGGCCTGCTTCACCTGGTTCGACAGGTCCTTGGTGCGGGCGAGCAGTGCCTGCTTCTCGTCTCCCTGCGCCGACGCCACCTGCTTCCCCAGCGCCTTCTGCTCGGCCCGGAGCGCTTCGTAGGCGCTGATGGCAGCACGGCGAGCCTCGTCAGCGGCGATTACCACGTCGACCAGTGAGGCATCCTCACCACGAGCGGCCTGTGAGTGGCGGACGGTGTCGGGGGCGTCCCGAAGGACTCTGAGATCGAGCACGGGATGAGCCTACCGAGCCCAGGGCGTGCACTCGACGCGGTTTTGCGTCCACCAGCTGTGCACTCGGCAAGATTTACGGCTGGGTTGCCCCGGCGGGCACCGTTCCCGTCGTCGTGGCCGCGATCGGGGCCTTGCCGCGGAACGACAGCTGGAAGAGAACCGCAGGCAGGGCATCAGACGTGACCGGTCTCGACCACAGGTAGCCCTGGCCGATGTCGCAGCCGAGCTCGCGCAGGCGCAAAGTGACCTCGGTGTCCTCGACGCCTTCGGCCACCACCTCCAGGCCGAACTCGTGGGCGAGGTCGACCATCGCCTTGACCAGGGTCGCTCCGGCAGGGTCGTCGGCCAGACGTTGGGTGAACGAGCGGTCGATCTTCAACGTCGATAGCGGCATCTGTTCGAGCTGCGACATCGAGGTGTAGCCGGTGCCGAAGTCATCCACTGCCAGCGTCACGCCCAGGCCGGCGATCTTGTGCAACATCTGGTGGCTTCGTACGGGATCTTCGATCAACGCGCTCTCGGTCACCTCAAGCTCGAGACGCTCGGGCTCGATCAGGTGGCTGGCGAGGATGTCCTCAAGGAACTCGTCGAAGTTGGTCTCCAACAGGTTCCGTGCCGACAGGTTCACTGCTACCGGAAGGTGCGCGAACTCGGTACCGAGGCGGTCCCACTCGGCCATCTGGGCGCACACCATCTCGAGCACGTACCGCGTGAGTCCTTGGATCAGACCGGTGTTCTCGGCCAATGGGATGAAGTCATTGGGCGGAATGTTGCCACGGTCGGGATGCATCCACCTGAGCAGCGCCTCGGTCCCGATGACCTGGCCCGAGGCCAGGTCGATCTTGGGCTGGTAGTTGATCGACAGCTGCGTCGTGCCCAACGCGTTCCTCAGGTCGCCCAGCAGCTGCAGCCGCTCGGCTGAGTTGCCGTCGTCACCGGGGCGGTAGAGCAGCATCCCAAGATGTGTGGCCTTCGCCGCGTACATGGCGGTGTCGGCGCGCTGCATCAGCTCGATGCCGTCATCGGCGTGGTCGGGAAGCGTCGCAATCCCGATGCTCGACTCGACGTGCAGCTGAAGGTCGCCGATCAGGAAGGGCTCGTCGAAGGCTGAGTGGACCCGGCCGGCAAGCCGTTCGGCGTCCAGTGGGCTCCCTACGTCAGGCGCGAGGACTGCGAACTCATCACCACCGAGCCGAGCCACCGTGTCTGCGTCACGCACAACCTCGGTCAGACGGTTGGCCACCTCTTTGAGCAAGGAGTCCCCGCGGTCGTGCCCCAATGTGTCGTTGACCTCTTTGAACCGGTCGACGTCAAGGATCATCAGAGCGAGGCGCTTGCCCGACCTCTCCGAGGTGGCAATCGCCCGGTCCAGGCGGTCCTGCAGCAAACGCCGGTTGGGCAGGCCGGTCAAGGCGTCGTGCAGCGCGAGATGCTTGTTCTCCTCCGACTGCGAGCGCAAGGTCGAACTGGCCCGATGCACGGTGCGGAAGAGCAGCAACCAGGCCAGCAGCACCATGATCGTGATCACGGCGGCCACGGTCGCCACGGTTCGCGTCATGAAGGCCTGAGTGGAATCCCACGGGATGTCGACCTGGGCGAATCCATAGATTCCGGCGAGCTGGTCGCCGTAGAAGACTGGCACCGTGACCCCGAGGACACTGCCCTCGTCGGTCTCCACCACCTTCGAGCTGGGCCCAAGAGTGTCCTTGGCTTCTTGCATGCGGACGGGGTCGAGCGCCGGAGCGTCGGTTGTGGCACCTCTGCTCGTCCAGAGCGGCTCACCTGCGCTGGAGTACAGCGACAGTCCATCAAGCACCTTGTTGTTGTTCGCTCGCACGATCCGGTCGAGCGAGTCGACGACGGGGGCCGGAATGGAGCTGGGATCTCTCCAGAAGCTGACCGACTCGGAGTCGATCTTCGACTGAACCCCCTGCGCAACGTAGTTCGCGGCCAGCTGCTCACCGTCGCGCTCCGCCTGCCGCTGCAGCGAGGTCGAGACCACCCAGGTCACGACCACCGCAAGCAGCACCATGGTCGTCAGGCTGACCACAGCGAACGTCCCGGTGAGGGTTACACGGCGCACATGGGGGCCATCGGCAGGATGGCGGGGTGAGTTGAGCCCGGTGCCCGCCCGGGATCAGCCCCTGCCCTCGCGTATCCGGGCCAGCCAAGCCTGGGCCCCACGGAACTCCCCGTCAGCCACTCCACGCCTGATCACTGGCTCACGACCGTCGATCCGCGGGTACGACCCGAGATACCGCACCTCGGCGCAGACGCGGCGCAGACCCATCAGGGCCTCGCCCACGCGGGCATCGTCGAGGTGGCCCTCGACGTCGACGGAGAAGAAGTAGTCACCGATTCCGCCACCCGTGGGACGGCTTTCAATCCGGGTGAGGTTCACCCCGCGTACCGCGAACTCGGTGAGGATCTCGAGCAGGGCGCCCGGGTGGTCCTCGCCCATGAAGAGCACCAGCGAGGTCTTGTCCGCTCCAGATGCCGGCTGCGGCGGCTGCGGAGTGCTGATCAGCACGAACCGCGTCTCAGCGGGACGGTCGCCGATGTCTGCCGCGAGCTGGTCGAGTCCGTAGACCGACGCGGCGAGCGGTGCCGAGATCGCCGCATCGTGCTCACCCTGAGCCACCATCGATGCAGCCATCGCTGTCGAGGGGGCGAACGTGACGGGGACACCGGGCAGCTCCTCGGCCAGCCACCGTCGGCACTGGGCGTGCGCATGCGGATGCGTGGTGACGCCTTTCACATCGCGAAGGGTCGCGCCGGGCCTCGCGACCAGCGAGAACGAGACCGGTACCTGCGCCTCGGCAATGATCGCGAGCCCTGGCCCTCCGGCGAGCGCATCGATCGTCGCCGTAACCGACCCTTCAACCGAGTTCTCCAGCGGGACCATGGCGGCCATCACCTCTCCGCCCCGCACTGCGTCAACCGCGGCATCGACCGTGGCGTAGGGGACGACCTCCGCGTTACGCCCATCGAGCCACTGCAGCAGAGCTGCCTCGGTAAACGTGCCGGCAGGACCAAGGAACCCGTAACGGGGACCGGCAACGGCAGCGCTCGATTCTGAGGACACGGCGGGCAGCCTATTGCAGGTCTGAGCGGGGCGGGCCGCTACGAACGCGGGTTACTGGCTCTCGCATAGCCGATCACCTGAACTTCTTCGGGCGACAGGTCGGCTTCGCTCACCCCGCCCTTGACACCTTTCGCATAGGTCCGCGTCTCGCTACGGCCATTGATCGAGCTGATCACGACACCGTCACCCGCATCGTCAAGGAGCGCCGCCGAGAAGGACATGCGGCCCCCCATGTCGTTGAACGCGTCATAGCGCACGACGGCAACATGGCGAATCGCGTCAGCCAGGTCGACGCGGAGCGTCTGAACCGCAGAGCTGAGGGTGGCGATCTCCGCTCGCATCTGGGTGACGTCGTTGTTCTGCCGCGTAACAGCGTCCAGGAACGACTGGCCATCGTCGCCTTGCTGCAGAACGACGTACTGGTGCCGCATGCGTCGGATGCGGAGCGCCAGCACGATCGCCAGCACGAGTGCGACCAGCGCAACGGCGGCAGCGGCAATCGCAATGGCGGCAATCTGGTCGGTGTCGAGGCCAAGCACAGTCACGGGTATCCCAGACGTTGGGGGAGGGGAGCACCAGGCTAGCGATCCCCCGACCTCGCTCGGTCACCCTGCCCGCTCTCGCACTATCGTCCTGGCGTGAACCTGGCCGCGTTCTTCGTCACCTTGGCGCTCATCATCCCGGCCGAGCTGCCCGACAAGACCCTCATCGCGACCCTCGTGCTGTCGACGCGGTACCGCCCGGTGGTCGTCTGGCTGGGGGTGAGCGCGGCCTTCGCGGTGCAGACGACGATCGCCGTGGCGGCCGGCACGGTGCTCACGCTGTTGCCCGAGACGCCGGTGCTCGTCGTCACCGCCACCTTGTTCTCCATCGGGTCGATCCTCATGTTCCGGGGAGCCGGGCACCCTGATCCCGGCGACACCGAGACCGAGGAGGAGGACGCGGTGGACGCCGTCGTGGACCGTGGGCACGGGCGTGCCTTCACCGTCTCGTTCCTGGTGCTCTTCGCCGCGGAGTGGGGCGACCTCTCTCAGCTGACCACCGCCAGCCTCTCGGCCCGATACCACGCTCCCGTCGCCGTCTGGCTCGGCGCGTGGCTGGCCCTGAGCCTGGTCGCCGGTCTCGCGGCCCTGGCCGGTCGATGGCTGGTCGCGAGGGTTCGGTTCGGCGTCGTCCGGCGGATCTCAGGTTCGCTGCTGGCTCTGCTGGCCGCCGCCACGTTCGCCGAAGCCCTCGGGATCTGGTGACAACCGGGCTTCTTCCCGCCGAAAGTCATCGACCCGCTTGCCTTCCGAAATCTCGGTCAGAGGCGCATTTCGCGAGAGAATTTATAGGTCCGAACGCCACCGACGGGGGATACAGCGGCGTTCGGACCTCGCACAGCCTGCCTCCGTCGAGTTCGCCGATGCAACTACATACCCGCACGTTGACCAAGTCTTGACGAATGGTCGTTCAGCATCGAACCGGCCAGCTGGGCCCTTCAGTGCACCGTCAGCTGTCGGGCCCTGATCGACTCGCGAGCCCGTCGTTGCGCCCCGGTCAACGGCGCACCGTCCGCAATTGTCGTATCGAGCCGGGCACGGAAGTCGGCAGCGGCGTCCTCGACCTCGTCGACCTCGGTGCCTTCGGGCAGGTCCCACACCGGCACGACCAGGCCACCGGCCCGGAACGACCCGAGGAAGCGGGTGCCCGGCGCCAGCTCGAGGCCGGACTCCACCTGCAGCCTGGCCAGGGCATCGACCAAAGGCGCCTCGTCCTCGGGCAGCACCCAGCGCACCTGTCGGCGGTCACCGAGCTGCATCCAGTAGGCGCCGTCGACGGATGCCAGCCGCGCCGTCGGCGTGGCCACCTCGTTGGCGCGCTCGAGGCCGGCCCGGGTGCTGTCGTCGGCGGCGTCGAGGTCGTCGATCCAGAAGTCGAAGCGCTGGTGCACCAGCACCTCGAGAGGGCGATCTGCGTCGATCAGGTCGGCGATCTGTGGAGCGTCGGCCGGCAACGGACGCGGCGGAACCGGATTGCCGGGCTCGGCCTTCAGGGCGCGGTCGAGCGCGTCGCCGATATCCCGCGACACGTCACCGGACGAGGTCTGGGTCTGTGTGGCGAGCAATACCTCACCGCTGTCGCGCACCAGTGCCGGCCAGGCCATCGGAAGCAGCGTGCACAGCGTCACCGAGCGGTCTGAGTCCTTTGGTGTGAGCACCGCGGTGGCCGCGGGGATCAGGTCGTGCATGGCCACCCAGTCGGGCTCGGAGGCCATTCCGGCGAACGGCCGTACGACGCGATGCTGCGTGGCGGCCGCCTTGCCGTGGCACGCCTTGTAGCGACGTCCGCTGCCGCAAGGGCACGGCTCACGCCCACCGACAACGGGGACGTCGACGTCGGGGGCAGAGGAATCTGGACCTGGGGTCCGGGCGCGACGCTTGCTCACACCGCAGACCCTAGTGAGGGTGCTAGCGCTACTGGCGAGCGGCTACCAGCGCGTCGAGCTGCTCGCGCACCTCGCGGGGTCGGTTGGTGATGATCGCATCTACCCCCATGCCGAAGGCGAGCACGACGTCCTGAGGATCGTCAACAGTCCACACATAGACGCGCGCGCCGCCGTCCCTCACGCGCTGCACGTAGCGCGGGTGCGCCTTGATCACCGGCAGACCGGGGCCGGCAACGCGGACGCCTTTCGGCAGCATGCCCGACCGGTACGCCACCGGCACCCGCTCCATGAGCATGACCAGAGGGACTCCAGGGGCGAGCTTGCGTACGCGGCGCAGCGCAACTTCGCTGAAGCTCATCACCGTCACCAGCGCCTCGTCCGGAGGAACCCAACCGTCGAGGCCGAAGTGGCGCAGCTTCTCGACCAGGCGACGTTCAACCAACCCTGCGTACCTCGTCGGATGCTTGGTCTCGACCATCAGCTGCACGCGCCGAGGGGAGTCCACGATCAGCTCGAGCAGACGCTCGAGGGTCAGTACCTGGGACTGGTCGTCGCTGACCTGGTCAGGCACCTCGACGGCGCCGGGTGCCTGCTGCCACCCGCCGAAGTCGAGCGACTCGAGATCGGCAAGCTCGAGGGTCGACAGGACACCCTCGCCGTTGGAGGTGCGATCGATCCGACGGTCGTGGACGCAGACCAAGTGGCCATCGGCGGTGAGTCGCACGTCTGCCTCGAGCCCGTCCGCACCGTCGTCGATTGCCTGCACGTAGGCGGCGAGCGTGTGCTCAGGCATGTGCTCGGACGCGCCGCGGTGCGCGATCACCAGCGGTCGGCTCGGCTCAGACGTCCCGGAGCTCATGGTGTCGACATGGTGCCACTGTCCGATGTCCCGGAGGCGAACAGCACGCCGGGATTGAGCAAATGACCGGGGTCGAGCGCGTCCTTGATCGCACGCATGGTGTCTATCTCCGCCTGGTCGCGGGAGAGCGCCAGGTAGCCGGGCTTGGCACGTCCGACGCCGTGCTCTGAGCTGACGCTGCCACCCAGTCGCGCCACCACCTGGAGCACAGCGTCGGTCGCAGCGTCGTCACCAGGGTCCGGCCCGTTGATTTGGACGTGCACATTCCCCTCGAGCAGGTGCCCGAACGTGAACGCCCGGTGCGGCACGACCAGCTCAGGAAGCTGGGTGAGGAAGTCGTCGAGGTGGTGCACGGCAAGCGCGATGTCGAGGGAGTGGCCGGTACCGAGGGTGGCGGCCGCTTCGGACTGTCGCTCGCGGTAGGCCCAGAGGCGCCGGTCGACGGCGCCATCGGAGCCGACGGGCAGATGCGGCGTCCGCGCGGTCTCGATGAGCAGGTAGTAGGGCCACCGCTCAGCCAGCGGGTGGGTGAGGCCGGCCACGCCGCAGACCAGACGCATCCCGACGTCGTCGATGTACTCGGCGGCCAAGAGGTCATCGCGAGAGGTCGCCACCGTTGCCGCCAGCTCAACGGCCTCACGGAGCGAGGAGACCCCGACCATGGCGGTGACGCGCTCAGGTGGCAACCGATCCCGCAGGCGAAGCAGGACAGCCGTGACCACGGCCAGCGTCCCTTCGCTACCGACCACCAGCTCTGAGATGTCGTAGCCCGCGGAGTCTTTGGGCAGAGCGCCCGTCCGGTCGATCACCGACCCGTCGGCAAGGACTGCCTCAAGCCCCACGACCTGCGCCCGTGTGTCACCGAACCGGACCACGCGTACGCCGCCGGCATTGGTCGCGACCGTGCCGCCGATCGTGGCCGAGTCGCGCGACGCAAGGTCGACGCCGTAGGTCAGGCCGCTGCGGGCCGCAAGAGCGTGCACCTCGGCGACAGAAAGGCCCGCACCAACCGTGACCTGGCGGCCGAACACATCGACGTCGGAGTGCGACGTCAGCCTTCGCAACGACAGGACCACGGCGTCCGGACGCGCGGGAACCGATCCGCCGACCAGCCCTGTGTTGCCCCCCTGCGGCACGAGCGGGATGCCGTCAGCTGCGCAGACCTGCACGACCGCCGAGACTTCTGAGGTGTCTGCCGGACGCACAACGGCCAGGGGCGATACGGACCAGCGTCCCGTCCAGTCAGTGCCGTAGGCCTGGGTGACACCGGGGTCGGTCAGCACGTGCTCGGCGCCGACGGCGTCTCGGAGTCGGTCGAGCGCGCTCACACTCTGCAGCCTAGCCATCACGCAGCGAGGTAGTTGCGGTCTTCTGCATCCAGCTGCAGCAGTGACAGCGAAGCAAGGGCATCTGACGTTCCCCCTTCCCTTGGGAGTCATCATGCGTGTTCTGCAACGGCTGGCTGTCTTCGCCAGCGCCGGCGCCCTCGCCGCCGGGCTCAGCGTCGTTCCCGCACAGGCAGCGGCCGACGCGACCATTCCGATCTCTGGTGGCGTCACCTCCGTCACCGTGAACCCCGCGGTGACCGAGGCTCTGCTGAAGAACAAGATCCTTCCGTACGCCACCGATGCATCGACCAAGCTGAAGTGGACGAAGCGGGGCCCGACGGTGAAGTACGGGTTCCCGATCACGTCCGACAGCTTCGTGACCGCTGCAGGTGACCCGCTGTCGCTGACCGGCGGCGAGATCGCCCACACCGGTGGTGTGCGGTTCGTGAACCTGCGCAACTTCAAGGCGCTGAAGGTGAGCGACTTCGACATTCGTCTCGATGAGGGCCTCCTCTACGCGACCAAGGTCAACAACCAGCCTGCTGAGGTGCCGATCTTCACGATCATTCCCACCTCGCTCGAGCCCAAGCTGACCGCAGGAGGCTTCGCGGTGCTCACCGGCGTCCGCCTCGAACTGACCGCGGAGGCGGCGGACGCACTCAACGCCACGCTCAACACCAGCGTGTTCTCGGCGGGGCTGCCGTTCGGCACCGCCAAGGTGCGCGCCGCCCTTTAGAAGGAGTGGCCCCCCACTGCTTCCACTGATCGGAGCGTTTCCGGCACGACGGCGTCCACTACCAGGGCCCGTATGTGCCGGAGACGCTCCGCTCCCGCGTGTGCCGGCGCACTGGTGCACTACTTGAGCAGGCGCGAGAGGCGGCGATCGGCCAGCGGCCTTCCGCCCGTCTGACACGTCGCGCAGTACTGCAGCGACGAGTCGGCGAACGACACCTCGCGGATGACGTCGCCGCACTCGGGACACTGCTGACCTGTGCGTCCATGGACGCGCATGGCCGCTCGCTTGTCGTCCTTCAGCTCGGACGCGGGAAGTCCCATCGAGCGATCCACGGCGTCCCGCAGGGTCGACCCGATCGCGTCGAAGAGCCTCTCGCGGGCGGACGCGTCGAGGCGTCCGGTGAGCGCGAAGGGAGAGAGCCGAGCCACGTGCAGGATCTCGTCGCTGTAGGCGTTGCCAATCCCCGCGATGATCGCCTGGCTGCGCAGGAACCCCTTGAGCTGAGTCCGTCCGTGCTCAGTGAGCAGCGAGTCCAAGGTTGCCGGGTCGAGCGTCAGCGGATCAGGGCCGAGGCGAGCAATCCCCGGAACCTCGTGCACGTCGCGCACGACGTACACGGCGAGCTTCTTGGTGGTACCCGCCTCGGTGAAGTCCAGGCCCGACTCGTCATCGAGGTGGACTCGTAGGACGATCGGCCCCTTGCCCGGCCTCAACGGAGTGGCCGTCATCGACTCTCGCCAGCGCACCCAGCCTGCACGGGCGAGGTGGACGACGAGGTGGAGGCCATCGACGTCGATGTCGATGAACTTGCCACGCCGGGCGACCGCCGTCACGGTCAGGCCGCCGAGCGACGTGACCGGTGGGTCGTAGGTCTTCAGGGCCGCGATACCGGCGACGTCGACGCTCGCCACCACGCGTCCGACCAGTCGCTCGCCGAGGAACCCGGCGAGCGCTTCCACTTCCGGCATCTCGGGCACACCGCCATTGTGCTGACGCAGCATGCGGAAATGGTTCGAAATGACCGAACCGGTGTGGCATGGCCCCGAATGGGGTTGGGTTGGCGAAAGATCCCCAAGTTACGGTACCGTAGGTTGTCGATGACGAACGTTTCCGACCGCGAGCTGGCCACCCCCGCGGACCAGCTCCCTCCGGTGATCCAGGGCGGCATGGGTGTTGCGGTCTCCAGCTGGCGCCTCGCCCGCGAGGTTGCCCAGCACGGCGGGCTCGGCGTGATCAGCGGTGTCGCCTCCGACCTGCTCGTCGCCCGGTGGCTCCAGGACGGCGACCAGGGCGGTCACGTGCAGGCCGCCATGGTCGAGTACCCCGACCAAGACTTCGTCGCTGCAACCCTCAAGCGCTTCTACCGGCCCGACGGGCGCGAGCCCGGAGCTCCGTACCGTCCCATCCCGCGGCTCGACCACCACCAGAAGATGGACGCCGTACGCCTGGCAGTGCTCGGCGCCTTCGTCCAGGTGACGATGGCCAAGAGTGGTCACGACGGCCCGGTTGGCATCAACCTTCTCGAGAAGATCCAGCTCTGGAGCCCCGCCACCCTCTACGGCGCGATGCTCGCGAACGTCGACGTCGTACTCGTCGGCGCCGGCCTACCGACCCATATCCCGCGCCTGCTCGACGACTTCGCGAACGGCCGCGAGGTGTCGCTGCCGATCGACGTGGCCGGCGCTGAGTCATCCACCGAGCTCGTCATCACGCTCGACCCGAAGGCTGTCGTCCCTCCAGCACCCGACACCCTGCCCCGACCGGTGTTCCTTGCGATCATCTCCTCGCACATCCTCGGTGCCTACCTCGCCCGTGACGACGCCACCAAGCCCGACGGCTTCGTCGTCGAGGGCCCCACCGCCGGCGGACACAACGCCCCGCCACGGCGCAACGAGCTCGACGAGGGTGGCGAGCCGATCTACGGACCGCGCGACGTCGTCGACCTCGACAAGCTGATGAAGGTTGGCCTGCCCTACTGGTTGGCCGGTGGACAGGCCGCTCCCAAGCACGTGGCGGCGGCGCTCGAGGGCGGCGCCCAGGGCGTCCAGATCGGCACGGTCTTTGCTCTGTGCAACGAGTCCGGCATCTCTGAGCCCCTTCGCACGGCCCTCCGCAAGTCCTTGGACGCGGGTACCGCCGAGGTCCGGACCGACCCCCGCGCCAGCCCCACCGGGTTTCCCTTCAAGGTGGTCCAGATGGCCGGCACCATCGCCGACCCCGAGGTGGCGGCCACCCGCGGACGCATCTGCGACCTCGGCTACCTGCGCACTCCCTACCTACGTGACGACGGCACGATCGGGCAGCGCTGTCCGTCCGAGCCGATCGATGCCTACGTCCGCAAGGGCGGGACCGTCGAAGAGACCGAGGGGCGCAAGTGTCTGTGCAACGGGCTCATGGCATCAGCCGGCGTTCCGCAGATCCGGCCCAACGGGTCGGCTGAGCCACCGCTGTTGACGCTCGGCCAAGACCTCGAGGCAGTTCACGCCCTGCTCGAGATGCACCCCGACGGTTGGTCAGCTGCCGAGGTCATGCAGTGGCTGCTGTCAGAGATCGAAGCGCCGCCAGCATCAGCTTGAGATGGGGCTGACCAGCGAGAGGGCAACCGCTTCTTCGTAGAGCTCGTCGCGCACGTCCGGATGTGCCGCATGATCGATCAGGTTCAGTGCCTGCTCCTGCTGCGAGCAGCCCCAGATCGGCGCCACCCCGTGCTCGGTCACCACGGCGCTGTGCTGGAACGACGTCACCGGTTCGTCCACCAGCGGCACGATCGTCGACACGTTCGCCTTGGGGTGCCACGACCGCATGGCGATCAACGCCTTACCCCCCGGCGAGTGCAGAGCTCCGACCACGAAGTCGGACTGACCGCCGAATCCCGAGTAGATCCGGTTCCCGATCCGCGACGCATTCGCCTGACCGAACAGATCCACCTGCAACGCCGCATTGACCGACACCATCAGCGGTCTGGTCGAGATGTGCGCCGGGTCGTTCGTCGTCTCAGTCCTCAGTAGCCGGACCGCCGGGTTCTCATCCACCCAGTCGTACAGCTGCTGCGAACCGAAGACGAACGACGCCACGACTGGCTCGTCAACGTCCAGTGCACCGTCTTCACGCAAGGTCAGGACGCCGTCGCTCACCATCTCGGACCAGATCTTCAGCTGCCGCCGTTGGGCCATCCCCGGAAGCGAGGCATCGGGGACAGCACCGATCCCCAGCTGCAGCGTGGCTCCATCGGTGACGAGTTGGGCGACTCGCTCACCGATCGCCCCGGAAACATCGTCGATCGGCGGCCGGGGAAGGTCCATCAGTGGCTGATCTGCTTCAACGAGGTAGTCGAAGTCATCGACGGAGTACTCACCGTCGCCGTAGGTGTAGGGCATGAATCGGTTCACCTGCCCGATCAGCAAGCCCCCGGCTGCTCGGCACTGCTCGATGGCGGCGGGAAGCACATTCACCTCGGCCCCGAGCGACACCTTTCCCTCGACAACCCGCGAGACGTGAACCACGACCGCATCCGGACGCAGCCGTTCACGGAACAGGACAGGGACGAGCGACAACCGTGATGGGACGTACCGAAGATGGCGGCTCTTGCGCATCCCGGGACCGACGAAACACGTCTCGAGCTCGATGCCGTCTCGATCGGGCATCCCCGACTGGGCATTGAGCGCCCAGAGTCGAAACTGCGGCATACCGGCGTCCAGTGCGTCGACCATCGCTCCGGGAGTTGCGTGATTTCCGCTCACCACGACGCGCGGGCATCCGCCTAGCGATGCGACCGCCGCAACGGCGCCGTCTGCGCTCACCCATTTCACGTGCTCACCCTAGACAGGCCGAGAGTTCACCCACATGGCGGAACACAACCGGCCCTTGCGCTCCGATGACACTGATGAACGGCGAGGCCGGTGCCACACGAGGGGGTGGCATCGACCGCGCCGTTCTTTGTTGTACGCGGGGGCTACAGCAGACCTGGATGAGGCAACAGCCGCAGGGGGTCGACGAGGTCCGGTCCACTCGCGCAGTACAAGTCGTGGTCGATGACCCGCCATCCGGCGTTGATGAGCATGCGTGCCGCCGGGTTGACACCCGGAACCGAGACCAACATGTCGTCGTCGCACCAGCGAACGGCGGCAGCCACGGCATCGCACGCAACCGAGGGATCGGCACAGGCAAGCCGCCCCAACGTGCTCGCACCCCGCCGGTTCACGCTGCATCCCACGGCAACCGGACCGTTCCCGTCACGCACGACGAAGATCTCGCCGTCAGGGTGCCGCCACCAGTAGCCGTACTCGTCGCGGCGGTCCCAGCCGAGCCACTCTGCCTCGTAGCCGGCGGCCTCATCTCGGTCGCACGCGGCGACCTGCAGCTGAGTGGTCGGTAGCGCTGCCGATCGACCATGCAGGTAGAGCAGCGGCCAGCTCGGCGTCATGCCGGCCCGTACGTACAGAGCCAGCGCAGCGGGGTGAAGCGAGGAGAAGGTCTGACGCAGCGCAGACGGCGCCGTGCCCGCCCAGGCGGCGTCGAGCAGCTGACGGCCGATGTCGCGGCCACGGAGATCCTGGTGCAGGAAGAGGTCGCTGAGATGGTGAGCTCCGTCGACCTCGATGATGCCGGCGTACCCCACGACGATGTCCGACTCCTCAGCCACCACTACCTGCCCCTTGCGAAGCAGGTGCTGGTAGTAGGTGGTGTCGAACTCAGCGCCGTCATGTGGTGGATCAACGATCGCCGCAATATCGGAGACCGCATCGAGGTCGCTGATGCCCGCCGGTCGGATCTGCACAAAGCGCAGCCTACGAGGGCGGGACAGGTGCGTCAGATGGCGAGGCCCGCCACCATCATCACCGCCACGATCACGCCAAGGCCCACCCAGGCGAAGAGGTCCGTGCCACCGCGCACCATCCAGCCAGCGGCGTCCAGAAACCGGTTGCCTTCGAGAAATCCCAGACGGTTGCCGATCCGCCACCACGAGATGTTGACCAACAGCACCATGGTGCCGATCACCAGGCAGTAGAGGCACACCGCGCCTATGACGAAGGCCGTCTGCGCAAGGAACCACACAGTGAACGCGGCCATGAAGCCGGCGAAGAAGGTGGCGACCCCCCACGCAGCCTTCGACAGGTGCGAGCCGAGCATCCCTGCGCCAGCAATGCCGAGGGTGAGGGCGAACACGCTCAGCCCGATCGCAGAGTTCGGGATGGGACCAAAGACGCTCGACTGCCACGCGGTGAGTACGTTGCCGCACGAGAACGTGCCGTTGATGTCACACAGCAGGTTCGCATCGGCGTTCTCGGCGAGCTCCACCCGTTCAACGATCTGAATGATGGTGGCGGCCATCCCGACGACAGCTGCAAGGACGATGGCTCCGAACCACGCGCGCGAGGTCGACATCGTCTCGTTCATGTCTTGATGATCGGCCGCTCGCGATCGGTCGCCCATGGCCGAAGGTCCCGCCTGCCGGACCTGAGACTGCTCAGCTCGTAGAGTACGCAGCGCACTCAGGTGCTTGGTCGAACGCAGCCTGGACACTGTCTGCGCCACTCGAGGCCGCGGACTCAAGGCTCGATGCGTATGACGAGAACTCGTCGGCCGCCACCTTGACCGCCGAGGTGGCGGATGCGACCAACGTAGCCAGTGCGGGCGCGCTGTCGGCATCTGCGACTGCTGAGATGGCTGTCTCAACCACGCTCACGGAGGCCTCGAGGTCGGCACGCTGGGACCGGAGCTCTGCGGCCTCGGCCGAGACATCAGCACTGGCGTCAGCGGGAACATCGGATGCCGCGCTGGCCAACGCATCAAGGTCAGCCTTGACGGCGTCGGCCTGCTCGCCCGCCTGCGTCTTGAACTGTTCCACGGCGTCGCCTGATCCCACGCTCACGTCCAAGCCCTGACCCAGGTCCTTCAGCGAGGATTCAAGGTCAGTCATGGCCGAGCAGACGCCGCCGGCCCACGACGCCCCTGCGGACGCCTCGGGCGTACTCGCCTCGTCGTCCGAGCTGCACGCAGCCAGCCCCAACACAAGGGCAATCACAGCGGCGCTCATCAGGGATCGATTGATCATCAGGCTCCGCTCGAACTCGTGAGGGGACGACCATGTGCCCCGCCTATTGAAAGGGTGGTGCGCGAGGGGGGACTTGAACCCCCAAGCCCTTTCGGACACACGGACCTGAACCGTGCGCGTCTGCCAATTCCGCCACTCGCGCGTGCCCAACAGGGCCCGGAAAGGCTACCACCGGAGGCGGCTGCTCCCGAATCGCCGCCAGCGGGTGGCCGGACGCCCCAGTCCGCGCCGATACGATCAACCCAGCGTCCGGTTCGGCGCCTTGACAGGGCCTACCCCCGAGGCCACAACGCCCGGCTCAACGCCGGTCATCGATCTGGAGGTGCGGTGGGCATCCTCGACCGCTTCGAGCGACGCCTCGACCGGATGGTCAACGGTGCCTTCGCCCGCGCCTTCAAGTCTGAGGTTCAGCCCGTCGAGATCGCCGGCGCCCTCCAGAAGGAGTGCGACGACCGAGCCGCCATCGTCGCGCGAGACCGCACGATCGTGCCCAACGCCTTCTCCGTTGACCTGTCCTCCAGCGACTTCGAGCGGCTCACGGTCTATCGCGAAGCTCTCTCACGTGAGCTCTCCGACGTCGTACGCGAGCACGCCGGCGTTCAGGGCTACGCCTTCGTCGGCCCCCTGACGGTCGACCTCCGGTGCGACGACACTCTGGAGACCGGCCTGTTCCGAGTTCTCGGTGAGGCCGCACCTGGCGAGGTTCCTCCCGACACCCACCTTCCCAAGGCATGGCTCGACGTCTCCGGGCAGCAGATCCCGCTGACCCAGGACGTCAGCGTCATCGGCCGCGGAAGCGAAGCTGACGTACGTATCAACGACCCTGGCATCTCGCGACGACACGCCATGCTGCGACTTCGGCCAACCCCAAGTGTGGTCGATCTCGGGTCCACCAACGGCACCTTGGTCAACGACGTCCGGTCAGAGCAGGCCGACCTCAGTGACGGCTCGATCATCACGCTCGGCAGTTCTCGCGTCATCTTTCGAAACCAAGGAGGGTGATGTCCGAGCTCACCCTCACCGTCCTGCGGCTCGGCTTCCTCGTCTTGCTGTGGACGTTCGTGCTCACCCTTGCCGGTGTGATGCGCACTGACATGTTCGGCCCCCGCGTTACCCGGAGCCGAACGCCCAAGCCCGCTGGGCGTCAGGTGTCGACGGCCAAACCAGCCAAGGGGACGGGGACGAAAGGCAACCGCCGCGGAAGCGCTCGCGTGCTGATGGTGCTCGAGGGCTCACTGGCCGGAACGTCCGTCACGTTGGGAACGGCACCGATCACCATCGGCCGCTCGGCCGACTGCACGGTTGTCATCGACGACGACTACGCCTCCAACCACCATGCGCGGATTTCCCCACATGAATCCGGTTGGATCATCGAAGACCTCGGATCGACCAACGGCACATACGTGCAGCGCACCCGAGTGGCCGGCGCCATGAGCGTGCCGCTGTCAACGCCGATCCGGATCGGGAAGACCGTGATGGAGCTTCGCAAGTGATCCGGCGAGCGCGCCCATGGTGTTGACCCTGCGCTTCGCCGCACGCTCTGACGTCGGGTTGCTCCGCGATGGCAACGAAGACAGTGGCTATGCCAGTCCGCACCTGCTCGTCGTCGCAGACGGCATGGGAGGCGCGGCCGCCGGTGAGGTGGCCAGCTCGGTGGCGGTCGCCGCGCTCGCCACTCTGGACGAAGGCGAACCGAGCGGCGATCTCCTCGAGGTCTTCGGCGATGCCGTCCGCCGGATCGAGGACCAGCTTGGCGGACTGGTCGAGGCAGAACCACGCCTTCGCGGAATGGGAACGACCCTGACTGCGGTCGTGCACGCCGGAACCCGACTCGGGCTGGTCCACGTGGGCGACTCGCGTGCGTACCTGATGCGAGGAGGTGTCCTCGAGCGCATCACCCGCGACCACACCTTGGTGCAGTCCCTGATCGATGCCGGGCGGCTCAGCGAGAGCGATGCGACAACACATCCGCAACGCAACGTGCTGACCCGCGTTCTCGACGGTGCACACCCCACCGAGGCCGATCTCTCCATCAGAGAGATCAAGGCCGGCGACCGGATCTTGTTGTGTAGTGACGGCCTGTCCGGCGTGGTCTCCAACGAAACGATCGCTGCCAGTCTGCTCGCGAACGATGACGCGCAGGAGGCGGTGGACGAGCTGGTCGACCTGGCCCTTCGCGGTGGAGGCCCGGACAACATCACCTGTGTGGTGGCCGACGTCGTTGACGACGACATCGACGCAGATGGCGAAGATGCGCTAGTCGTCGGGGCCGTCGGCGTACAGCGCAACTCACGACGGTTGAGGCTGCCGGACACCCCCGCAGGGCGAGCCGCCCAGCTGGCACGCGATGACGACGATGAGCACGGCGCTCCAAGCAGACGGCTACGGCGCAGGGTGCTGGTGCTGACGGCCCTCGGCATGCTGCTGATCGGGCTCGTGGTCGGTGCGCTCCTCGGCTGGTACACGTGGTCGCAGGGGCAGTACTTCGTATCGACAACGCCAGGAACGACCGGCGCCGTTGTGGCCGTCTACCAAGGGCCGACCGAACCACTGTTCGGTCTCGATCTCTCGCGCCTGGTCGAGACATCGACGGTCGGCGTCGACGAGCTGCCCGAGTTCGAGCAGGAGCAGGTGGCCGACGCCATCGTGGCGAAGAACCTGGAGGACGCCCGTGACATCGTTCAGCGTCTGGATGAAGAGGCTCAGCGCTGTGCGAGCAAGAATCCGCCGGCCGGATGCCCGGAGTCACCGTGACCGCGCTCGACGTCAGCCCTGCGGCCGTCAGCAAGAAGTCCCCGAAACAGCGGCGAGGAACCGAGCTGTGGCTGCTGGCCTTTGCCTACGCGATCACCCTGGGCGCGTTTGCCCAGGTTGACATCGTTCTGCTCGACAAGCTGAGCACCGACTTCACCACGTTCGCCATCGTGTTCGGCCTCGGACTGGTAGGCGCGCATGCCACTCTGCGCTATCTGGCGCCGCATGCCGATCCCATCCTGCTGCCGGCCGTCTCTCTGCTCAACGGGCTCGGGCTGGCCATGATTCATCGGCTGGATCTGGCCGAAGACCTCCAACCGGCCGATCCCGACTACGTCGCGCAGCTCGGATGGTTCGTGCTCGCGGTTGGCGTCTTCTTCGCCGTGCTGCTGCTCGTGCGCGACCACCGGGTTCTGCAGCGCTACACGTACACGGCGATGCTGCTCGGTCTGCTCCTCCTGATACTCCCGCTGCTGCCTGTGATCGGAGCCGAGATCAATGGCGCCCGGATATGGGTGCGGCTCACGCTCGGTCCCCGTACCTTCAGCTTCCAACCGGCCGAAGTGGCCAAGATCGTCCTGATCGTCTTCTTCGCCGGGTACCTCGTGGTCAAGCGTGACGTGCTCGCACTGGCGCGCAGCCGCGTGTTCGGGATCGACCTGCCTCGCGGACGCGACCTCGGCCCCATTGTCGTGGCGTGGGTCGCCTCACTCGGCGTTCTGGTGTTCCAGCAAGACCTGGGCACCTCGCTGCTCTTCTTCGGGCTCTTCGTCACCATGCTCTACATCGCCACCGAGCGTCGATCGTGGATCTTCATCGGAGGATTCCTCTTTGCAGCCGGAGCGTTTGCGGCCTACCAGCTCTTCGACCACGTACAGCTGCGCGTCGGAATCTGGCTCGACCCCTTCACCGACGAGTCCGGCAACGGGTTCCAGATAGCGCAGAGTCTCTACGGCTTCGCCAGCGGCGGTGTACTGGGCGTCGGCCTCGGGCAGGGCCACCCGGACTTCGTCCCCTTTGCCAAGACCGACTTCATCATGTCGGCGTTCGGCGAAGAGCTGGGGCTCACCGGAGTCATGGCGCTGCTGGCCCTGTACGGAATTGTCATCGAACGCGGGATGCGCACCGCCGTTGCCTGCCGCGACAGCTTCGGCAAGCTGCTCGCGGCGGGACTCTCCGTGGCCCTCGGCATCCAGGTCTTCGTCGTGGTCGGTGGCGTCATGAAGCTGATTCCGCTCACCGGCCTCACCACCCCCTTCCTCTCCTACGGCGGATCATCCTTGGTGGCCAACTGGGCGCTGGTGGCACTGTTGCTGCGGGTCAGTGACGCCGCTCGCCGACCACCGGACGCCGCCAGGCGGGAGGTGGTCGCGTGAACTCAACTATCCGTCGGACCGCCGTGGCCCTCGGCATCTTGATCATCGCGCTGATGATCAACGCCAACGTCATTGCCGTGATCCAGAACGACGACCTGCGCGCCCGTGACGGAAACCGTCGACAGATCATCGACGAGTACGACCAGCAGCGCGGATCCATCTTGGTGGGGCGGAAAGCCATCGCGAAATCCGTCGCAACCGACGAGCGGCTTCGCTACCTGCGCGTCTACAGCGACGGCGCCGCGTACGCGCCGGCCACCGGCTACTACTCGGTCTACGGCGCAACCGGTATCGAGAAGACAGACAACGACCTGCTCGCCGGCTCAGATGACCGGCTCTTCGTCGACCGCTTGACCACGTTGTTCTCGGGGCAGCAGCAACAGGGCGGCAACGTCGTGCTCACCCTCGATGCAGATGCCCAACGGGCAGCCTTCGACGGCCTGGACGGGCAGGAGGGCGCGGTCGCCGCCATCGACCCTCGCACCGGAGCGATCCTCGCCATGGCGTCATCACCGTCCTTCGACCCGAACCTGCTGGCGTCCCATGACCCCACCGAGGTCAGCGACAACTACGAGAAGCTGCGGCGAGATCCCGGCGACCCTCTGCTCAACCGGTCGATCCAGCAGGTGTACCCCCCGGGCTCACTGTTCAAGGTGGTCGTGTCCGCCGCCGCCCTGAGCAGCGGTGAGTACACACCGGACACCGAGGTCCCGGGGCCCGCGATCCTCAACCTGCCCGATACCTCAGCAACGATCGGCAACTACTTCGACGGACCCTGCATCGGTGGCACCCTCACCTTGACCGAAGCACTGGCCATCTCATGCAACACCGCGTTCGCCAAGATCGGCCTCAAGCTCGGTGACGCGGCAATTCGCGAGCAGGCCGAACGCTTCGGATTCAACGAACGGCTGAACGTCCCCCTCACCGTCGCTCCCAGCATCTATCCAGACAATCTCAATGCGCCCCAGACCGCCCAGTCGGCGATCGGTCAGTTCGATGTCCGGTCCACTCCGCTCCAGATGGCCATGGTGGCCGCCGGAGTGGCCAACGACGGCGTCGTGATGACTCCCTACCTTGTGGCGGAGGAGCGGGCGCCCGACCTGTCGGCGCTGTCGATCACCGAGCCAAAGCCCCTGTCACGGGCCGTGTCGGCGCAGGTGGCCGGAGAACTGCAGGACATGATGGTTACGGTGGTCGCGAACGGCACCGGGGCGAGCGCTGCGATCCCCGGGTTCAGCGTGGGCGGCAAGACCGGCACCGCACAGGACGGAAAGCGTCCACCACATGTGTGGTTCATGGCCTTCGCGCCCGCGGAAGACCCGCAGGTGGCGGTAGCCGTGATCGTGGAGAACGGCGGGCGTCTCGGAGACGACGCCACTGGTGGAGCGGTGGCTGGACCCATCGCACGAGAAGTCATGGAGGCGGTGCTCCAGTGAGCGGCGACAGAACTAACGGCACACTCGGCGGGCGCTACGAGCTCGGCGAGCTGCTCGGCCACGGTGGCATGGCCGACGTGCGCAAGGCGACCGACCTTCGGCTCGGTCGCTCCGTGGCCGTGAAGATGCTCCGCACCGACCTTGCGCGCGACGCCACATTCCAAGCCCGGTTCCGACGCGAAGCTCAGTCAGCCGCATCGCTCAACGCTCCCTCGGTTGTCGCCGTCTACGACACCGGAGAGGACGAGCTCGACGGCGTCCGCGTGCCCTACATCGTGATGGAGTACGTCGAGGGCCAGACACTGCGCGACCTGCTGCGCCAGGGCGAGCGACTGATGCCGAACCGTGCACTCGAGATCACGACCGGAGTGCTGAGCGCGCTCGAGTACAGCCACCGGCAGGGCATCATCCACCGCGACATCAAACCGGCCAACGTGATGCTGGCCACCAACGGTGACGTCAAGGTGATGGACTTCGGTATCGCCAGGGCCGTCGCCGACAGCGGCGCGACCATGACCCAGACCGCGAACGTCCTCGGGACTGCCCAGTACCTGTCGCCAGAGCAAGCGCGCGGCGAGACGGTGGACGCCCGATCTGACGTCTACTCCGCCGGATGTCTGCTCTACGAGCTGCTCACCGGGCGTCCGCCGTTCCAGGGCGAGTCTCCTGTGGCAGTGGCCTACCAGCATGTCCGCGAGAACCCGCTGCCCCCGTCCACGCTCAATCCCGACATCGGTGCCGAGGCCGACGCCATCGTCATGAAGGCGCTCACCAAGAACCCGGCGAACCGCTACCAGTCGGCCGCTGAGATGCGAACCGACATCAACCGGGCGTTGCAGGGCGCCACGGTGGCGGCGCCCCCCGTCATGGCCGAGCCGCCCACCCAGGCGATCGCCGCCATCACCGAGCCCGAAGAGGTCGAGGAGAAGAGCCGCAAGGGCGCCTACTGGGCCCTGGCCATCGGTGTGATCCTCGCGCTCGCGCTGCTCGGCGCCGGGGCCT
The DNA here is from genome assembly GCA_024644435.1 of Actinomycetes bacterium. Lineage (GTDB taxonomy): Bacteria > Actinomycetota > Actinomycetes > JAHEKZ01 > JAHEKZ01 > JAHEKZ01. The sequence continues at coordinate 76,569 of JAHEKZ010000003.1, read as the reverse complement.
GGGCGCTGCTCGGGGGCGATACCACCACAGTGGCCGTCCCCAATGTCGTGGGCGACAAGCTGTCGAATGCGCAGCAGACGCTGGAAGACGCCAAGTTCCAGGTCAACGTCGAGACCCAGAGCAGTGACGTGAAGAAGAACACCGTGTTGACCCAAGACCCGCTGGGTGACACCGAGGCCGAAGAGGGCTCCACCGTCACCTTGGTCGTATCAGCCGGTCCTGAGCAGGTCGAGGTGCCTGACGTCGTCGGGTTGGCGCAGCAGGTCGCCATCGAACAGGTGCAAGGGGCCGGTTTCAGGGTCGAGACCCAGCCGGTCAACTCCGACCAGGCAGCAGGCACGGTGATCAGCACAGACCCACCCGGCGGCACCCTCCAAGATGTCGGGTCGACCGTCGTCCTGTCGGTGAGTACCGGCGAGGTCGAGGTGCCGAATGTCGTGGACAGCAGCGAGGCCACCGCGACCAAGGTGCTGGAGGCCGCCGGCTTCAACGTCACTCCGGTCTACGAAGAAACCGACCAGGCGCGTCCGGGCACCGTGATCGCCCAGTCGCCCGCCGGCGGAACCTTGGTGCGTCTCGGCACCACCGTGGTGATCACGATCGCCGAGGCACCGCCCACGCCGACCGACACGGCATCACCGAGCCCCTCACCCAGCGACACCAAGACCAACAACGGCAACGGCCAAGGCAACCCCCCCTAATTCGGGGCCATGCCACACCGGTTCGGTCATTTCGAACCAGCGCCGCACGGGGACCCCGAATCACGCACCCCCGAATCGGCGCCATGTCAGATTGGTTCGGTCATTTCAAACCGGTGTGACATGGCCCCACTACTGGGAGGGGGCGACTGGGGCCAGCCCGCTCGACCGCTCGACGGCCCCGGTGTCACCGCACACCCCGAGCCAGTTGGCCAGCATCAGGTGGCCGCCTTCGGTGAGCACCGACTCAGGATGGAACTGCACACCCTCGACCGGCAGCGTCCGATGCTTCATCGCCATGATCACGCCGGACGCCGTACGCCCGGTCACGTCCCACTCGGCGGGGACCGTTGCCGTCTCGACGGCGAGCGAGTGGTACCTGGTCGCCGTGAACGGGTTCGGTAGTCCGGCCAGCACGCCGACCCCCTCGTGCTCGACAAGACTGGTCTTGCCGTGCAGCAGTTCGGGTGCCCTCCCCACGGTCGCGCCGTAAGCCACCGCCATCGCCTGCAGCCCGAGACAGACACCGAAGATCGGCACCCTCCCGGCAAGCTGCCGGACCAGTGGCACACAGACACCGGCGTCCTCTGGCGTGCCCGGCCCAGGGCTCAGCAATATGCCGTCGTAATCGGCTGCCCGGTCGAGATCGACCTCGTCGTTGCGAAGAACGGTGCAGTCGGCGTCGAGCTGGGCGAGGTACTGCACGAGGTTGTAGACGAACGAGTCGTAGTTGTCGACGACCAGGACCCGGGTGCTCACAACCGCCAGCCTAGGCCAGCCGCGGACGCCGACTCGTCAACGGTGACGTCGGTGAACGGGAGGCGCGGCTCGACCCAGGGGAAGACCCACAGGAAGAGAACCGCCACCACAGCAACGAACAACGCCAGCGCGATCACCACGCGGACAGCCGTCGGACCGGGCAGATGACGCCAGAGCCAGGCATACATCAGGCCCCACCTCCGAGTGCGTCGGGACGCACGCCGTCGCCCTTGCTCAGCTCGTCAATGAGCTTGGCGTGGAAGATCAGTCGCTCGTAGGACGCCCACCGAGGGTTGCAGGTTGTCAACGTCATGAGCTTCTTGCGGGGCTCGACCCCTGGCTCGTTGGGAACCGGAAGGATCACGCCTACCTGAGTCGGCGGGACGATGTACTCGTCAGTGACGCGGTAGGTGAACCACGTCGTCCCCGTCTCGACGACCACCGCATCACCCTTGTTCAGCTGGTCGAGATAGGCGAACGGCTCTCCGTTCGTGGCCCGGTGCCCAGCCACCGAGAAGTTCCCGACCTCCCCTGGCATCGCGGTGTCGGGGTAGTGGCCGACTCCGGTGGCGAGGTCTTCAAGGCTGACTCCCTGGACGATGGGTACGCGGTAGTTCTGCCCCAAGCGTGGGATCCGCAGAATCGCGAAGGCGTCACCGTCGCGGATGGTTTGTACGTCAGGCTTGGTCGGCGGCTCCTCCTGCCACGTCTGCTCCAGCGAGTCGATCTTCTCTGCGGCCACCCGATCTGCCTGCACATTGGTCCACACCAGCTGATAGCCCACGAACAGCAGGACAACGACACCTGCGGTGATGAGCAGCTCGCCGACGACTCCAGTGGCGCGACGGGCCGCGCTCACTCGACCACCTCGGCATACCGCGCGGCCAGCGGACCCGCGTACGCCGGGATCATCACGCGGTCGGACTCGCTGACGTCGAGCCGCAGACCTAGCAGATCGGCGTACTGCTGGTAGAGCTCGACGCGAGGCGACGCGTCAAGGGCGCGCTGCATTCGGTCCGGGGGGCCCACAGCGGCCACCGTATACGGGGGTGCGTAGACCTGTCCGTGCAGCAGCAGCGTGCTTCCGACGCAGCGCACGGCACTTGTGGCGATGATCCGCTGGTCCATCACGGCGATGGCGTCAGCACCACCGGCCCAGAGGGCGTTGATCACCGCCTGGAGATCCTGCTCATGCACGATGTAGTCGTCCGCCGTGAAGCCGTCACCGACCCCGTTGGCGGGGATCGGTGCGTCCGCGAGCGAGACGACAAGTCCCGGGCCCTCCACTTTGGAGATCAATGCTTCCAGCGATGGATCGGGTGCCGTAGGCACCTCGGCCGCGGCCGCGGCCTCAAGCTGGTTCTGCAGCGCCGTGACCTGCTCGGTGTCGGACGCCACGCGCTCCTGCTCCGCCCTGATCAGACCGACGAGGTCGGTGCGACGGTCGGTGCGTAGATCGGTGCCGGACGCCAGGCGCGCCGACGTGGCCAGGAGCATGCCGATGAGCAGCAGCATCACGGGCACGAGGACGCGCCACACCACAGTCGACCGCATAGGAACTACGCTACGGGGCGGAGCCATCTGCCCGGGACCGCCGGGCGTGACACAAGGAGTGGTGGACGTGCCGAAGTCCCGGTCCCGGAAGAAAGCCGACTACATCCCGCCCCCGGAGCGCACCAACAAGGCGTCTGCCGTCAGCGGTCGGTGGGTGGTCCCCACGATGATCACCCTGCTGCTGATCGGGCTGACGTGGGTGGTCCTCTACTACGTCGCCGCCAGCTCCATCGGATTCGTGAGCCAGCTCGGGGCCTGGAACGTGGCCATCGGGTTCGGGTTCATGTTCGCCGGTCTCATGGTGGCCACCCGCTGGAAGTAGCGGCCCGCTACACCTGAATCACCCGAATCCCCTGAATCACAGGCATGTAACTCAGTCCACAGTGGGGATAACTCCTGTGGATGGCGACGTCAGACCACCACAGGAGGTTCCGTGCCTGGTCCACTCGAGGACGCGACCCGCTGGGCCTTGCAGTGGCAGGCGCAGCGCCGAATACCCGGGATGGCGCTGGTCGTCACCGACCGAACCAAGACCCTGCACGTCGAGCTGTCCGGCCTCGCCGACCGAGCCGGGATGCGACCGGTCGACGCGACACAGCGCTGGCAGATCGGGTCGATCTCGAAGGCCTTCTCGAGCATTGCCGTGCTGCAGATGCAGCGGGAAGGTGGGCTCTCGACCGGCGACCCCGTGCGCAAGCACCTTCCCTGGGCCTCTCACCTAGACCCCAAGATCACGTTGCATCATCTGATGTCGCACACAGCCGGGCTTCCAGGAGGCAGCGAATGGACGCCGGACTCCCTGCTCGAGTCAGCGCGGCAAGGGGCGGTCGGAGTACCCCAACCTCCAGGGAGCCCCTTCTGGTACTCGAACCCGGGGTACGAGCTGCTCGGTGACGTGATCGAGGCCATCGAGCGTCGGCCTCTCGAGATCTCCCTGGAAGAGCGGGTGCTGGGCCCATTGGGGATGAGCCACTCAGCCGCCTCGGTGGTGTCGCCCGACCACGGCGTCGACGTGCGGGGCCACCGCCCGCCGCGGGACGACGCGCTGTGGCGCGCGGCCTCCGAGCAGACGCCCGACGTGCCCTTCCCCACCTGCACCGCGGACGGAGCGATCGCAGCCACCCCCGACGACATGGCCCACTACCTCCGCTTCCTGATGGGCGGCGGCGCCGACGGTGTGCTGCGGGCCGACGACTTCGCCATTCTCGCCGGACGCCACGCCCGCACCGACGACGGGTGGTACGGATGTGGCCTGGACACCATCGAGTCCGACGACCAGACGACGGTGGGTCACAGCGGTGGGATGGTCGGCATGTTCGCCGACGTGCTCGTCGACCGTGACCGCGGGATCGGAACCTGTCTGCTCATCAACGGGTACGGGGAGGTGTCCGAGGCGAACAGACATCTGCTGCGCCTGCTGTGCGGCCTACCGTCCCAAGAGCCGGCTCGACCGCGCCCCGAGCCGCTGGACGACGGCAGCGAGCATCCGTACCGGGCGGCCGTCGGTCTCTACCGTTCGTACAACCCGTGGGCGCCGACACTACGGATCCTGCACGCCGACGGAGAGCTGCGCCTGGCCGACCCGGTGGCCGGCGGCTTTGAGGTGCTGCATCCCGAGTCACTCACACGCTTCCGTGTCGGACGTGTCGACTCACCTGATGTCGTCGAGGTGAGTGTCGAGGTGCAGGGCAGCTTCCAGCAGCTGGACCTATCGGGCTGCGTGTACGGCCGCGCTCGTCGCGATCCCGCCGCCAGCACGTGACGCCGGCGCCCCCACCAACGTGATGCCGTCGAGGCACGTGTTCGGGTTCTGGGTGCCGTCGACACAGCCGTTGATCTGATCGGTGCGCCACACCGTCACTCCTACGCACAGGACGACGACGACGACCGAGGCCGCGATCGATGCGACCAGACGTTGCCGCTGCGGCGCGTAGACCATCACCGCGGTCAAGATCGTCCCTACGATCAACCCGCCCAGGTGGGCGCGCCAGTTGATGTTGAACCCGGGGACGAACCCGATGACGACGTTGATCACGATGATCGAGATCAACCCGCCGACCTCGAAGCGCAGCCGGCGCATCAGGACGAAGAGTGCGCCGAAGAGCCCGAAGACCGCCCCGGACGCACCAACCGACGCCTGGAAGGGCGAGTCGACTGCGTACGACAGCACCGAACCACCGAGGGCGCTCAGCAAATAGACCGTCGCGTAGCGCCACCGCCCGAGCCTTGGCTCGACAGCGCCACCGATGAACCACAGGGCCAACATGTTCAAAGCGATATGGGTGACACCGGCGTGCAGGAAGGCCGACGTCATCAACCGCCACCACTCGCCGTCAAGTGCTACTGCCAGACCTTGCATGGCGAACCGGTTGGTGATCCGATCGTTCGACACATACTGGAGAACGAAGGCCCCGACGTTCACCGCGATCAAGATCTTGGTGACGAGCACCGGATCGCCGTGGATCGCGCCGCCGGCGAGGTTACGTACCTGACGCGTGGTCTGCTTGCCCTCACGCACACAGTCGGGGCACTGGAACCCGACGGCCGCACTCACCATGCAGTCGGGACAGATCGGCCGGTTGCACCGGGTGCACCGGATGTGGCTCTCGCGCTCGGGGTGTCGATAGCAGCTGGGTGGCTCGGACTCCCCCGCTGACTGTCCAGCCGGTTGTTCTGTCATACCGGACGCGTCAGGCGCCGACGCGCTCGATCGTCACTGACTCAACCACCACCGGGTCGACCGGTCGGTCTTGGGCTCCTGTCGGCGTCGCACCGATCGCGTCGACCACGTCGCGCGACTCCGCATCGGCCACCTTGCCAAAGATCGTGTGCTTGAAGTTGAGCCAGTCGGTGGCTGAGACGGTGATGAAGAACTGCGAGCCGTTCGTACCTGGGCCGGCGTTGGCCATGGCCAGGAGGTAGGGCTCGCTGAAGGTGAGCTCGGGGTGGAACTCGTCGCCGAAGCGGTACCCGGGGCCACCGGTACCGGTGCCGAGCGGGTCGCCACCTTGGATCATGAACCCGCTGATCACCCGGTGGAACGTGGTGCCGTCATAGAGCTTGTCGGTGCTGGTCTCTCCGGTGCCGGGGTGCTTCCACTCGCGACTCCCCTCGGCCAGGTCAACGAAGTTGGCGACCGTCTTCGGTGCGTGGTTGGGGTACAGCTCAATCCGAATCGCGCCACGGTTGGTGTTCAAGGTCGCGAAGAGTTGCTCAGCCACGGTGGGCCCTTCTGGTGTGCGGTCGCCGACCACACGATCCTCGCATACCGACGTTCACCCAGACGTGCCAGGATCAGGCATGGACTCACTGATCACACCCACGCTCAAGCGCACGCTCGAGCAGCTGCGCGACGCAGAGACCGCTGATTTCCACGCCTCGATCCCACGTTCGCTGGCGTGGTTGGACACCGCCCGTCCGACGATGCCGAACGGCGTCCCTGTGTCGTGGATGAAGGGCTTCTGGCGCCACTCTCCCGTGGTGGCAGTCTCCGGAAGTGGCAGCACCTTCATCGATCTGGACGGCAACAGCTACCGAGACTTCAACCTCTGCGACCTGGCCATGGCCGCGGGATTCGCTCCAGAGCCCATCGTCCGGGCGATTACCGAACAAGCGGCCAAGGGCAACCACTTCCTCCTCCCCACCACTGATGCGCTCGATGTCAGCCAGCTTCTCGCCGAACGGTTCCGGCTTCCCGCGTGGCAGTACACGCTTTCGGCGTCCGGCGCGAACGTTGATGCGCTTCGGGTCGCCCGGGCCTTCACCGGCCGGCAACAGGTGGTGGTCTTCGATGCCAAGTACCACGGTCACATGGACGAGATGCTCTGGTCTGAGGGCACGCCGGATGGCGTCGGCCTGCCCACCGGGTCCGGTGACCACGTCAGGGCGGTTCCCTTCAATGACGTCGAGGCGCTGGACGCGGCGCTCGCCGGGGGTGACGTGGCAGCGGTGCTGCTCGAACCGGTGATGACCAACTGCGGACTGGTGATGCCGCAGCCCGGCTTCCATCAGCACCTGCGCGAGGTCACTCGTCGACACGGAACACTGGTCGCTGCTGACGTCACCCACACCCAGTTCGCGATGTACGGGGGCGGGACGCACGAGTTCGGGCTCGACCCCGACATCATCACGGGCGGGAAAGGGATCGGCGGGGGTGTGCCCGTCGGCGTGTTCGGCATGACGAGCCCGTTGGCCGACTTCCTGGCCAGCCATGTCGAGGGTGACTTCGTGCCAGGTCCGTCGGTTCCCACCGGCGGCACGGTCTACGGCAACGCCCTGTCGATGGC
>JAHEKZ010000003.1:38481-69172 GCA_024644435.1 Actinomycetes bacterium | reverse complement strand
CCCTGTCGATGGCGGCAGCTCACGCCGGCCTGGCCGAGGTCTTCACCGAGTCGGCCCACCAACGCGTCGACGCCCTCGGGGCCCAGCTGCAGGAGGGCCTTCAACGGCTCGTGGACGCCTCGGGCCTCGGGTGGTCCATCGATCGATGGGGTGGACGCTGCCAGTGGCGCCTGTCGGCCGAGCCTCCCGTGACCGGACGTGATGGGTACGCCTCGGTGGATGAAGCGTTCGCCGACGCCCGCAAGGCGTTCTACGCCAACCGCGGGATCTGGGACGCGATCGCGACTGCCGGCCCGGCAATCTCGTTCGCCGCAACCCAGGACGACGTGGACTCCTACCTCGCGGTATCCGAGGCTTTTCTCGCGTCCCTTATCTGAGCTCCTGCATCCCGAGGTGTGATGCCAGGAAGGTGAACGCCTCCAGCGTCTGGTCGTTCCAGTAGATCCTGGTGTGCCCGCCCGGCCCGGACGAGTTGATCTCGGGCTCCTCCGGCAGCACCGCCACCAGCTCTTGCACCGGCTCGTAGAACGAGTCATCGGTGCCGACCCAGAAGCCCAGAGGCGTTCCCGCTAACGCATCGGCGTTGGTGAAGACCTCATCGCCGGAGCTGATCGCCGGCGCGAAGGCCGCGACCGCACGTGCCCAGCCGGGGTCGATCTGCGCCATGCGCAGAATGCCGTAGCCGCCCATCGACCACCCCCACAGTGCGCGCCTGGAGGCGTCGAAGCCACGCTCATCGAGCCAGCCCGGCATCTCGTCGAGCACCATGCTGCGCGGGTCGTCGCCGTCTGGTTGTGGTTCCCACCGCAGGGCGCTGCCATACGCGCCGGCCAGCACGAAGGGTTCGGCTCCTGCGTCCACCGCGGCGGTCAGGAACTGCGGCAACCCGAAGGGCTCGTAGCTGGCGGGCGTAGCGGTCGCGCCGTGGCAGATGACGACGACGGGCAGCCCCTTCCCATTGCCATATCCAGCGGGCACAGCGGTGAAGAGGTCGACGTCCATGCCGCGGGACTCGGAGTAGACCGACTCGAGGGTCACCTGACCGGCCTCGGCGTCGGGGATGAAGGCGGGGGGCGGGTCGACGAAGACGTTCTTGACCCGATCGGGCCACAGGGGCCACGACACCGCAGCGCCCAGAGCCACGCCGCCCGCCACCGCAGCGCCGCCGATCAGTACTCGCCGGCGCGCCAGGTCATCTGTCACCGCGCGATTGTAGGTGCTTGTGCCGCGGGGGTCGTGAAGACTTACCCGCCCTTTTCGAGCACCGTGAAAGCCTCAAGCGGGCGGTAAGTCTTCACGCGCGAGGGCGAAGGGTGGAGACGAGGGGAATCGAACCCCTAACCCCCGCCTTGCAAAGGCGGTGCTCTGCCAATTGAGCTACGTCCCCTGAGCGCCTGACGGCGCAGTGAAGCGGGTCAGCGCAGGTCGACCACAGGAGCGTCGGGGTCGAGGTCGGCGACCGCCTCGTTCCAGAGGTCCTGCTCCGCACGATCGTTTGAGACCTTGCGCCAGACAGCGAACGCTCCGGCGGCTGCAGCAGCCAGGACGAGCAACTTCTTGAACATAACTCCTCCAATTGGCCGGGTGGACCAGTGGGCCTAGATGGACTTGAACCATCGACCTCTTCCTTATCAGGGAAGCGCTCTAACCGAGCTGAGCTATAGGCCCTTGCCGAACGTGAAGGCTACCTGACCAGCCGATGGCCCCAAAACCGGGCACCGGAGGCTCAGCCCTCCTCGGTGACCGACACCTCCAGGCCGCCCACGAGGCTGGCAGCGAGGTTGAACAGAAAGGCACCGATCGTGGCCAGCGCGGTGATGAGCACGACGTCGATTGCTCCGATGAGGAGCGAGATGGACAGAACACGCCCAAAACCGAAGTACTCAGTGACGGTCAAGGCGCTGTCGCCGAAGACCGAGTCGAGGGTGCCGTCGACGGAGTCGAAGACTCCGGCCGTGGACAGCATCGACCAGAGCACGAGCAGCGCCACGACCGTGATCACGGCGGCGGCGATGCTGAGGAGAAAGGACAGCCGCAGGACGGTCCACGGGTCAATCCGGGTGACCGTCAGCCTCGCCCGGCGCGGTCGTGGGGCCCGAAGACCGGTGGGCTCGACCACGGTGCCGGTCGAGGAGGCAGGGCGGGCCGTGGCTTCCGGGCTCGAAGGATTCGCTCCGCCGGTGGGCCGCCCTCCGCTCGTTGTCGTCATGGGGTCTGAACCTCATCGGAGTCGCCCTCAGCCTCGCCTTCAGCCTCGACCTCGGGGTCTTCAGCGATGTCAGCCTCGGGATTTCGCGTGACCGCCACCACCGCATCACCGTCACCGACCGAGGTCAAGGTGACCCCCATCGTGTCGCGACCGGTCGCCCGGATCTGTCCGACGGAGGTGCGGATCACCTCACCGCTGGACTTGATGGCGAAGATCTCGTCGCCCTCGTCAGCCACGATCGCCCCGACCAGCGAGCCCCGCTCCTCGTTGGCCAGACGCATGGCCTTGACGCCGAGAATTCCGCGACCCTTGGGCGTCCACTCGACGACCGACGTGCGCTTGGCGAAACCGCCGTCGGTCACGGTCACGACGAACGAGTCGTCGTGGGCGACATCCATGGCCAGCAGCTCGTCGCTGCCGCGGAACTTCATGCCGATGACGCCCTGAGTAGCTCTGGCCATCGGACGCAGCGTGGCGTCGTCGGCGTGGAACCGCACGGACTGTCCCTTGCGCGACACCAGCAGCAGGTCGTCATCGGCTCGGCACAGGAGCGCCGAGATGACCTCGTCGCCCTCGCGCAGGTTGATCGCGATGACGCCGCCGCTGCGGTTCGAGTCGTACTCACCGAGGCGGGTCTTCTTCACCATGCCTCTGCGCGTACCCAGGACCAGGTACGGGAACTGCTCGTAGTCCTTGAGGTCGAGGACCTGGGCAATCTGCTCATCGGGCTGGAACGCCAGCAAGTTCGCGACATGCTGCCCACGGGCATCACGCCCGGCGTCGGGAAGCTCGAACGCCTTCGCGCGGTAGACCCGACCCTGGTTGGTGAAGAACAACAGCCAGTGGTGGGTAGTGGTCGTGAAGAAGTGCTCGACGATGTCGTCCTGCTTGAGCGCGGCGCCGCGGACTCCCTTACCTCCACGGCGCTGTGCGCGGTAGAGATCGGCCTTGGTGCGCTTGGCGTAGCCGTCGCGGGTGATCGTGATGACCAGATCTTCTTCGGCGATCAGGTCTTCGATCGACATGTCGCCGTCGAAGGGAATGATCTCGGTGCGCCGCTCGTCTCCGTACTTGTCAACGATCTCTGCGAGCTCGTCACCCACGATCGACCGCTGCTTGGCCTCGTCGGCGAGGATGCTGTTGTACTCGGCGATGCGCGACATCAGGTCGTTGTACTCGTCGGTGATCTTCTGATGCTCGAGCGCAGCCAGGCGCCGCAGCTGCATGTCGAGAATCGCGGTGGCCTGCACGTCGTCGATCTCAAGCAGCGACATCAAGCCGGACCGAGCATCGTCGACGGTGGCGCTGGCGCGGATCAGAGCAATGACGGCGTCGAGTGCATCCAGGGCCTTGAGAAGTGCGCGCAGAATGTGGGCGCGTTCTTCGGCCTTGCGCAGTCGGTACCTCGTGCGCCGCTGGATGACCTCGATCTGGTGCGCAATCCAGCTGGTGACGAACTGGTCGAGCGTGAGGGTGCGGGGGACGCCGTCAACCAGCGCCAGCATGTTCGCGCCAAACGTCTCTTGCAGCTGCGTGTGCTTGTAGAGGTTGTTGAGTACGACCTTCGCCACCGCGTCACGCTTGAGAACGACGATGATGCGCATACCGGTTCGTGACGACGAGTCGTCACGAAGGTCGGCGATCCCCTGCAGCTTTCCGCTGTTGACGAGGTCGGCGATCTTCAGCGCGAGGTTGTCGGGGTTCACCTGGTACGGCAGCTGCGAGATGACCAGGCACACCCGGTTCTGGATCTCTTCGACCTCGACCACCGCACGCATCGTGATGAGGCCGCGGCCGGTGCGATACGCATCGTCGATGCCCCGCATGCCAACGATGAGCGACCCGGTCGGGAAGTCGGGGCCCTTGATCCGCTCGAGCAGAGCCTCCAGCAGCTCTTCGCGCGTTGCATCGGGGCGCTGCAGTGCCCACTGGACGCCGGACGCCACCTCGCGCAGGTTGTGCGGCGGAATGTTGGTGGCCATCCCCACCGCGATGCCGGCGCTGCCGTTCACCAACAGGTTGGGGAACCGGCTCGGCAGGATGGTCGGCTCGTTGGTCCGGCCGTCGTAGTTGGGCGCGAAGTCGACGGTGTCCTCATCGATGTCGCGGACCATCTCCATGGCCAGGGGGGCCATGCGGGCTTCGGTGTACCGCATGGCTGCCGCGGCATCGTTGCCCGGCGACCCGAAGTTCCCCTGTCCTTGCACCAGCGGGTAGCGCAATGCCCACGGTTGCGCGAGACGGACGAGGGTGTCGTAGATCGCGTTGTCGCCGTGTGGGTGGTAGTTACCCATGACGTCGCCGACGATGCGTGCACACTTGCTGAAGTTGCGATCGGGCCGGTAGCCGCCGTCGTACATGGCATAGATGACGCGACGGTGCACGGGCTTCAATCCGTCACGAACGTCAGGCAACGCACGCGAGACGATCACACTCATGGCGTAGTCGAGGTACGAGCGCTGCATCTCGACCTGGAGGTCGACCGGTTCGACGCGTCCGCCGGGGCCTGGCATGTCGGTGGTCTCGGTCACCTGGGATCCCTGTTCATTCGATATCGGTCGATGTCGGTGGCTGGTCTAGATGTCGAGGAAACGAACATCACGAGCGTTCCGTTGGATGAACTTGCGCCGCGCCTCGACGTCTTCGCCCATCAGTGTGGCGAAGGTCTCGTCGGCCTGGAGAGCGTCCTCGAGGGTGACTTGCAGCAGAACGCGGCGGTCGGCGTCCATCGTGGTCTCCCACAGCTCATCGGCGTTCATCTCGCCGAGACCCTTGTAACGCTGGATGCCCTCCTCTTTGGGAAGCTTGCGCCCAGCAGCGACGCCGGCCTCCATCAACGCCGCGCGCTCACGATCGGTGTAGGCGTAGTCAGCCTCTTCTCGAGACCACTTGATCTTGAACAACGGCGGCTGAGCCAGATAGACGTAGCCCTGTTCGATGAGCGGACGCATGAACCGGAAGAGCAGCGTGAGCAAGAGCGTTCTAATGTGCTGACCGTCTACGTCGGCGTCGGCCATCAGCACGATCTTGTGGTAGCGCAGCTTGTCGAGGTCGAACTCTTCGTGGACTCCGGTGCCCAGCGCCGAGATCATGGCCTGGACCTCGTTGTTCTGCAGGACGCGGTCGATCCGTGCCTTCTCGACGTTGAGAATCTTTCCGCGAATCGGCAGGATCGCCTGCGTCTGGGGGTTGCGACCGTTGCGGGCGCTTCCACCGGCAGAGTCTCCCTCGACAACGAAGAGCTCGCACTCCTCCGGGATGTTCGACGAGCAGTCGATCAGCTTGCCTGGCAAGCCTCCGCCACCGAGCAGCCCTTTGCGGTTACGCGCCAGGTCGCGCGCCTTACGAGCGGCGATCCGCGCGGTGGCTGCATTGATGGACTTTCTGGCGATCTCTTTGCCCTCGGCCGGGTTGGCGTCGAGCCAGGCCGCGAGCTGGTCGTTCGTCACCTTCTGGACGAAGGTCTTGGCGTCGGCGTTGCCCAGCTTGGTCTTGGTCTGGCCCTCGAACTGCGGTTCGCGCAGCTTGATCGAGACGATCGCGGTCAACCCCTCACGGATGTCTTCGCCGGAGAGGTTCGGATCCTTGTCCTTGAGCAGGTTCCAGCGGTCGCGCGCGTACCGGTTGACCAACGACGTCAGCGACGTCCGGAAGCCTTCTTCATGGGCCCCACCCTCGTGGGTGTTGATGGTGTTGGCGAACGTGTGCACGCCTTCGATGTAGTCGCCGTTCCACTGCATCGCGACCTCGAGGCTCATGCCGAGGTCGGTGTCTTCGGATCCGTACTCGATCACGTTGGAATGAACCGGACCGGTCTTGCTACGGGAGTTGATGTGGCGCACGAAGTCAGCGATGCCGCCTTCGTAGTAGTAGACGACATGGCGCACGTCTTCGTCGTCGGCTTCGATGCCGAGGCTGTCGGCGCCGCCGTCCGGAACCCGCTCGTCGATCAGCTCAAGGGTGAGCGCCCGGTTGAGGAACGCCATCTCCTGGAAACGACGCGAGAGCGTCTCGAACGAGTACACGGTGTCGTCGAAGATCTCGTCGTCGGCCCAGTAGGTGACGCGGGTGCCGGTGATCTCGGTCGCTTCGCCCTTGGCCAGCGGTGCAGTCGGAACCCCGTGCTCGTAGCTCTGACGCCAGACGAAGCCGTCGCGGTGCACCTCGACCTCGAGCCGGCTCGACAGGGCGTTGACGACGGAGACACCTACCCCGTGAAGGCCACCGGAGACCGAGTAACCGCCTCCACCGAACTTGCCCCCCGCATGTAGCACGGTGAGCACGACCTCGACTGCCGGGCGCTTCTCTACCGGGTGCATGTCGACCGGGATGCCACGCCCGTTGTCGACGACGGTGACCGAGCCGTCCTGCCGCAACGTGACCTTGATGTCGTCGGCGTAGCCGGCCATCGCCTCGTCGACGGAGTTGTCGACCACCTCGTAGACCAGGTGGTGCAGGCCGCGCTCGCCGGTGGAGCCGATGTACATGCCCGGGCGCTTACGGACCGCGTCGAGGCCCTCGAGGACCTGAATGTCAGTGGCGTCGTAGGACAACAGTGGGCTCCGTTCAAGGGCCACTCCGTGCTCGGCCGTGCTCGACTGTGCTCGGCTGAGCGTCTGCTGCGGAGGGGCCCAAGGGTGAGGGTGGGGCGGGATCAAGCGGTCAGCGAATGCCTTCGGTTCAGTGGGTCCGATTCTACCCGGTATCGCCGACAGAATGCCTATTCCTGGCCCGTGGCGCCGGGCTGGTGACGCAGACACGCGGGGGGGCGACCCTCCATACGCAGATGGCGTAATTCCGGACCTCTGCAGCGCCTCAGCCGGTTGGCCCCCGGGCGCACCGGCGTCTGCCGCCGCCGTCAGCCATAGGTGTCCCGCGGCCCCCTGCCCTTGACGCGCAGCTTGCCCTTCTTCCAGGACGGGCCCTGCGGCCCCTGAACCTGCAGATGGGTCACGGTGCCAGCCCCGAGGTCGTCATTGAGACGGGCCAGCAGCGTGGGTGCCAGCATCCGTACCTGGGTGGCCCATGCGGTCGAGTCGGCCCGGACGGTGAGCCGACCTGCCTCGAACTGCTCTGGGACGCAGTGCGCCGCGACATCTGGTCCCACGATCTCGCCCCAGCGACCTTCGACCCCACCTACTGCGATGGGCTGGCTCCACCCGCGTTCAGCGACCAGATCGTCAACCGAGGTGGCGATCGGCTGCGGATCGCGGTCATCTGGACGAGGGCCGGAGTACGCGGCCGGGCGACCAGCGCCGCCTCGCCGCCTCATGGGCCGAGGGCGGGGGCGGACGGGTGCTGCCTTGGCGGCTGCCTTCGCCTGAGCTACCAGTGACCGGGAGAGGTCTGGGTCGGATGACGACGCGTCGGGAGGTAGGTCCGATGACCGGTCACCGGATGACCTGGAGCTATCGGTCTCGTCGTTCACGCGTCACCCCGATCGGCTGCTGGGTCACTCAACACCTGTCCTGCCTCGACAGTAAACCGGTCTCCGGACAACGTGGCGGGAATGTCGTCGGCAACTGCGGCGGTAACCAGCACCTGCTCCGCATCGACCACCATCTCAGCCAACCGCTCACGCCTGGTCGAGTCGAGCTCGGCGAACACGTCATCGAGGATGAGTACGGGGTCGTCGCCATCCATGCGCAGCAGCGCAAAGGACGCCAGCCGCAGCGCGAGCACCATCGACCATGACTCACCGTGGGAGGCATAACCCTTGGCGGGATGGTCTCCCAGCCGCAGCAGAAGGTCGTCGCGATGTGGACCGGCCAGCGTCACCCCCCGCTGCAGCTCATCCCTCTCCACCCGAGCAAGCGACTCACGAAACTCAGCAGCGATCTGGTCACGTGACAGCTGGTCCGCCAATGGTGCCGCGTTCGTCCATGACGCCTTGTAGCCGAGCTCTGCCTCGCCACTGGCCGGCGCAAGATCTGCGTAGGCCTGACGAACAGGTGCGCACAGGTCTGACACCAGCATCAGCCGCTCGTGGACGAGCTCACTGCCCAGCTGCACGAGATGGTCGTTCCAGACCGCCAACGTGGTGACGTCGAAGGAGCCGCGCGTCGCAGCAGCGCTCTTCAACAGCGCATTACGTTGCTTGAGCGTGCGTTCGTAGTCAGCCTTCACACCTGCCAGCCGAGGTGTGCGCAACATCATCAGCTCGTCAAGGAACCCGCGCCTCGAGTCGGGATCGCCCCGTACCAAGGTGAGGTCTTCTGGGGCGAACATGACAGTGCGCAATACACCCAACAGCTCGCGCGGCCGTGGCAGCTGCGACTTGTTGATCCTGGCCCGGTTGCTCTTGCCTGGAACGATCTCGATCTCGAGCAGCAGGCGACGTCCCTCGCGCTCTACCGCGGCGCGGATGACCGACCGTTCAGCTTCGTGACGCACCAGCGGCTGATCGGCGGCCACTCGGTGGCTGCCGAGCGTGGCGAGGTAGCCAATGGCTTCGACGACATTGGTCTTGCCCTGCCCGTTGCGGCCGACCAAGACCGACACCCCGGGGCGCAGGTCGATCTGGACATGGGAGTAGGAACGGAAATCGACCAGCTCGAGCGCTGCGACGTACACCGCTGGCAGATCAGCCGGACAGGCGCACCGGCATGATCAGATACCGGTAGCTGCCGTCGCTCGCAGACTCAGGCTCCGTGCGACCAGCGATGACAGCCGGCTTCGTGGATGTCGTGAAGGAGATCTCGGTGTAGGCGGTACCGAGTGCCGCGATGCCTTCTTGCAGGAACTGCGGGTTGAAGGCGATCGTCAACGCTTCACCGGTGTAGCCGCACTCCAGGCTCTCCACCGCTTGGGCCTCGTCACCCGCGCCGGCCTCAACCACCAGCTGGCCTTCCTCGAATGCGAGCCGTACCGGGGTATTGCGATCAGCCACGAGTGCCACTCGCTTGACCGTCTCGAGTAGTGCCGACGACTCGATGACCGCCACCGAGCTCGCTTCGGCCGGCAGTAGCGCTCGGTACTTCGGGAACTCACCGTCGAGCAACCGGTTCGTCGTGCGACGGCTCTCCTTTCCGGCTGCGCCCTCAAATCCGATCAGTCCCTCACCAGAACCGCTGCCGGTCAACGCAATAGTGACCGACTCGGCATCGCCCAGTGCTCGCGCGGTATCGGCCAGCGAACGGCCTTGAACGAGGGCGACCGTCGTGAGGTCGGTGCGCCCCGGGACCCAGTGCAGCTCACGTACGGCCAGGCGGTAGCGGTCGGTGGCTGCCAGGACGAGGCGGTCACCTTCGAACTCCACGCGAATACCGGTGAGCACGGGCAGCGTGTCATCGCGGCCCACGGCGACGGCAACCTGGGCAACTGCGGCCGCGAACTCAGCACCGGGCAGAGTGCCGGCGGCGTCAGGCATCACCGGCAGCGACGGGTAGTCCTCACGAGGCAGGGTCTGGAGGCTGAACTTCGAGCTGCCGCAGACCAGCTGGGCCTTGCGGTCGCCTTCTTCGGTGCTCATCTCCACGGGACGATCAGGCAGGCTACGGGTGATGTCTGCCAACAGCCGCCCGGAGACCAGGATCGACCCGGGTTCGCTGACGTCTGCTTCGACCTCGACCCGGGCCGATACCTCGTAGTCGAACGAGCTGAGAGTCAGCCCACCTTCCTGAGCGTCGATCAGGAGGCCGGCTAACACCGGCAGCGGTGGACGGCTGGGCAGGCTGCGCGCGGCCCAGGCGACAGCCTCGGCGAAAACGTCGCGTTCGACGCGGAACTTCACGAAAGATCCTCCGGATCAGGACGACGGATGCGGGACGCATGAGCGTACCCGCATCGAGATCGTGACTGTACGTGATCGGTCAGGTGTAGGGCAGGGGTGGCTTACTGCGGTGCTCTGGAGCTGTGATGAAGGAGTACTCGTCGTCGTAGTCGGTGCGGTGGACAGTGTGGATGAGTGACTTCTTTGCAGGTCAGCGCGGCGAGGGGGGTCCACAGGAGGGTGTGTCCTGATGACGTCCCGCAGGCAACGGGCGGTGGACGGCACGGTGAATGGCTGGCGAAATCCACCGTTCATCCCCAGAGAACCCACGGGTATCCCGGGGTAGTCCACAGGGTTGTCCCCAAGGTGTGTACCCAGTGTGATCACGAGGTTCTGGCAGAGAGTCACGGAGATCACCCCTGCCGGGCCTGCGACTTGATCCGGTTGGTGAGCTCGGTGACCTGGTTGTAGACGCTGCGTCGTTCGGCCATCAGCTGGCGGATCTTGCGGTCGGCATGCATCACGGTGGTGTGGTCGCGGCCACCGAACTGCTGTCCGATCTTGGGAAGCGAGAGGTCGGTGAGCTCACGACACAGGTACATCGCGATCTGTCGGGCGTTGACGAGTACCCGACTGCGGCTGGAACCACACAGGTCGTCGAGGGTGAGGCCGAAATAGGCGGCCGTCTGAGCCATGATGAGCGCGCTCGTGACCTCGGGGCCGCTGCTCTCGGGGATGAGGTCCTTGAGCACGATCTCGGCCAGTGCCAGATCGACCGGTTGGCGGTTCAGGCTCGCGAAGGCGGTGACGCGGATCAGTGCGCCTTCGAGCTCGCGGATGTTCGTCGCGATCTTGCTCGCGATGAACTCGAGCACCTCCGGCGGAGCCTGCAGCTTCTCCTGCGCCGCCTTCTTACGAAGGATCGCGATTCTGGTCTCGAGGTCAGGAGGCTGGACATCCGTGGTGAGGCCCCAGGTGAACCGGGTGCGCATGCGGTCTTCGAACCCGGAGAGCTGCTGTGGGGAGACGTCACTGGTGATGACGATCTGCTTGTTCGCAGTGTGCAGCGTGTTGAACGTGTGGAAGAACTCTTCCTGGGTCTGCACCCGGCCCTGCAGAAACTGGATGTCGTCGATGAGCAGGACGTCGATATCGCGGTAACGCCGTTGGAAAGCCTGGGCTTTGTCGTCGCGGATCGAGTTGATGAAGTCGTTGGTGAACTCTTCTGAGCTGACGTAGAGCACACGAGTTCCGGCATAGAGGTTGCGGGCGTAGTGGCCGATCGCATGCAGCAGGTGGGTCTTGCCCAGACCGGAGCCGCCGTAGATGAAGAGCGGGTTGTAGGCCTTGGCTGGTGCTTCGGCGACTGCGACTGCGGCGGCATGGGCGAAGCGGTTGCTGGCACCGATGACGAAGGTGTCGAACGTGTACTTGGGGTTGAGACGCGAGTCGGAGTCGAACCGCGGCACCGGTGTGCCGGTTCCGGGGCGGCTGGCGGCGTCGTCGGGGATCCGGGTGGCGTCCGCTGCGAGCGTCTCGGCGTCGAGCTCGTCGTCGTCGGTGGCCGCGATCTCACTGGCCAGCTCGGGCTCGACGGTGACAGCGATCCTGACCTCACGACCGAGCTCGCGCGAGAGGACCTCAGTGACGTGCGGCCGGAGCCGGCTCTCGATGAGGTCCTTGGTGAACTCGTTGGGAGCGGCGAGGAGTGCAGTGTCCTCGACCACCCCGACCGGGCGGGTGAGCCGGAGGAATGCTCCGGCCTGGGGCCCTGCCTCGTCAGCCAGGGTGCCGAGCACCCGGCTCCACACCGTGGCCAGGTCTTGGGTCTGAGTGGTCACACCTGCCCTCCACTTCTCCCCGTGCGCATCAACTGCCGGTCGTCCACAACCGAAGATCGCAGGTCAGGGCCTAGATCCACACGTTCATCCACAGGCTGTGGGTGGGCCGATCAACACCTCAAGAATCCGTCGGCCAGGTGGCCGGTGGATTGTGTGGGCGCGGGCGGACGCTACCGGTCACAGGTGATGGCGTCCAGCGGTTGTCCACAACGAGGACCAACGTAGCGACGCACGAGCGGCGTGTCTCCCCCACCCCCCGGATAGTTTCTGCAAGGCTGGTGAGTTCGCCGATCACAGCCGTGACCGACGGCCCGACGCCGGTCGTCTGCCGGGGCCGGTTTGACCCACCCCCGGGCTGCCGTTGTACCTTAGGGCGCTGCGCACGCATCTCGCGGGCGCGACCAGCCTTACCTCCTTGCCCGCGGGGGCTGCCCCCGCACTGCCCGTCCCGCACTGCCCGTCCTACCCCGGCCATCTCACGGAGCCTCTCGTGTCCAAGCGTACGTTCCAGCCCAACAACCGTCGTCGGGCCAAGACCCACGGATTCCGGCTCCGCATGCGTACCCGCGCCGGCCGCTCGATCCTCTCCTCGCGCCGCCGTAAGGGCCGCGCCCGCCTCGCTGCCTGACCGGTGTTGCCCGCAGCACATCGAATGCGTCGGAGCGCCGACTTCAGCGCGGCAGTCCGCGGGGGACGACGCTCGGCGCGTCCCACTCTCGTGCTCCACGTCAGGTCAAGGGTCGACTGCTCCGAGACCGCGCGGATCGGATTCGTCGTGAGCAAGGCCGTCGGCAACTCGGTGGTCCGTCACCGGGTGGTTCGCCGGCTCCGCAGCGTGTGCGCGGCCGACCTCGGTCGGTGGCGCACCGGTGACCTGGTCGTCGTCCGGGCACTGCCGCAGGCTGCCCATGCGACGTCTGACCAGCTGGCCGACGATCTCGCCCGTGCCGCCTCCCGCCTGATGGCAACTGCGACTCCCGGGGCACCTGGGGCCACCTCATGACGCTCCGCCAGGTCGCCGTGTCGATCGCAGTGGCACCGATTTGGGTCTACCGCCGGCTCATCTCACCCCTGACGCCGCAGACCTGTCGCTACTACCCCTCCTGCTCGGCCTACGCCGAACAGGCCCTGCGCTCCCACGGCGTGCTGCGCGGCACCTGGCTGGCCGTTCGCCGGCTCGGGCGTTGCCATCCGTGGACGCCCGGGGGCATCGACCACGTTCCCCCGCCCCGATCGTCGCGGAGCAGTGACCTGCCCGCGTCCCCTGTGACAGGAGCGTGACCAGTGGGTCTGCTTGATCCGCTCTATTGGATCGTCGCCTGGGTCTTGGTGACCTGGCACTCGTTCTGGAGCCTTATCCTGCCGCCGGCAAGCGGCTGGACCTGGGCCCTGTCGATCGTCGGTCTCGTGATCGTCGTCCGGATCTTGCTGATTCCGCTCTTCGTCAAGCAGATCAAGGCCCAGCGGGCCCTGCAGATCCTGCAGCCTGAGATCAAGGCGCTCCAGAAGCGCTACAAGGACGACCGCCAGAAGCAGTCCGAAGAGATGATGAAGCTGTACCGCGAGAACGGGACGAACCCCTTCTCGTCGTGTCTGCCCATCCTCTTGCAGATGCCGATCTTCTTCGCGCTCTTCCACGTGCTGCGTTTCGGGGTGGCTGAGGACAACCCGATCGGCCCGCTGACTCAGTCATTGGTCGATCAGGCATCCGAGGCAACAATTTTCGGCGCACCGATCGCGGCCAGCTTTCTCGGCGCAGACGGCTACGGCTCGGCCGCTACAAATATCAAGATTGTCTCACTTGTCCTGATTGCCCTCATGACGCTGACGACGTTCATCACGCAGAAGCAGCTGCTGGTCAAGGGCATCTCGAACGCCGACTCCAACCCCTTCCTGCAGCAGCAGAAGCTGCTGGTGTACGTGTTCCCACTGATGTTTGCCGTGTTCGGCATCAACTTCCCGATCGGCGTCCTGATCTACTGGCTGACCACGAACGTGTGGTCGATGGGCCAGCAGTACTACGTCATCCGGAACAATCCGGCGCCCGGAAGCCAAGCCTTCGCCGAGTGGGAGGAACGGCAGGCCAAGAAAGCGGCGAAGAAGGCGGAACAGAGCGGCGAGGCCCCGACGATCGTGGAGGAACTCCCCGACCCCGAGCCCAAAGTCGTGCGGAACCAGCCGAAGCGCAAACCCCGCAGCCAACGCAAGGGGCGCGCACCTGGCGGCCCCGAGACCACCCCCGACGTCCCCGAGACCACCCCTGACCAGGAGACACCATGAGTGACGCCACCGAGACGGTGACTGAGGAAGCGACGGACGACAACTCCCTCGCCAAGCGTCTGGAGCGCGAGGGCGACGTCGCGGCCGACTACATCGAAGAGCTGCTCGACATTGCCGACCTCGATGGGGACATCGACATGGACGTCGAGGGCGAGCGGGCGATGGTCTCCCTGGTTGGCGGTGACGTCGACCACCTCGTGGGCGAGGGGGGTGCGGTGGTCGATGCCCTGCAAGAGCTGACCCGCCTGGCTGTGTTGCGCGAGACCGGTGAGCGAAGCCGTCTGATGCTCGATGTCGCCGGCTGGCGGCTGGCCAAGCGGGCCGCCCTGACCGAGGCGGGCACCGCCGCCGCCGAAGCGGCCAAGGAGTCGGGTGAGCCGGTCAGGCTGGACGCGATGACACCCTTCGAACGCAAGATCGTGCACGATGCCGTGGCCGCCGCTGGACTGACGAGTGAGTCCGAGGGCCAGGAGCCGAACCGCTACGTCGTCGTTCAGCCCGCCTGATCGAGGACCGGGGGCGGTCGCCCCTCGGCGGGAGATGTTTCACGTGAAACCCCTGTCGGCACCGCCGGAGGCGAAGGCGCTCTTCGGCGCCGTCACCCCAGCCGCCGAGCGCTATGCGGGCTGGCTGGCGGGTCCCGGAGTCGAACGAGGGCTGCTCGGGCCTCGTGAGGTGGACCGGATCTGGTCCCGCCATGTCCTCAATTGCGCCACGCTCGAACCGTGGCTCGCGCCCTCGGCGAGCATGTGTGACCTCGGCTCCGGTGCTGGACTTCCCGGGGTGGTTCTCGCACTGCTCCGCCCCGACCTGCAGGTGGTGCTGCTGGAGCCATTGCTCCGTCGAGAGACGTTCCTCCGCGAGGTGGTCACCGATCTGGAGCTTCCTCAGGTGACGGTGGTGCGGGCGCGGGCAGAGGAATATGCCCGCGAGCGGCCGAGGCATGACGTGGTGGTGGCCCGGGCGGTCGCCCCGATTGACCGGCTGGCCGGCTGGGCGCTGCCCTTGCTCAGGCCAGGAGGGGCGCTGCTGGCGCTGAAGGGAGCATCCGCAACCGATGACCTTGCCGCGGCGTCGTCGACGCTCGATAGGCTTGGCGTCGTCGACCGCGAGGTCATCACGTCAGGGGAGGGCGCTAACGTGACCCACATTGTTCGACTGGTGCGCTCCGCAGCGGAGGATCGATGAGCGAAGACTCCCCGACTCCCACGGAGATGGTCTACCCGCTGACTCCCGCCGACCCGGCCGATGTTTCACGTGAAACATCGGCTCCTGCCGACGACGAGACCCCCATCGCGGCCGCCGCTGCGGCAGCCGCGAGGATCCGGGGTGGCCGCACCGAGGTCTGGCCTCGCCCACGTCACACGCGGATCCTGACCGTCGCCAACCAGAAGGGCGGTGTCGGCAAGACGACCACCACCGTCAACGTGGCAGCGGCCCTGGCCATGCATGGGCTGCGGGTGCTGGTGATCGACCTCGACCCGCAGGGAAATGCCTCGACAGCCCTGGCGGTGCCCCACCATGCGGGAGAGCCCAGCGTCTACGAAGTGCTGGTCGAAGGGGAACCCCTGAGCTCGGCGGTCCACGCGGTGGAGGCGATCGCCGGCCTCGACTGCGTGCCGGCCACGATCGACCTGGCGGGGGCTGAGATCGAGCTGGTCTCGCTGGTGGCCCGCGAGAGCCGCCTTCAGCGTGCCCTGACGGCGCTCCTGCGCGACTCGGAGAGTGCCGGGCGGCGGTACGACTACGTCTTTGTCGACTGCCCGCCCTCCCTTGGCCTGCTGACCATTAATGCGTTCGTTGCGGCGCAGGAAGTCTTCATCCCGATCCAGTGCGAGTACTACGCGCTCGAAGGGCTCGGACAGCTCATGCGCAATGTCGAGCTGATTCAGTCGCACCTCAACCCCGACCTCGCCGTCTCGACCATCGTGCTGACGATGTATGACGGGCGGACCAGACTCGCTGCGCAGGTCGCCGACGAGGTGCGCAAGCACTTCGGTGGGCTCGTGCTCGACACGGCAATCCCTCGATCCGTCCGGGTCTCTGAGGCACCCAGCTACAGTCAGACCGTCTTGACCTACGATCCCGGCAGCAGTGGGGCCCTCTCGTATCTCGAGGCGGCCCGTGAGATGGCCCACCGGGCCTCGACCCCAGAAGGCGGTGCGTCGACATGACCGACAAGAAGCGTGGTCTCGGACGCGGCCTCGGAGCCCTGATCCCCAGCGCCCCCGGAACGCGGACCGCGGTGTCACCGTCCGGCAGCGGGTCGCGGGTGGTGGCCGATGCCTTGCTCACGCCATCGGGACCGGAGGGGCGTCACGGTGCGTCCGACACCCTCGAGGTGGTGCACACCCCCGATGACACCGGGGTCGACCTCGCCCATTACGCGGAGATCCCGGTCGACCAGATCAGCCCCAACCCGCGGCAGCCCCGCCAGGTGTTCGACGAGGATTCACTGACCGAGCTGGTCTTCTCACTGCGTGAGGTTGGCCTGCTGCAGCCCATTGTCGTTCGCCCGCTCGGGGGTGAGCGGTTCGAGCTCGTGGCCGGAGAGCGCCGGTGGCGCGCCGCCCAGCGCGCCGGCTTCTCGGTCATTCCCGCCATCGTGAGAGAGACCGCCGACGATGCCCTGCTGCGTGACGCTCTGCTCGAGAACCTGCATCGCGCGCAGCTGAACCCCCTGGAAGAGGCGGCCGCCTACGGTCAGCTCCTCAGCGACTTCGGGTGCACCCAGGAACAGCTGGCCGAGCGGATCGGTCGGTCTCGCCCCCAGGTGTCCAACACCCTCCGCCTGCTCCGGCTGCCTACCGGGGTGCAGCGCCGGGTGGCAGCCGGGGTGCTCTCAGCCGGCCACGCCCGCGCCCTTCTGGCCCTGGACTCCGCTGATGACCAGGAGCGCCTGGCGACGAAGATCGTGGCAGAGGGGCTCTCGGTGCGCACGGTCGAAGAGCTGGTCGCCGTCGGCCTCGATGACGATCAGGACAAAACCAGACAGAAGCGTACAAAACAACCTAGCAATCCGGCTCTGGCGGACTTGGCCGCGGCCCTGTCCGACCAGCTGGAGACCCGGGTGAGCGTCGATCTGGGGCGTACCAAGGGAAAGATCATCATCACGTTCGCGACCGTCGACGACCTTGAGCGGATCGTTCAGGTCATCGCGCCTGAGGCGTCCCGGACACTTCGGGGTGACACATGACGCGTCGCACGATGGGTGCGGTGGCCGCAGGGTTCCTGCTCGGCGCGCTGGCTGCCTTCGCCCTCTCCCTGCTGCGTCGGACCCAGCCGATCGACACCACGGGGTACCGACCTCCGACACCCGCTGAGGGACCCGAGGCGGCGTAGCCGCTCCGGCATGGTGGCGGGAGCGGCCCGATGGCGGGGACCCGGGCGGGTGACGGTGATGGGGGACCACACCGACTACAACGACGGGTGGGCGTTGCCGTGTGCGATCGACCTCGGCGTCGAGGTCGACGTCCGACTGGATAGGTCGGGCGGGGTGGCGATCCGGTCGGCGCAGTACCCCGATACGCCACACGAGGTGGCGCTGCGCGCCCTGGACGACCCTGGCGCAGGCCGGGTCGACGGTTGGGCAGCCTATGTGGCCGGTGCGGTGGCCCTGCTGCGTGGTCGGGGGGTTCCCCTCGAGGGCGCCACCGTGTCAGTAGACGGCGACCTGCCCCCTGGCGCCGGCCTCTCGTCGTCAGCTGCGTTGGTGTGTGCAACGCTCAGTGCCTTCCTCGAGGCAGCTGGACGCGTGGTGCCGCGTGGCCAGGTGGCCCGGTGGGCGCAGCAGGTGGAGAACGACTACATCGGTGCCCCCGTCGGCTACCTCGACCCGGCCGCGGTCATGTTCTCCGAGCCCGATCACGTGCTGTTGATCGACAGCCGCTCACGTGAGGTGAGCCCCATTCGATTCGACCTCGCCGCGGCTGGACTGGCCTTGCTCCTGGTCGACTCCGGCGCGCGGCACTCGACGAGCGGCCGCATCTATGCCGAGCGAGTCGACCAGTGCCGGGCGTCTGCCGAAGCGCTGGGTGCGGCGTCGCTGCGCGAGGTTCACGATGTGGCGGACGTCGAACGGCTGCCGAACCGTCTCCTTCGCGCCCGAGCCCGGCATGTGGTGACCGAGAACGCCAGGGTGCACGCTGTCGTCGACCTGCTGCGGCTCGGCCGACCCGACGAGATCGGGCCTCAGCTGGTGGCGTCGCATGCGTCCCTTCGCGACGACTTCGAGGTGAGCACGCCAGCACTTGACCTCGCCGTTGAGTCGGCTCTGGCCGCTGGCGCTCTGGGCGCGCGACTGACCGGAGCCGGCATGGGCGGGTGCGTGGTGGTCCTGGCCGAGAGGTCGAGGGCCGAAGAGGTGACGGACGACGTGCGGCGCGCGTTCTCGGCTCGAGGTGAGGCCGCACCGCCGGTGGTCGAGGTACGACCGTCCGCTGGCGCAGCGCCCGTTGGTGCTAGCTGACCGGCGTAGGCACGCGGACGACGTTGGGGCGAAGGTCGGTGGTGGGTTGGTAGAGCTGCTGGAGCGCCACGAGAACGGCACCGGCAATGGTGTCGCGGAGCGCGGGATCGGCCAGTCGCGCCGCATCACCGGGATGGGTGAGGTAGCCGACATCGATGCGGACCGCCGGCATGCGCGTGCGCTGCAGGATGTCCCAGGTCTTGGCGTCAGATCGTCCGTCGTGCAGATCGGTGCGGGCGACGATCTCGCGCTGCACCAAGTCGGCGAAAGCCTCGCCGATCACCGAGTGCGTGGCCTCGGACGCACTGCTGCCGTAGTAGAACGTGGCGACGCCTTGCGCGTGGGGGCTGTCATGGCCGTCGGTGTGCAGCGAGATGACCAGGTCGGCGTCGACCTCGTTGGCGAACATCGCGCGATCGACCTCGGTTGGCGTCGGCGCGTCTGGGTTGGTGCCGCGGGTCAGGAATGCGGTGACGCCGACAGCCCCCAGACGACCCTCGATCCGCGACGCGAGGTCGGCAACCACGTCTGCCTCGCGAAGGTCGTGGGCGCATACGCCGCTGTCGGAGCCGCCATGTCCGGGGTCGATGACGATGACTTTTCCGGCCAGACCAGGGCCGCGGTGGTGCAGTCGCTCAGCCTCACGGATCCGCTGCGGCTCGCCCCCCACCACCGTGCGGGCCAGCCGGTCGAGGGCGCGGAAGGTGACAGGTCCGCAGAGGGCATCGGCCGGAATCCCCAGGTTCCGCTGCAGTTCTTTGAGACCACGCTCGGTATCGGGGCCGAAGATCCCGTCGATGCGTCCGGGGTCGAAACCGAGATCGAGTAGTCGTTTCTGAAGCGCGGTCACGTCGTCGCCGTGCTGCATGTGTCGGGTTCCGTACCTGAGAACCCGATCGCCCAAGGTCCACCTGGCTCCGTCGAGCCGCCTCCACGTTGAGGTGCCCACGATGCCGTCGGCGATCAGCCCACGCTGTTGCTGAAACGCCCGGACGGCCGCGTCGACGCTGCTGTCGAACTCGGCGTCCCAGTTCTCGGCTGACGCGTCGTCGGCGCCATCGGTAGGGCCAGTTCGGTCGTCGCGCAGGAGCCCGAGCAAGGCCAGATGGCCTCGGATCTGGGTGACGGCTGGCCCGTGGTCGCCGAGCCGGTACGACTGCTGTGTCACGGCACCTCCGGCTCACTCGGACTACCAGGACGTTAGGTGACTCCAGAGTAACCCTGCGAAGCCGAGACCATAGCGCGGTGGAGCCCCCAGGGGCGAGCCGCGCGGGGGGCTAGATGAAGTCGGACAGATCGCTGAGCAGCGACTGCTTCGGCTTGGCCCCCACGATCATCTTGACTACCTCGCCGCCCTGGTACACGGCCAGGGTGGGGATCGACGTGACGCCGGCCATGGCCGCAGCTTGGGGGTTCTCGTCGACGTTGAGCTTGGCGATCGTCAGCTTGTCGGCATGCTCGGCTGCGATCTCTTCGAGGATGGGTGCCACCATCCGGCACGGGCCACACCACTCGGCCCAGTAGTCGACCAACACGGGCTTGTCGCTCTTGATGACGTCAGCGTCGAAGCTGGCGTCAGTGACGGTAATGGTGGACTGGCCCATGGGGGTCTCCTCGGTGGGTCGAACAGGTGCGGTCGGGGGCGGGTGGTCAGGCAGTGGCGTCGGCGAGGGGACGCTGGGCGTCCTCGAGTGCGGCCAGATGATGCTCGGCGTCGAGGGCGGCGGCGCATCCGCTGCCCGCAGCCGTGATGGCCTGCCGGTAGGTGTGGTCAACCAGGTCGCCGCAGGCGAAGACTCCCGGAAGGTTGGTGAGAGTGGAGCGGCCCTGCACCAGGACGTAACCCTCGTCGTCGAGGTCGACCTGGCCCTTGAGCAGCTCACTTCGGGGGTCGTGGCCGATCGCCACGAAGACGCCAGTGACGTCGATGTCGCGCTCAAGGCCGGTCTGCGTGTCGCGCAGGCGAAGTCCCGACACCTTCTCGTCGCCCAGGACATCGGAGACTGCGCTGTTCCAGGCAAAGGAGATCTTGTCGTTGGCGGCCGCCCGGTCGGCCATGATCTTGCTGGCGCGCAGCTCGTCACGGCGGTGTACGACGGTCACCGAGTCGGCGAACTTGGTGAGGAACGTGGCCTCTTCGATGGCGGAGTCGCCGCCACCGATGACGGCGATGTGCTGGCCGCGGAAGAAGAAGCCGTCGCAGGTGGCGCACCACGAGACGCCACGGCCCGAAAGCCGCTTCTCGTTGTCGAGCCCCAGTTCCCGGTATCCCGAGCCCATGGCGAGGATGACCGACTTGGCCTGGTGCGTCGCGCCTGATCCGACGGTGACCTGCTTGATCTCGCTCGTCAGATCGACCGACACGACGTCGTCGCTGACGATCTCGGCGCCGAAGCGCACCGCCTGTTCGCGCATCTGTTCCATCAGGGCAGGGCCCATGATGCCGTCGGCAAAACCTGGGTAGTTCTCGACCTCAGTGGTGTTCATCAGGGCGCCACCAGCGGTGACCGAACCCTCGAACATCAGCGGCGAGAGGTTGGCGCGGGCGGTGTAGACCGCTGCCGTGAAGCCGGCGGGACCGGATCCGATGATGATGACGTCGCGGATCTCGCTCACCGCGGTGCTCCCTCGTGTGTCGACAGTGCTGGGTGGTGCTGCTGGATGCTGGTTCCAGGGGGTCGCCGCGTTCGGCGGCCCTGGGGGCTCAACCGAGTCTAGGGGCGCGGGCATTCCCGCACGGCGCAGGCTCGGCTCAGCGCGAGACCGTGGCGAAGTAGAACAAGGGGTCGCCGGGGCCGGCGCAGGTGGGATCGAGCACGAAGACGTCGGCCAGCTCGGGGTCGGCGTTCGGCAGCACGATGATGGCTGCTGGTTCTCCGCGCCAGGTGCCGATGTCGATGGCCAGCGGCTGCACGTCCGGCGCCTGGAGGTAGCCCACCAGGCAGGCCTGTGCTGCCGCCGGGTCTGTGGCCATGGGTGCCACCTTCTGGCCCGTTGCCGACTCGGTCGGCTCGGTCGTCGCCCTGATGCTCTCCGAAGGCGTCGCCGCTGGCGTGCCGGAACCGGTCACCAGCTCGGTGTCGCCGTTGACCCGAGGGCGAGCCTCCACCAGCTGGGTGACCTGGGAGTCGAGCGCGGCCTCCTGGTACTTCGTCCCCGACTGGGTCGCGGCGTAGGCCGCCATCGGCACCTGGTTCGGAGCTCGGCCGGACGCGGCAGTGTCACTAGCCGTTCCCACGGAGGAGTCATTGCCGCTGTTCATGACGCTCGGTACCACGATGGCGCCGAGCAGGGCGACGCCGGCGGCCCCTGCCACGAGCCCGATCCCGGGCCGGGTCCAGCGCCGTTTGCGCGCCGCCTCCAGCGGGACCACGGTGGCTGAGCCCTCCGGGGTGACCACTGGCTCGGCAGCCAGGGCGGCAGACAGCCTCTGCCACACCTGTTCTGGCATCTGCTCGCTCGGAAGCTCGGCCAACGCGTCAACGAGTGCAGGGAACTGGTCCCGCAGGGCTGCGCAGTCAGCGCAGTGCGTCAGGTGGTGCTCGGCGTGCGCTGCCGACGTCTCGTCGAGCAGGCCCATCCCGAGGTCGGCGAGCACCTCGGCCGTGAGGTGGTCGGAGTCGGGGTGCACCGGGTCGTGGTGCTGACTCATGGCTGGGCTCCGGGGGGACGGTCGGTGAGATGTGCGCTGCGCTCATCCGATACTGGGACGTCATCGGGCTCCGGCGGGTTCCGCAGGTGGTCGAGCAGTGGCACGAGCTTGGCCCGTGCCCTGGCACATCTGCTCTTGACCGTGCCGGTGGGGATGTCGAGCAGCTGTGCCGCCTCCTCGACCGAGTAGCCCTCGACGTCGATGAGCACCAGTGCGGCTCGCTGGTCGTCGGGCAAGGTGCGGAGCGCGCGGTCGATCTCCCACGCGAGCTCACGGCGGCCAAGGGGGTCGCTGGGTTCGATCGGATGAGCGCTGTCGTGCTCTGGCAGCGGGACGGTGGGCCGCGACTTGGCCCGGCGCATCCGATCGAGGCAGGCGTTGACGACGATCCGGTGCAGCCAGGTGGTGACCTGAGCATCTCCACGGAACGAGTCGGCCGATCGGTGCGCCTTCAGCAGGGCATCCTGCAGGGCGTCCGCGGCGTCCTCCGGGTCTCCGGTGGTGCGCAGCGCGACGGCCCAAAGCCGGTCGCGATGACGGCCCACGAGCGATGTGAAGGCCGTGGGGTCGCCGGAGACGTGCGCCGCCAGCAGCTCGGCGTCCGGTCGCGGATCCTCCACAGTCACGGGGGCAGCGTATTCACCCCGGCCGGTGGTTCGTCGGTGCCCTGCCGTGGGGCAGTCAGGAGAGAACGGTCACGTCGGCGACCCCGCCGCGGTAACCGTCGCCGGCCGGTGGCAGTGCGGTGAACCAGATCAGCACCCGATTGGTCGTGACTGCGGGTGAGAAGCGGAGGCTGACGAGGTCGCTCGCTCCACGCACGCTCGCCAGCTTCCGGTAGCCGACCAGGGGGTCTGCGGGGTCAGGGGTCTTCGGTGGCGCCCCCCTGGGGTCGGTGCGGGGGCGGGCCACCCACACCTGCAGATCACTTCCGCGCCCCACCAGCTGCAGCTCGACGCCGCTGACCGACTGGTTGCCGATCGCGAGCTGGAGCCCGACGCCCGGCTTCAGTCCCCCCAGATCTCGGCTGGCGTAGGTGACGGTCTTCCACTCGGTTGTGGGGTCGCCGTCGATGGCCAGGGCCGAGTCGGCGTCGTTCTCGGTGCCGTCGCCGGCCGGGTCGAAGACGGCCGCCCGCCGAATGGGCAACGGTCCACTCTCCCCGTTCGGGTCCGTCGGCGGCGACGACGAAGGCGAGGGACCGGCACTTGCACCAGCCGGCCCGTCCGGTCGTTCCGAGCTCTGCCAGAACTGCCAGGCGACCAGGACCGCGCCCAGCGAGAAGAGCACGAGGACCAGAATGAGCCCCAGCCAGCGCCAGATGTTGCGCGGCATGTCGGCGTTCTGGGGTTCACCGCCTTCTGGCTCGTTGACCGGCACCAGGGCAGCGGCGATCGCAGCCGGTGAGTCGAGTGGCTCGGGGACGTCGGGGTTGAGCGCTCGCCAGGCCAGGTCGTCGAGGTCGTCGGGCACTCCCGCGCGTACCTGTCTCGGCCGCGCCACACGCCCACCCACCACCGGGGCGCCAGGCAGGCCGGCGCAGGCGTACCCCGGCCACTTGGCCGTGAGCGAGGCGTAGAGAAGGGCACCGATCCGCCACGCGTCCACGTGTTCGGCGTCCTCGTCGTCGGGGACGCCCTCAAGCGCGGCCCGCACCCCGATCCCGACGACGACGACCCCGTGGTCGGTGATCAGCACATCGCGAGGGTCGAGGACCAGATGGTGGACGCCCTCCGTGGCGGCCGCGGCCAGTGCGTCGGCCACGGCACCTACCACGTTCCGGGCATCGGAGGCCTCGAGCGGGGCCACCGCCAGCTGTTCGCTCAGTGGCGAGCCGGCCAGCCAGCGCGTCACGACGAAGACCCGCCCATCGTCCTCGGCGGTGTCGATGACGCGCAGCAAGCCAGGGTGCTCAACAGCGGCAGCGCGTTGGGCTGCGCGGCGCACCTCGTCGGCGTGCGGGTGGCCCGGGTCGAGCAGCAGCACGCCCACTGACCGGTCGAGCACGATGTCGTGGCCGTGCCACAGGGTTCGACCACGACCACGAGCGACCTCGGAGTCGAGGTCGTAGCGGCCGGCGAGACGTTCCATTGGGACGAAAGTACTGCCTGGGTGTGGTGTGGTCAGAGACCAGGACGCCCGACGCCGTACAAGCCGTCGTAGTAGACCGGCACGACCCGGACGACATCACCGGTATGCGGTGCGTGAATCATCTGTCCGTTCCCGATGTACATGGCGATGTGGTGGATCGTGCGTGCGTCATTGAGGTCGTAGGCGTAGACCAAGAGATCCCCCGGCTGCATCTGATTCTGCGGCACGGGTGTCGTGGCCAGCCACTGGTCGCTTGACACTCTGGGCAGGACGAGTCCCGCCTGCAGGTACGACCACTGCATGAGTCCACTGCAGTCGAACGTCGAGGGACCGGCGTCCCCCCACACATACGGTGACCCCAGCTTGCTGAGGGCGGCGGCGATCGCCGGAGACGCATAGGGGGTCGGGCCTTCCGGCACGGTGCCGGTCCACGGCACGACCGGGGACGAGGTGGCGCGCTCGGCTCGTCGCTCCATGGCCTCGACGAGCGTGGAGACCCGAGCGTCGGCCGCAGCGACGAGCTCCCGTTGGTCGGCCACCAGCCCGCGCGCCTGTTGGGCAAGGGTGCGGGCCCGCGCAGAGAGCACTGCCCGCTCGTCCGAGATCGAGTCGAGCCGCTCTCGTACCCCGGCGATCTGGTCGCGTGCGATATCGGCGTCCGAGGCGCGCACGAGGTCGGTCGCGAGCACGCCATTGAGGGCGGCAACGTTGCTCGTCACGTCGGTGATGGCGTCGGCAGTCAGGGCCTGTGAGTAGAGGGCGGCTGCTCCGCCTGACTGTTCGATCGCCCGCACCCGATGGGCGATGTCGATATCGGCCGCCGTGCTGACGCCCTGCAGCGTCGCCAGCTGTTCATCAGCTGTGATCTCGTGAGAGGCCGCTGCAGCGAGCTGTTCACGTGCGTTGGCTAGTCGCTCCTCGGTCCACTCTGCGCGGGCGCGAAGCTCGTCGAGCTGAGCCCGGAGCGCATCGGCTTGACCCTGTAGCGACTCGAGATCGGGAGCAGTACGGACGGCGGCGACCGTTGGCGCCGTTGCCTCGGCGGCGCCGTGCGGGAGCAGCAGGGTCACAGCAAGAGCGGTGGCTGCGCCGACCCGTCGATTCACGGTGACGAGCTGGACTGCACGAACGGCTCGGCGTAGATCGTGGTGTGCACCTCAGCGAGGTCGGCGGTGGCATCGAGCCGGAAGAGCACGAGCGTCGGGGCAGTGTTCTTGAGGTCGAAGGAGACCGCTTCGTCTGAGACGGTGAACGACTTCTTGACCAGCGTGGCGCCCTCCTTGGACACGTACTGGTCGGCGGCGAAGTAGGCGAGCGTGGCGTCGCCGCTTTCGGCGTAGACGGTGAGGGCCCGGTCGCCCGCCGTCTGACCCATGTCTTCGAGCCCGACCCGGGTAACCACGATCGACAGGACCTCGAAACAGATCAACCCGACCACGGTGAGGATCAGTGTCAGCCGGCCGAGCCAGCCGAAGACGATGCTGCCGCGGTCGTCAGCGCGCAGACGCGCCCACGCAGTCGTCATGGCAGTCGTCATGGGAGCAGTTTCGACAGATGACTAGCCCGTCTTGAGCAGTCTGAACGGGTTGTTCGGCCGTCAGCCCTTCGACCCCTGCGAGTCAGCGGCGTCCGGCGAGGAGGCCCAGGACATCGCTGATCTCGGTGATCCGGAAGACACGAACGCCCACGAGGTAGCCGACGCCTCCAGCGGCGAGCCCGCTGGCCACGATGACCAGGCTGCTCGTGAGATCGACCGCCCGCCCGACCAGCGTCTCCGCCACCACGACTCCGACGACCATGAACAGGGCCGCGAGTACCGAGGCGAGGGTGACCCGCACGTAGGTGCGAACGACGTGGTAGCCGTCGATGCCGTCGAGTCGTCGCCGCAGCTGTGGGGCCAGGGTGGCCAGCCCGATCCAGTAGGAGAGGGCGTACGCCAAGCCGAGGGCCGGGATCGCCTGCTGTGCCGGCACCCACTGGACCGCAGCCAGAGCCAGCAGCACGTTGGAGCCGTTGAGCACCATGGCGTTGAAGGTCGGAGTGCGGGTGTCCTCGAGTGCGTAGAAAGCGCGCATCAGGACGTAGTACGCACTGAACGCAGGCAGGCCGAAGGCCATGGCGCTGAGCGTCAGGCCCAGCAGTCGGGCGGCCTCGAGGTTCAAGGAGCCGTACCGGAACAGCAGTACGGAGATGGGGATGCCGAGCACGATGAACGCCGCTGATGCAGGAACGATCAGCGAGCCTGAGGTACGCAGGGCCCAACCCACCCGCTCGCGCATGGCGTCGAACTGGCCAGCCGCGGCCTGCTTCGACAGGTGTGGGAGCAGGGCAGTCACCAGGGACACCGTGATCACGGACTGCGGCAGCATGAAGATGGCGAAAGCCATCTGGTAGACCGCCGCACCGGCGTCGGTGTTCGACTCGGCGTTGATCCCGGTGGCCAGGCGAATGATGACGAGCGTTCCGAGCTGGTTGACGAGCACGAGGACGATGGCCCACCGGGCCAAGGCCCAGGCGGTGCCAAGCCCTTGGCCCTTGAGGTCTGACCGTAGGCGCAGCCTGACACCGCAACGCCGGAGTGCTGGCCAGAGCACCAGTGCCTGCAGGACCGCGCCGAGGGTGGTGCCGAGGCCCAGCAGCAGGACCTCGGTGTCGGTGACCGTCTTGGTAGTGGTCCCGGTTCCCGCCACGACAAGGAATGCGAGGGCGCTGGCGATCGTCACGACGTTGTTCACCACCGGGGCGAACATCGGGGCACCGAACCGGCCGTGGGTGTTGAGGATCTGTGAGACGAGGGCAAAGACCCCGTAGAAGAAGATCTGCGGAAGCAGCAGGCGCGCGAACGCGGTGGCGACCTCGACGTCGTTGCTGTTCCAGCCGGAGGAGTACAACCGGACCAACCACGGTGCGGCGATGACAGAGACCACGGTGATGACGCCCAGAGCCAGCACGACGGCGCTGAAGAGTCGCTGGGCGTACGCCAGGCCCTGGTCCTGGTCCGAGCCCATGTGCCGGACGAGCTGCGGGATGAAGACGGCATTGATTGCCCCGCCGACCAGCAGGATGTAGACGATCGTCGGCAGGGTGTTCGCGACCGAGTACGTGTCGGCGAAGACGCCGCTGCCGACCGCCGCGAGCAGCGCGGTGTTCTTCAGCAGGCCCGTGATCCTGGAGGTGAT
Organism: Actinomycetes bacterium; assembly: GCA_024644435.1. GTDB lineage: Bacteria > Actinomycetota > Actinomycetes > JAHEKZ01 > JAHEKZ01 > JAHEKZ01. The sequence goes on along the minus strand of JAHEKZ010000003.1, from coordinate 41,741 downwards.
GGTTCCCGCCGCCATCAGCGAGCTGGATCTGAGCGCTGATCTGTTGTCGGGCGGGGTGTCGGTCATGCCGCAGCCTGCCGAGCGGCGCGGAACCGGCGGAACAGTCGGATGGCCGCCGCCAGTACGAGCAGCGCGACGGCGACGCCGAAGATCACGAAGGTGATCGTTCCGAACCCCTTGACGTCGACGGCGACGTTGACCGGTTCGTTGTAGGCGGCCCCCTTCGGGGTGCGCAGCTGGGCGTCGAAGGAGAGCCGGCCGCTGGTGACGGCGTCAAGTGCGACCTCGACACTTACCGATCGCGAAGACGCGATGCGGATCCGTTCATCGGGGCCCTTGACCCGCAGCCGCAGTGGGTCGGTGGACGTCACGGCAACGCGTACCACGACCGCCTGGTCGAGCTGGTTACGAACGGTGATGGGGAACGAGCCGCTGCTGTCGCCGAGCGTCCCTCCCTTCGACACGATGCGCACTCGGCTGCGCTGCGATGCCAGCCGATCGAGCGTGGCGCCCTGGGCGGCCTCGGCGGCGGCGGGGTCGGATCTCCAGGCAGTGCTCACCGACGTGAAGAGGGCATCCTCGATCGGTCCAGAGAGCTGGCGGGGCCGCGTCAGAATGGCGGCGAGGCGGCGGTTGTCGGTGAGACCGCGCTGGGCAGCGAGCACCATGTCGCCTGGCAACTGCCGATCCAGCGAGAGCTGGGGGACCGAAGGAGCTGCCCGTTCGACAGTGGGCGCGCCAGGTCGAACTGCCTCGTCGAGCGACACCGACTTCAGCCAGGGCGCGCGTCTGATGGCCTGCACCAGCTCGTCGGCCCACTGCGCTGACGGGTCCCACCGCCGGGGTGGCGCAATCACGAGCAGTCGGGGGTCGGGGATCTCGAGCGCATGCAGCAGAGTCTCGGCGAGGAAGCGTTGCCTGGAAAGAAGCACGTCGGTGGTGGTGTCTGCGGGGGTGGCCACCAGAGCGCTCGCCGGTCCGTCGGCAAGCAGGACGTCGACTGCCGGGTCCTCCCAGGCGATCCGCCCCGAGGGCGTATAGGTGAGCGGGGTGATCTGGGGAGCGTTCTGCTCTGCCAGCAGGACGAACGCGTCGCCGGCCCGCCCCGATGTAGCGATGACCCGGTCGTCCCCCGCACCGTCGGCCGGCCACGACATGTCAGATCGCGGGGCCTCGCCGACCACTCGCTGGTAGATCCGGTCACCCTTGCGCTGCCCTTGCTGCAAGAAGCCGGGTCGGCCCGCGGCCGATACCGCCGCAACGTCAGGGTCTCCGTACGGGAGCGTGATCACGCCCCGCGTAGAAGCGGCACTGGAGAAGGCCGACAGCCATTGGTCGGAGCTGGCTGTGTTGAGGGCCGCGGCGGCGTCGATCAGGGCTGGGTCGACGACCCACGTTGCGGGGGCGGTCGCGCCTGCGCGCACCAATGTGGAGAGCCGACCGCCGGGTGCAGTGGAGGTCTGCAGACCGTTGTTGACGACGGTGCCGGTGGAGTCGCGGGCGGGCTGGCCGACCAGCGGCCAGAACATCAGTAGCCGACTCTCGCACGCGCACACTGTCTCCGGTGCCCAGGGCAGGAAGGTGCTGGTCTCGGAAAGCACGGCGCCGCTCTGGCCGTCGACCGCCACGACGCTCAGCGGGAAGACGCCAGCTGCACTGAAGGGGAGGGCCTCGGCCGGCACCGCGATGCTGAACTTCTCTTGCTGGCCACGGCGAACCTTTCGAAGGTCGTCCTCGGCCCCCGGTACCGGGGTGGTAAAGGGAGGGTTGGAGGCGGCGTCGGCGATCGAGATGCGAGAGACGAAGGCTGTCGTCCCCACCTGCAGACGTACGACGACGTCGTCGAGTGTGCGGTTCGAGACGAAGGTGCCCTTTACCCGGACGGTCGATCCGCCTTGCGGAGATATCGGCGTGAGCGACGTGAGCTGCAGGGAGGTCTTGATCGGCTCCGCACTGGCACCGCCACCCGGAGTCAGCAACAGTGCCGCGGCCGACAGGGCCAGCAGCAGGCCGAGCCATCGCCAGACGCCGCGCGCCGGACGACGACGGGTGGACGTCATGTGGCGATCGTAGTCAGCAATCTAGGGCGCGCCGACCTCCACACTCCCCCGTACGCGGTTGCACCTACTCGAACCGGAACGACTCGATGCTGGTCCGCAGCTCGGCCGCCATGGAGTCGAGACGTGCCAGCGTCTCGGCCCGCTGTCGCTGGCCGTTCGCCTGCTCCTGCGCAACGGAGGCGACCTGCTCGATCGCCCCGACGACCTGATGTGAGGCGGAGGTCTGTTGCTGTGTCGCCAGCTGGATCTGTCCAGCGGCCTGGTCGGCGTCGTCGGCAACAGCGATGATCCGCTTCAACACCTCCTCCATCTCCACCACGTGCGTACGCCCTGCGGCGGCGGCCCGTTCCCCAGCCTCGGAGGCCAGGAGCGTTGACGCGGTACCCGTGCGGATGCGATGCACGATCTGCTCGATCTGCCGCGTTGACTCGTGGGCGCGTTCGGCGAGCGTGCGCACCTCAGCGGCCACGACCGCGAACCCCCGGCCGTGCTCTCCGGCCCTAGCCGCCTCGATGGCGGCGTTCAGAGCCAACAGGTTGGTCTGGTCCGAGAGCTCGTCGATCACAGAAGTGATCCGGCCGATCTCCGCCCCGGCGACATCGAGGTCCCGGGCTTCGTCCGCGATCGACGCGACGCGGGCTGAGATGTCGGTCATCTGGGCAGAGGCTCCGGCGACGACCTGCTGCGCGGTCGATGACGCGGCGGTGACGTCGGCGGCGGCCGTTGACACCGAACGGGCGGTCTCGGCGATCTGGTCGGCGGTGGTAGCCAGTTCCTGCATGCTGGCGGTCGTCTGCGCGATGGCAGCGGCCTGCTGGGTGTGTCCGATCGCGGCGCTGGCTGCGGCGTTGTGCAAGCCGTGCACGTTCGATGCCAACTCGTCGCCGGCCAGGTGGACCCTGCTTACCAGGCTCCGCATCGAGCCAAGGGCGGTGTCGAGCGAGATCCACACCTGCGCCACTCTGCGGTCCTCGACACTGGTCGCGGAGGTGGAGCGATTCGCCGCGGACGTCAGGTCGCCCTGGGCCAGCTCACCGAGGGCCGAAGTCAGGCCGGCCACCTCGGACGCCAGTCGTCGACGCTGGTCCTCCACCTGTTCGCGTGCAAGGCGCAGTGCGCGGGCCAGCAGGGACGAGAAGACACTGAGTAGCCCGATGCCGAGGATGGCCGTGAGGTTCTGGAAGGCATATTCGGGCCCCA
>JAHEKZ010000003.1:36435-38381 GCA_024644435.1 Actinomycetes bacterium | reverse complement strand
CGCTGGTCCTCCACCTGTTCGCGTGCAAGGCGCAGTGCGCGGGCCAGCAGGGACGAGAAGACACTGAGTAGCCCGATGCCGAGGATGGCCGTGAGGTTCTGGAAGGCATATTCGGGCCCCATGGTGCCGGTGAGTGCGGCAGAACCGAGAAAGCCGGCGATCGACAGCAGGCCCAGCGCCGATGTCCAAGCGAACGAGAGGGAGACGGCAGCAAGAACGATCACGAAGACCAGGAAGAGCCACTGCCAGCTGGCGGTGCCCCCCGCAGCCACCGTGAGGGCCGTGATCACGACGACGAAGAAGATCAGCTCGATGCCGTCGAGGGTGCGGGCGTGGCGTCCCAGCCAGGGCAGGGCAAGGTCGAGGCGTGGACGTGCCAGGAACCAGAGGGCGCCCACGAGCGCCAGGATCGAGCAGACGATCAGAGTGGTGACCTGTGTGGAGGTGAGCGGTGGCTCCGCTGACCTGACCAGGAGCATGAGGGCTACGGGGTTCACGAGGGCGTAGACGAGGGCGCACCAGCCAGCGACCTGCTGCACGGCCTGCGCGAATCCCGCCGACTCCTCACCCGTCGGGTCCACGGGCACCTGTGACGTCACCTGGGCTAGATCGGCGGCCTGGGCCCCCGGCTGAACCTCCGGATAGGCTGGCCCCTCGTGTCCCCCTCCTCAGCGTCGGCTTCCCGCGAGCGTGCCATTGCCGAGCTGGTTCGGGTCTCCCCCGTGATCAGCGCGCTGGGCGGGCACTTCGCCGATGCGGGCTTCGAGATCAGTCTGGTGGGCGGATCGGTCCGGGATGCACTGCTCGGGCGTCTGGGCACCGACCTCGACTTCACGACGTCAGCGCACCCCGACGAGGTCGAACGCCTGCTGGCGGGTCATGTGGATGCCATCTGGGACATCGGCAAGGCCTTCGGCACGATCGGGTGCCGGGTTGGACAGCTGACGTGTGAGATCACCACCTACCGCACCGAGCAGTACGACGGTGAGTCCCGCAAGCCGGTGGTGGAGTACGGAACCTCGCTCGAAGGAGACTTGGGGCGCCGGGACTTCACGGTGAACGCCATGGCAGTCGCGTTGCCCGACCTTCGGTTCGTCGATCCGTTCGACGGAGTGGCCGCTCTCGCGTCCGGCACGTTGCGCACCCCCGGACGCCCCGAGGACTCCTTCGACGATGACCCGCTGCGCATGCTGCGCGCCGCGCGGTTTGCCGCGCAGCTCGACTTCGAGGTCGAGGAGCCCGTTCTGGCTGCGGTCACCGCCATGTCCGACCGGCTGGAGATCGTGTCGCCGGAACGGATCAGGGACGAGTTCACCAAGCTGGTGCTCTCGGACAACCCCCGCGCCGGGTTCCGCATCCTCGTGGACACCGGGCTCGCCGACCACTTCATCCCCGAGCTGCCCGCGCTGCAGCTCGAGATCGACGAGCACCACCGGCACAAGGACGTGTACGACCACACCCTCATCGTGGTCGAGCAGGCGATCGACCTCGAGCCTGACGGACCCGACCTCACGCTGCGCCTGGCCGCCCTCATGCACGACATCGGCAAGCCGGCGACCCGCCGGTTCGAGAACGGTGGCGGGGTGTCGTTCCACCACCACGAGATGGTCGGTGCCCGGCTCACCCGCAAGCGGCTGAAGGCGCTTCGCTACCCGAAGGACTTGATCGACGACGTCGCCCAGCTCGTCGAGCTGCACCTGCGGTTCCACGGGTATGCCGATGGCGAGTGGAGCGACTCGGCGGTGCGACGGTATGTCAGGGACGCCGGGCCGCTGCTCCCTCGGTTGCACGCCTTGACCAGGGCGGACTGCACGACGCGGAACCGACGAAAGGCGGCATCCCTCGCAGCGGCGTACAGCCACCTGGAGGAGCGCATCGCGGCGCTGGCCGAGGCGGAGGAGCTCGCGTCCATCAGACCCGACCTCGATGGCAACCAGATCATGCAG
>JAHEKZ010000003.1:0-36335 GCA_024644435.1 Actinomycetes bacterium | reverse complement strand
CCCATGGCCGCCAGTGCTCGCCGGGCCGGACCTGAGTGTGCAATGTGCCTCAGGCCGGAGCGCACGTCGGACCACGCTGAGGTGAGGGCGCCCGGGCGAGCGTCGCGTCTGTCGGTGCTCCCCAGATCGGGGCCGAGGTCAGCCGCAGCGAACGCACGGGTCGCCAGTGCGGCGAGCAGGTAGCCAACGGCGGCGGCGAGGAAGGGCGAACCGGCGCCGAAGCCATCGAGCCAGCCTCGCAACGCGAACCCGGCGGCCGCCCCCACCACAGTTACTCCGGTCCCAAGGGTTGGGGCGAGCGCATTGGCCGACACCAGAAGCTGGAGAGGGACGGTACGGGGCAGCGAAGCGCCGAGCGCAGCGAGGATCAGCCGGTTCAGGCCGATCGCCACGAGGGCGCTGCCGAAGACCACGATCTCCGAGGATGAGGTCGACGCGGCGATGGCGGTGACGGCCAGCAGGAGTGCGCGCCCGACGTTCGCCCAGGCCAGCACCCGCACGCGCGACCAACGGTCGAGCAGGACACCAGCAAGCGGTGCGATGAGACTGAAAGGGAGGAGCAGAACGGCGAATCCGAGCGCGATGCGCCCTGGTGAAGCCGCGCGTTCGGGGGCGAAGAGCACGACGCCTACTAACCCCGCCTGAGCGAGTCCGTCGGCGGTCTGACCGATCAGACGCACGCGCAGGAGAGCGCGGAACCCGACGAGGCCCGCCAGCTCGCGTACATGTGAGGTGACCATCGCGGCGAGCCTAGGGCCCGGCAGGCGGGGACTGTCCGATTTCACCCGCTGTGACCCAGTGCCTACGGAGGGTGCCAAAACGTCCTGAGTGAATAATCAGTTTATACGAAAAGGAGTACGTTCCACGCTGTGGCACGCCACTCGGTCGTATTGACGCCTCCTACCAACGGGAGAAGCGTCGGGGCCACTCTCCGGGCAGGGATCCGGGGGGTTTCGTGGAGGGATTCCGACGGCGTCTGAGGGGATGTACGTCGGAAGAAATGGAGAGATCTTCATGGCATCACGTATGCGATGGACCACGCGCCTCGGCGTCGTGGCCCTTGCCGTCGGTGTGGCAGCACCGGCCGCTTGGGCGGCGACGAGCTGGACGCCTGCTCCGAACGCTGGCACGACTGTCGGTCAGGTTTTCGGTGCAGCTACCTGGAGCTACGGCGGTAACTTCGGAAAGGACAAGGCAGGCAACGTGTGGGCGGCCTACACCACCGACAAGCCCGGTGGCACCTGGGCCAGCGACGCGGGCCCCTACCAAGGGATCTACGTGGCCAAGGCCTCCGTCAACGGCACCACCGGTGCGACGAATTGGGGCAAGGCCAAGCGGGTGAACGGCAAGTCGATTCACGGCGAGGCCGGATCGCTGGCCACCGGTGAGACCAACAACAACGTGTACACCACCTGGCTCACCTGGAAGTCGTACGACAACTACGACGTGACCAAGCCGCGCCGGGCCCAGTTCCGCGCCTTCATCAAGGGCAGTGGGTGGCAGAAGGTCAAGAACCTCACCGGCAAGAGCGGTCGCGTCGACTACCCGGTCGTGTCGGGTGCGGGCAACAAGGTTCTGGTCGCATACACCAATGCGAACAATGGTCAGGTGATTGTGCGTCAGAGCACCGATGCCGGAGCCACCTGGAACTCGACGACGGCCGGTACGACAAACCGTATCGACCCCGACGATCCCGCCGCCGGATTCGCTGGTTGGCCGACCATCTGCTCCGGTGGCAACAACGCCGTGGTCAGCTGGATCTCGAACAACAAGGTGAACATCCGGACGTCCAACGACGGCGGTAACACCTGGCGATCAACTGTGGCCGTGGGTTCCTCTGCTGGTGCAGACCGTGGCTGGTCGCAGTGTGACGTTGAAGGAGACCGGATCGGTCTCACCTGGAACGAGAACGACGGGGTCTACTACGCCGAGTACTCCGGCGGTAGCGGAAACGCGACGCTCGTAGCCAAGAAGGTCATCTCATTGCCGTCGACCATCGGTGGCACCACGTACGACGCGTCCTACAGCATCGCGCCGGCGTTGAACGGGGCGAGCACTGTTGGACTTGCAGTTCCCATGTGTGAGCTCGACGGATGCGACTACAACGTCAAGTCCACGCGGATTGGCCTGTACTGGACTGAGTCCACCAACGGCGGAGTGACGTTCGACGCTCCGACGCTGCTGGCGAAGCCAACGGCGAAGAACAAGAAGAACCTGAACGACTCACCGGCACCGATGTACTACGACAACGACACCCGCCTGGTGTTGTACAACGGCTGGACGACGAACTACACCAACTACCGGCTGTATTTGGCGGTAGGCAACGGATAGGCGCGCCCAGCGCGGAGAAGTCTCCGGGGGGAGGAAACAAGAAGTGGGGTCCGGGAAACCGGACCCCACTTCTTCTCGCTCAGTGTGTCAGGCGGTGCCCGCGATGAAGGCCTCGACGGCGTTGCGTGCGTCGTCGTCGTAGTACTGCACAGGCGGTGACTTCATGAAGTAGCTGCTGGCCGACAGGATCGGGCCGCCAATTCCGCGGTCCATGGCGATCTTCGCGCATCGGACGGCGTCGATGATGACACCGGCGGAGTTGGGTGAGTCCCACACCTCGAGCTTGTACTCGAGGCTGAGCGGAACGTCGCCGAAGGCGCGACCCTCGAGGCGGACGAACGCCCACTTGCGGTCGTCGAGCCACGCGACGTAGTCGGACGGGCCGATGTGCACGTTGTCCTTGCCGAGGTCGTGCTTGAGCTGCGAGGTGACGGCCTGGGTCTTGGAGATCTTCTTCGACTCGAGGCGCTCGCGCTCCAACATGTTCTTGAAGTCCATGTTGCCGCCGACGTTGAGCTGCATGGTGCGGTCGACGATGACACCGCGGTCTTCGAAGAGCTTGGCGAGGACGCGGTGCGTGATGGTGGCGCCGACCTGGGACTTGATGTCGTCGCCGACGATCGGTACGCCTGCTGCCTCGAACTTGTCGGCCCACTCCTTGGTACCGGCGATGAAGACCGGGAGCGCGTTCACGAAGCCGACACCGGCATCGATGGCCGCCTGGGCGTAGTAGCGGGCGGCGTCCTCGGATCCGACGGGCAGATAGCAGACCAGGACGTCTGCCTTGGCGTCGCGCAGTGCCTGAGCGACGTCGACCGGCTCATCGTCAGACTCGGTGATGGTCTCGAGGTAGTACTTGCCGAGGCCGTCGAGGGTCGGACCACGCTGCACGGAGATGCCGGTCGGCGGGACGTCGGTGATCTTGATCGTGTTGTTCTCGCTCGCCACGATGGCGTGCGCCAGGTCTTGGCTGACCTTCTTGGCGTCCACGTCGAACGCAGCAACGAACTCGATGTCGCTGATGTGGTAGTCGCCGAGCTGCACATGCATCAAGCCGGGGACGCTCGCCGCGGGGTCGGCGTCCTTGTAGTACTCGACGCCCTGCACGAGCGACGCGGCGCAGTTGCCCACGCCCGCGATGGCTACGCGTACCGAACCCATGGTTACTCCTTTGTCGTGTCCCCGAGGCTGAGCGCCTCGGAGCTTGATGGTGTGCTGGTCTGTTTGCGGTTGGCCTCGTCGTCGATCAGCTCGTTGAGCCAGCGAACTTCACGCTCGACCGAGTCGAGGCCGTGGTTCTGAAGCGCCGTGGTGTAGTCGTCGAGCCGCTCGCGGGTGCGGGAGAACGAGCCCCGCAGGTTGTCGAGGCGTTCCTCGAGGCGGCCGCGGCGTCCGACGAGGATGCGCATGCGTGTGTCGGCGTCGGTACGACCGAAGAAGGCGAAGCGCACGCCGAAGCTCTCGTCGTCCCAGGACGCGGGGCCCGACTCGGCCAACAGCTGCTGGAAATGCTCTTTACCGTCGGCTGTGAGCTGGTAGACGATCTTCGACCGGCGGGTGCCACTGGCGTCAGGATCGGTGGACTCGGCGATCAGACCCTGCCGGACGAGCTCTTTCAGGCACGGGTAGAGCGAGCCGTACGAGAGGGCGCGGAAAGCTCCGAGCTGGCTCGAGAGCCGCTTGCGGAGCTCGTAGCCGTGCATCGGAGACTCATGCAGGAGCCCGAGCACCGCCAGCTCGAGGACGCCACTGCGCTTGGCCACTGCTCTCCTCCCGGGATGCTGGTACAGATCGCTGATGTATCGCGACGATACATCGATGCGATGCGTCGGAACGATACGCGGAGGCCGAGGTCTGCGCAAATCGACGGGCTGCGGGCCGACACTTACCCTCGTGGTGTGGCGAGTCAGGGACAGCAGCGCTCCCCGTGGTCGCAGCGGGCGGTGATCGACTACGCCCTGCAGCGTCGGGCAACGCTGGCCGACCTGCAGCGGGGCCACGCCTTCACCTCAGACCTGTGCGACGCCGACCCCTACCTCCTGCGGGCGGCTGAGAACCACGGTGTCCCCGCCGGGCGTCCGTGCCCGGTCTGCCGGGGCGAGCGGTTGACCGAGCTGAGCTATGTCTTCGGCGACGAGCTGGGCCCCTACCAGGGGCGCATTCGGGCTCCCCGTGAGCTCGACCTGATGGCGCGTGAGTTCGGCGAGTTCCGGGTCTACGTCGTCGAGGTCTGCCGCGGGTGCTCGTGGAACTACCTCACCACCACGTACGTCCTCGGCGACGGGACGCCGAGGAGACCCCTGCGGGCCCACCGCGGAGATCCGGTGCTGTGACGGGAGCGTCACATCGGCGGGGCGCGGAACGCCCACGCCTCTGAGTCCGTCAGACTGAGCGAAGAACCTGGTCACCGTCTACAGGTTCGACTCGACTCCCAGTTCATCGAGAGGCCCCCGCGTGCGCATCGACTACCCCCGCAGTGCGCGAACCGGCTGGCGCCGATTCGTGCCCTCCTGGCGCCAGGTCCTCGGCCTGTTCGCCCTGGGGATGGCGGCCGGGGCCGCGGCGTTCACCGCCCTCTACCTGATGATCGATGTCCCGGCACCGAACGACCTCGCCACTGCCGAGACCTCAGTCGTCTACTACGACGACGGTGATGGCGTCATCGGACGGTATGCAGACGTGAACCGCGTGATCGTGACGCTTGATGACGTTCCCGACCACGTCGAGCTGGCAGTGCTGGCCGCCGAGGACCGCGGCTTCTACGAGAATGAGGGCATTTCACCGGTGGGCATCGCCCGCTCGCTGTGGAACAACATTCGGGGGGGAGACACCCAAGGCGGTTCGACGATCACCCAGCAGTACGCGCGCAACGCCTACCTGACGCAGGAACGGACCATCACGCGCAAGGTGAAGGAAGCGATTCTCGCGATCAAGCTCGCCCGCGGGCAGAGCAAGGAACAGGTACTGGAGAACTACCTCAACACCATCTACTTCGGGCGAGGCGCCTACGGCATCCAGGCAGCGAGCCAGGCCTACTTCGGCAAGGACGTGCAGGACCTCAACGTGGCCCAGGGCGCGGTGCTCGCGGCGGTCATCCGGGCGCCGAGCAGCTACGACCCGGCCGACGGCAAGGACGAGAAGCAGGCGTTGAAGGCCCGAGTGCTCGACTACGTCATCCCCGGGATGGTGGAGCAGGGGTGGATCGACGAGGCGGACGCCGCGGCCGTCAAGCGGCTGCCGAAGATCGCTGACCCACGGGCGCTCAACTCGTACCAGGGGCAGACCGGGTTCATGCTCGACATGGTGCGCGACGAGCTATTGGACCTCGGCTTCAGTGACGCGGAGATCGACGGTGGTGGGCTCCGCGTCACGACCACGTTCGACGAGCAGGCGCAGGACGCCGCCCAGACGGCGGTGACCGAGGGATTTCCCCCAGCGCCGAACAAGGGTGTCGAGGTTGGGCTGATGTCCGTTGACCCTCGAACAGGGGGGATCGTCGCCGTGTACGGCGGCAAGAAGTGGGAGAAGAGCCAGTTCAACAATGCCCTGGCGCCGGTGCCGGTGGGGTCGACGATCAAGGCGTTCACGGTTGCTGCGGCTCTGCAGAACGGTTTCACCCTGGAAAGCACCTTCAACGGCAACTCCCCCTTCTACATCGACGGCTTCACCGAGGGTTTTGAGAACCAGGGTGGTCAGAGCTATGGCTCGGCCATCTCCCTGCAGTACGCGACCCAGCAGTCGGTCAACACCGCGTTCTTGGACCTGACACAGCAGATGGGTCCCGCAGAGGTGGCCCAGGCGGCGAAGGAGGCCGGACTGGCAACACGGTCTCTGGACATCAGCCCCCAGATCACCCTCGGATCGGCTGCGTGGTCACCTCTGGCCATGGCCAGCGCCTACGGCACGTTCGCCAATGAGGGAGTGCAGACCCAACCGTTCACGGTGCAGCAGGTGACCGATGCAGATGGCGCCCTGTTGTACGAGGCAGAGGTGAAAGAGCAGCGAGGCTTCCCCTCCAGCATCGCCAACGAAGTGACGTACGACCTCGCGTCCGTGGTCTCAGGCGGTACCGGTTCCAACGCAGCGGCCGTTGGCCGTCCGGCTGCCGGCAAGACCGGTAACCACGAGGGCAAGACGGCCTGGTTCGTCGGCTACACGCCGCAGATGGTCACGGCTGTCGCGTTCCACCGTGAGCTGGGCCGCGACAAGCTGGCTCCGCTCAATGGCGTGGCATACCAGCCGGTCTTCACCGGTGGCGGTTACCCGACCCAGATCTGGGCGTCCTACACAGCCGCTGCCCTTCTGGGCGAGGACGTGCTCCCCTTCCCCGGCCGTCCGATCCCGACGACATCGCCCAGTCCCACTCCCTCGCCGTCGCCGACGACCTCCAGCGCGAAGCCGAGCCCGACGACGTCTTCTGCCACGCCGAGCAAGACGCCCAAGCCGTCACCCAGTGAGACGACGGCGACTCCGTCTCCGAGCGATGGCGGCGGCGGAGGCGGCGGAGCCAATCCGTGACGGGCACGAACCCGACCGAATGCGCAGCCAGCACGGCACAATGACGTCCGTGCGAACTCGTGACGACCGTGGCGACGGCGAACGCCGTGATGCAGTCGTGGCTCCGTCACATGACGACGCATTCGTCGCCGGTGCGAGTACGGCGATCGGAGGTCCGCTGGGGCGCCGCGCAGATCCGCGACGCTCGTGGTGGAGCCCGCTGCGGATCGTCCTGCTCCTGGCGATCATGGCGTCCGCACTTGGCGCGGCGATCGACTCGCCGTGTTCCACCAAGGCCTGGGGCGACGGCTATGAGATCTTCTCGCGGGGCTGCTACAGCGACATCCCCCTGCTGTACACCGGGCGCGGTCTCGATGAGGGAGTGATCCCGTACGTCGAGGACCCGGCCACCACGGGGGACGTCGAGGTCGAGTACCCGGTACTGACCGGCGCGGTCATGTACGTGACGGCATTGCCGATCTCGCAGGGCTGGTCAGCCGATACCCGTTTGCGCGTCTACTACTCCGTCAACGCGATCGCGATCGCACTGCTCCTGGCACTGACGGTGTGGGCCACCGCCTTAACCGTGCGACGCCGCCCGTGGGACGCGGCGATGGTGGCTCTGGCACCTGGAATGATCCTGGCGGCCACGATCAACTGGGACATGTGGGCAGTCGCGGCCACGGCGTTGGCACTTCTGGCTTGGGCGCGGCGATACCCGGTGCTCGCCGGCTTGCTGCTCGGTGCCGGAGCCTCGTTCAAGTTCTATCCCGTGCTGGTGCTGGGCCCGCTGTTCCTGCTGTGCCTTCGCAGTGGACGGCTGCGCTACTGGGCGCTCACGTTGGGCGGCGCCGTTGTGATGTGGCTGGCTGCCAATCTGCCCATCATGCTGGCTCGTTTCGACGGGTGGGCCAGGTTCTACCGGTTCTCTTCCGAGCGTGGGGCCGACTACGGGTCTCCGTGGTTGGTGGCGCGAGATGCCTTCTCGTTCGACCCCCCAATCAGTCAGCTCAACCTGTGGGCCGCAGGGGTCTTCGTCGTCTTCTGTTTCGGGATAGGCGTGGTGATCCTTGCCGCCCCGCAGCGTCCCCGACTGCATCAGGTGGTCTTTCTCACCGTGGCCGCGTTCGCCATCACCAACAAGGTCTACTCGCCTCAGTTCGTCGTATGGCTGATCCCATTGGCCGTGCTGGCCCGCCCGCGGTGGCTCGACTTCGTGTGGTGGCAGGCGGCGCAGGTCGTCTACTTCTTCGCGGTCTGGTGGTACATCATCGGCCAGGCGACACCGGAGAAGGGACTGCCGGAGGCGTACTACTGGGCGGCGATTGGTCTGCACGTCGGGGCCACCTTGGTGTTCGGCGGGTTCGTGCTGCGTGACATCTTCCAGCCCGACCATGACCCGGTGCGCAGCAGTCTGGGTGCGGACGACCCGGGCGGCGGTGTGCTCGACGGTGCCGGCGACGTCATCGCCCTGCGTCGAAGGTCATCGGGGTCCGGCGAGGGGTCTGGACATGATGTCGTGGTCGTACACGGTCGTCATTCCCACTGAGCGGAAGAACCCACCGGCATCCTCGCCGCCGACGCCGCTCACCGGCGTGATGGTGGTGAGCCGTGCATGCGTCCACCCTCGCAAAGCGAAGCCAGCGAGTGACTCGGCAAAGAGTGCGCGTCCGATGCCACTCCGTCTCTCTGACTGCGCCACCCCCAGCATGCCGATATGACCGGCTTGTGGCCGCATGGTGTCGATGAAGTTGATGCAGATGCCGACTGGCATTGCGCCGCGGTAAGCCATCAACGACAGACCAGCCAACGCCGTGGGGTCGTTTCGCATCATGTGTTCGTAGTCGTCACGGACCAGGTACCAGTTGCTTCCGGGCGTCGGGAAGGACTGGTCGAGAATGGTGAAGCCGTCGTCGAGGTGATCCTGGATGACGAAGGGAACGATCGTGACTCCGTCGGGCGGCGAAGACCGGCGCACCCGCTTGATCGGCATCTCGAGCAGTGCCAACCGCCCCGTTGGGTCGAACCCACGACCGCGCAGCACCTCCAGCACTTCATAGTCTTCGGCCGGAACCGTGGTCTGCGCGATGGATACCGTGTCGCCCGTGTCACGTGACCGGAGGACGCGGAGCGCGGCATCGACGAGCATCTCGACGACCATGGTCCGCTCGGGCTGCAGTGGGGCCGCCAGGTCGATTCGGCCGACATCGAAAGGCTCGTAGAAGCGTGTGTGGAAACCGGCAACTGGCTCGCCGTCACGCTCGATGTACCGGTCGTCTCGGTGAGGGTCAGCGGTTGCCGTGACCAGGACGGCCCGCATCTCTTCGATACTCCACAGAGGCTCGCCCGTGAACGCCTCATGGTGCTGGTTGACCAGGGAGGTGAAGGTCTCCGCATCGTTGAGAGAACCCGGTCGGATGCTCAGGGCCACGTCATGTCCGTCTTTGCCAGAGTGAGGTCGTCGAAGAGCGGCCGCATACCGACATCGGTGAAGAGCGTGTAGTTGTCGTCGTCGAGATCCTTGCCGAGGACGGTGGCGAGGCGCGCATGAGCCCAACCTCGGCTGCGAAACCTGTCGAACGACTCCAGGAGCAGTGCGTGCCCGAGCCCTTGACGCTGCCTGCGGGTGCGGACGCCAAATGCTCCGGTGAGCCCGGTGTTGGATTTGGTGGTGTCCAGGAAGTTCAGTGCGATGGCCACTGGTCCTTGCGCGTCGCGGACGATCACCGACAGCCCCGGAAGTGCCGTGGGGTCGTTCTGCACGCTGTACTCGTAGTCGTCCTTGGAAAGATGCCATCCGCCGAGCTTGGGCGGGAAGGTTTCCCGAATGACGTCGTAGCCTGCGGTGAGGTCGCGGGTGATGCTGAAGGTGGCGACCTCGACATCGGCGGGCCAGGCAGGCGCCGGGGCATCGAGGATGTCGCCTTCGAGACTGGTCATCTTCTGGATGACGGCGAACCCCAGCTCCTCGGCGACGGCACGCAGCTCGGTGTCTTCGCGTGCGACGTCCAGCTGAAGTGCCGCATCGGGTGCCATGTGGGGGCTGCTGCGCACTATTCGTTCGGCCGCACCGATCAACGTTCGGGCATGGTCGGCGCGGTCCCTGCCAGGGGGGAGGGCTAGGTTTATCGTCCCCTTGGCGTAGGGCTCGCTCATGTGCACATGCACCGCGGCCACGGTCTCGCCACCCACCTCGAGGTAGCGGTCGTTGTCTGCCGGCTCGCCGGTGGCGCTGATCAAGATTGCGGCGAGCTCGTCCTCCTGCCAGGAGTTCTCACCGCGCAGCCATTGGCTCTGGGCGTTGGACAGCCGGGTGAACGTGGCTACATCACGGGAGCTTCCCGGTCTGATCCGCATCTCCACCCCCCACGGTCGCCGAAAGGCCCCTCCACGAGGCGCCAAGGTACCCCACCACTCAGTGCAGGATGACGCGGTCGAAGGTTGCCGTCGTCATCCGGATGTCGACCGGCACCGAGTCTCCGATCACCGGAGACGGGACCTCCGCCGGCAGCCAGATCATCGAGACCTGCATGTGGGGCGGCTCGGCGAACCACCGGCGCTTGCCCCCCACATGAAAGGGCGAGAGTGCACGCCCGCCAGCCTCGAGCCCGCCCTCGCCGGCCAGCTTGAGCCGGGGTACGACACCCTTGACTGCCCGGGGGGCGGCCAGGGCGACTCCGTGTGATGTGCCGCCGCCGACGACGAGCAGGTGCCCGGCAGTGGTGGCCTTGCGCTGCCGATAGCCGTACCGCTCTCCCCTGCGCACCAGGTGACAGGCCAAGACGGTGCCCCGGGCCTGGTACGTCTGGCGGGCGCCGAGCCAGAGAGCGGTCCCGATGCGTGGCCGAAACGTGGTCTCGGGGTGCCGGCGATGCAGTGTTGCGAGCTCGTCCTGCGACACGTGGCTCACCCACAGGGTGTCGGTGGGTAGCTGGTGGCGTCGCAGTGTGCTGACCCAGCTGCTGATCTCTTCAACGCGTGACAGCTCACCGTCGTCGATCGGCAGGTGCAGAGCGAACCCAGACAGCGCGAGGCGCTTGATGTCGGGGACGGCTGTAGCGATCGCCTCTTCATCGAGCCCGAAGCGCCTCATCGAGGTGAGCAGCTCGACCACGACGCGTCGGCCATGGCCAGCCAGGGCGCGAACAGCCTCGAGCGAGGACGCGGTGAGGACCAGTCGGCTGTCGTCGTCCGGTTCCGGGTCGATCGCCGGGTGCCAAGGTGTCAGCACCAGGACATCACCGCGGAATGCGTCATGGACCAACGGGGCCTCGTCGAGGGTCCCGACCGCCAGTGTGTCGCAGGCGAGCCGTTGGGCCTCGGCCCCGAGCATCGCAAGTCCGAACCCATACCCGTTCCCCTTGGCGACAGGGACGATCGTGGGCACCTGTCGGGTGAGCGAGGCTGCGTGAGCGCGCCACCGCTCCGACTCGACGTGGAGGGCGAACACGGCTATCGACGCTCCATGTAGTAGGTGAATGCCTTGTGCAGCAAGCGGTTGAGTGGATAGTCCCACTCACCCACGTACTCGACGGCCTCGCCACCGGTTCCCACCTTGAACTGGATGAGGCCGAAGAGTGGATCTTTCGGGTCGAGTGTGTCCGAGATGCCGCGCAGGTCGTAGACCTCTGCACCGGCGCCGTGTGCGTCCTGGATCATGCGCCACTGAACGGCGTTGCTCGGACGAAACTCACGTCCCTCATTGGACGAGGCCCCGTACGAGTACCACACGTGGGTGCCAACCTTCACCCACGTCGTTGCGGCCAACAGGCGTCCGTCGTGCCGGGCGAGGTAGAGCCGGAGGCGATCGTCGCGACCCTCTGCGCGCATCGCATCCCACATGCGCTGGAAGTAGCTGAGCGGACGCGGCGTGAACCTGTCGCGCTCAGCGGTCTCGACGTAGAGCGCGTGGAACTCCGGCAGGTCGGCGGCGCCGCCAACTGCGACCTCGACCCCCGACTTCTCCGCTTTGCGTACGTTGCGGCGCCACAGCTGATTGAAGCCGCTGAAGATGTCGTCCGTTGTGCGCCCGGCGAGGGGCACCTGGAAGACGTAGCGAGGCTGGAAGTCGCCGAACCCGGCTCCTGAGCTCTGCCGGCTCCATCCATCGGCGCTCAGCGCTGCGACGACCGACTCAGCGGCCTCCGACACCTCGTCGGGCGTGAGATCGGAGAGGGCGTACGCCTTGTCGTCGGCGATGCCTGCCTTGAGGGTTCCGGCGCTCCAGCGACGAGCAACGACGGGTGGACCCATCTTCACCGAGAACACCTTGCGACCACGGAGGTGCTCAAGCAGCGGAGCGGTGATGTCTCGGGTCGAGTACAGGGCCCAGTCGAGGACGGGACCCTCCGGCAGGTACGCGAGTGAACGGCGAGATCGGGGGACACTGCGGTACAGCACCAGCGCAGCACCGACGAGCTCGGCGCCGTCGAACCAACCGAGGCTCTCGTGTGACCAGTCACTCTTGACGGTGCCCCACGCGGGCGTCTGCAGGAATGACCCGCTTCGATCGGTGACGACCGCAAGGTGCTCGTCGGTGGTGATCGGTCGGACCACCAAGGGCTGAGTCACGGCCGCCAGCCTACGGCGCCGCGGATCAGGCTGGAGGCAGCACCACGGTGATCTGGGTGCTGGAGGTCAGGACGGTTCCGGCCGCAACGACGATCGACCTGGTCTTTCCCCCACCGGCGTTCTTGGTGACCTTGAAGGCACCGAGCGCGGAGTCCGGGAAGAGCCGAGCGGACGTCATCCCCGCCTCGTCGCTCAGCGCATCTCCGTAGATGAGCTGGCTCAGCTGCGCATCAGGTTGGTCGGCAACCAGTGCGGCCGGGTCGGCAGCGTCGAGCACCCCGCCGGACGCCGGACGGATGACGGCGTTCTTGACGGGTGAACCATCGGCGTTCACCACCTCGACCGTGAGGGTGACGGTCGCAGGAAGCTGCACCACCCACGGGGTGAGGCCGTCAGCAGTGCCGTCGATGGTCGCCTTGAACGACCGCGGCATGTTGGCCGGGGGAGCCGTCGTGCCGGAGACGGAGCGACTGCTGAACCTGGCGAACACCGAACCCTCGGCGATCTCAGTGAGGAAGTCACCGGTCGACGAGGTGACCGTGCTCACGGAGTCGACCTGGCCGCCGGCCGATCGCAGCGCGACCTTCATGCCCTCGGCACCGCTGGCGGTGCTGTCCTGGACGACCCCCTCCTGGGGAACGACCACCGGTGCGTAGATGTTCATCGCGATGTCGGTCGTGGCGTCCTTGATCGGGCCGCGTGCAGCGTAGGTGGTCGTGGCGCCACCGTCGGTCTGGACGAACCCGGCGCAGAGGCGCCCGAGTGACGAGTCCTTGAACGAGGACAGGGTGACCTGACCGTCGGCGTCGGTGACGGCGCCGGTGAAGTTCTGCCGCGGCGCCACCTTTGTCGAGCCGGCGAGGACGGCGTAGCGGTCGGCACTGCTGGTGGACGCCAGGCACTGGGTGATGGCGGCACCCGGGATCGGGGTCGTGCTCATGCTGCGCCGAACTGTCACGGCGACGTTGCTGGTGGGCGGAAGTGAGAACTTCAGCACCTGGTTGTTGCTGATGCTCGTGGCGATCCGCTTGAAGCGCCACGACTGGGGGAGGTCAGCCACCGGCGCGCCGGGGCTCACGAGCCCGATCTTGGCATTGCCGGTCCGGACATTGGCCGAGAACGCACCGGAGGCATTGGTCGTGGTGGTCACCGCCTTGCGGCTGCCGACCTTGATGCTCACCTTGACGCCGGCGACGGGCGTGCCCGCATCGGTCTTGACCGTTCCTGTGACAGTCGTCCTGGCCGCCTCGGCGGTTCCGACGAGTCCAGAGGCCAGCAGCCCGGCGACGGCCAGCGCGGTGACGGCGCTGGTGCGGCGCAGCGAGCGCCATGGAGATCGTGACATGGGTGCGGGTCCCCCTGGAGCAGACGAGTGGTACGGAACTTGCACGGTAGGCCGCGATCTCGATCGATGTCGCGGCTTCGCCCGCACGTGGACCGATCGGGCGATCGATCTCACCGGGGGTGACCCCTTCGTCACACCCTACGCGCCGAGTGCATACCCGGTGGACGCTCAGACGTCGATGTCGACGACCACCGGCGCGTGGTCGCTGGGCCCCTTGCCTTTGCGGGCATCCCGGTCGACGTAGGCGTCGTTGACCGCGTCCGCAAGGGCGGCGTTCGCGAGGACGAAGTCGATCCGCATGCCCATGCCACGGTGAAAGGCACCATCGCGGTAGTCCCAGAAGGTGAAGGGGTGGTCGCCCTTCAACGCTCGAGGGAATACGTCGCTCAGCCCCAGTTGTTTGACGGCCTCGAATGCGGTGCGCTCGGCATCGGTCACGTGGGTGGCGCCGACGAACTTCGCCGGGTCCCAGACGTCTGCATCGGTGGGGGCGATGTTGAAGTCGCCGACGAGCGCCAGCGGCGTGGGGGCCGCGACCTGGGGGCTGAGGTGCGTGGTGATGGCGTCGAGCCAGGCAAGCTTGTACGCGTAGTGCGCGTCGTCAGGCGTTCGCCCGTTGGGGACGTAGAGCGACCAGACGCGGACGCCGCCGCAGGTGGCGCCGATGGCCCTGGCCTCAAGGGTCTCGTGGTCGGGGAACCCCGGATCGGTGGGGAAGCCGCGCTCGACGTCGTCGATGCCGACCCGGCTCACCACCGCTACTCCGTTCCAGCGCCCCTGGCCGTGGTGGGCGACGTCGTAGCCGAGGTCGGTGAACGCCTCGCCAGGGAACGCGTCAGCCGCCACCTTGGTCTCTTGCAGGCACAAGACGTCGGTGCCGCTGGCCTGCAGCCACTCGGTGACGCGCGGCAGCCGGGCGGTGATGGAGTTGACGTTCCAGGTCGCGATCCGCATGGCGGCACCCTATTCCGCCGAGCCGCCTTCGAACCTGCCGGCGGACCAGCCCCAGATGCGCTGACGGTGGTCATCCCCAGGCGCTGAACGGGCGGGTGGTCCACAGCCGATTTCGCTCGACGCCCTGACGCCCGGTACTCTGGCCAGGCTGTTCCCGGGCACCTGCGTTCGGGCCACCAGCAAACGATCGCATCGCCCTCCTGTCACGGATCGTCCGTGACCGCTTCAAGTCCGAAGGAGGTGGAGAACGCATGCGTCAGTACGAACTCATGGTCATCCTCGACCCCGACCTCGAAGAGCGCACCGTCGCTCCCTCACTCGACCAGTTCCTGACCGTCATCACCAAAGATGGCGGCTCGGTGGACAAGGTCGACATCTGGGGACGTCGCCGGCTCGCCCACGAGATCTCCAAGAAGAGTGACGGCATCTACGCCGTCATCGAGATGCAGGCTGAGCCTGACACGGTCAAAGAACTCGACCGTCAGCTGAACCTCACCGAAGCCGTCCTGCGGACCAAGGTTGTCCGCAGGGACGGAAAGTAGGTCGCGCGATGGCTGGTGACACTGTCATTACCGTCGTCGGCAACCTCACTGACGACCCCGAGCTGCGCTTCACGTCGTCCGGTGCTGCCGTCGCCAACTTCACCGTGGCCTCGACACCCCGGTTCTTCGACAAGAACACCAACGACTGGAAAGACGGCGACGCCCTCTTCCTTCGCTGCTCCATCTGGCGTCAGGCGGCCGAGAACGTTGCCGAGACGCTGACCAAGGGCGCTCGCGTCATCGTGCAGGGACGCCTCAAGCAGCGTTCGTACGAGACCCGCGAGGGTGAGAAGCGCACCGTCTACGAGCTCGATGTCGATGAGGTCGGCCCGTCCCTGAAGTACGCCACGGCCAAGGTCGCCAAGGTCACCAGGGCCGGCGGCGGCGGTGGCTTCGGCGGTGGCGGCGGCGGAAGCTCGCAGCCGTCCGCGCCAGCTGCTGACCCCTGGGCATCGGCGGCACCTGCCGACGATGAGCCTCCCTTCTGACCGCGCGTCAGACTCGATTCCCTATCCGTTCCATCCCCGCGTGTGCGGGGCCCTGACACCACAGGAGCACCACGATGGCCAAGCCTCCGCTTCGGAAGCCCAAGAAGAAGGTCTGCCAGTTCTGCAAGAAGAACCCGCAGACGATCGACTACAAAGACACCACGTTGCTGCGCAAGTTCGTCTCTGACCGTGGCAAGATCCGCGCCCGGCGCGTCACAGGCAACTGCACGCAGCACCAGCGCGACATCGCCATGGCGATCAAGAACAGCCGTGAGATGGCGCTGATGCCGTACTCGTCGACGGCCCGCTGAGAACGCCGAGAAGCTGAGAAGGGGTCACGAGATGAAGCTCATCCTCACGCAGGACGTCAACGGACTCGGTGCGCCGGGAGACATCGTTGAGGTCAAGGACGGCTACGGCCGCAACTTCCTGCTGCCGCGCGGACTGGCAATGCCCTGGTCACGGGGTGGAGAGAAGCAGATCGGCGGGATCAAGCGATCACGCGATGCCCGCGCCACCCGCGATTTGGGGCAGGCGAACGAGATGAAGGCCGAGCTGGCCGCTCTGACGGTCACGCTTGAGGTGAAGGCCGGCGATGCTGGTCGTCTCTTCGGAGCGGTGACCGCCGGCGACATCGTGGACGCGGTGTCTGCCGCCGGTGGCCCGGCCCTCGACAAGCGGGCAGTTCAGGTCGAGTCACCGATCAAGACGGTGGGTGCCCACACGGTGACCGTGGCACTGCACCCCGAGGTCGACGCCAGCATCGAGGTGGACGTCGTCGCGGCTTCGGCCTGACGAGCGTTTGCCCCGCAAGCGGGAGCGGCCACCCCACTGGGAGGCCGCTCCCGTTTCCGCTGTCCGGGGCACTCCGCCTGACCAGCATGTGAGAACAGCCGTACCGACATGTTGTCCACAGGCGGTGGATGCTGATCCCGCAGGTCAGCGGCGGCGCGGTGAATTCCGTGGCGGCAACCCACAGCCGCGTCCCCAGGTCCTTCCCCGTCCAGGGGTGGGCTTTCCCCAGCTAACGGGCCTTTATCAACAGGTTCATCCACAGGGTCTTTTGGGGCTTGTCGGACCCTCCCGGTAGAACCATGTCTGGGCCGGGACGCATCAAGCCCGCCCGCAGGTAAAGAGCCGTAGGTCGAGAAGAGACGGAGGTGTCCGGTGACGGTCGCCGAGCTGGCTGGACGCGGTGAGCCCGACAGCACCTTCGCGGCCTTCGATCGCACCCCTCCCCAAGATCTCGAGGCCGAGCAGAGCGTGCTGGGCGGCATGCTGCTCTCCAAAGACGCGATCGCCGACGTCGTCGAGGCGCTGCGTGGCGGCGACTTCTACAAACCCGCCCACCAGACCATCTACGAGGCGATTCTCGACCTCTACGGGCGCGGTGAACCGGCAGACGCCATCACCCTCTCATCCGAGCTCACCAAGCGCGGCGAGCTCGGCCGGGTCGGGGGTGCTCCCTACCTGCACACCCTCATCTCGTCAGTACCGACGGCCGCCAACGCCGGCTACTACGCGCGCATCGTCTCCGAGCGGGCGATCCTGCGTCGCCTCGTCGAGGCGGGCACCCGCATCACGCAGATGGGCTACGCCGACACCGGTGAGATCGACGAGGTCGTCGACCGGGCCCAGGCCGAGATCTACGCGGTCACCGAGCGGCGAACCAGCGAGGACTACATCCCTCTTGCCGAGATCATGGAGGGGACGCTCGACGAGATCGAGGCCATCGGCTCGCGTGGCGGCACCATGGTCGGTGTCCCGACCGGCTTCACCGACCTCGACGGTCTGACGAACGGGCTGCACCCGGGTCAGCTGGTGGTGGTCGCTGCCCGACCCGGCCTCGGAAAGTCGACGCTCGCCCTCGACTTCGCCAGGGCCGCGTCCATCAAGGGCGGGCTCACCAGCGTCATCTTCTCGCTCGAGATGACCCGCAACGAGATCACGATGCGACTGCTCTCCGCCGAGGCGCGCGTGGGGCTGCACCACATGCGTACCGGCAGCCTCGGCGACGACGACTGGACGAAGCTGGCTCGCAAGATGTCTGAGGTCGCCAGCGCCCCGCTCTTCATCGACGACAGTCCCAACATGACGATGATGGAGATCCGGGCCAAGTGTCGTCGGCTCAAGCAGCGCCACGATCTGAAGCTGGTCGTCGTCGACTACCTACAGCTCATGAGCAGCGGCAAGCGCGTCGAGAGTCGTCAGCAAGAGGTCGCCGAGTTCTCCCGTGCACTCAAGCTGCTCGCCAAAGAGCTCGAAGTCCCGGTCGTGGCGTTGAGCCAGCTCAACCGCGGTCCCGAGCAACGCACTGACAAGAAGCCGATGCTCTCCGACCTCCGCGAGTCCGGTTCGATCGAGCAAGACTCCGACATGGTGATCCTGCTGCACCGCGAAGACGCCTACGAGCGAGAGTCGCCGCGCGCTGGCGAGGCCGACTTCATCGTCGCCAAGCACCGCAACGGCCCCACCGCCACGATCACCGTGGCCTTCCAGGGCCACTACTCACGCTTCGTCGACATGGCCCACGGCTGACGCCTGTCGCGTCCGCTCACTCCGCCGTGAGCCGCATGATCACGCGAGGAATCCCACCGGTCCGGCTGGTGGTGTCGGCCACCTTCGAGAACCCGGCCCGCTCGAACAGTGCACGCGTGCCGGTGTAGGCGAAGCTTGAGCTCATCGGCGCACCGTCGTTGTCAGCGGGGTAGCCCTCGACCGTGGTTGCGCCACGTTCTTGCGCAAAGGCAACGGCGCCCTTGAGCAGCTCGTCGGCCATCCCCTGACGACGAAACCCGGGACGCACGACAAAACACACCACGCTCCACACCGGCTCATCGTCGACCGTCGGGATGACGCGCGAGTGCATGAGGCGGTGGTAGCTGCTCCGCGGGTTCACCGAGCACCACCCGACCACCTCGTGGTCGCGGTAGGCGAGCACGCCGGGAGGGGTCGGTCCACCGCAGAGCTCCTTCATCAGCCCCCTGCGACCCGGGCCGTCCTGCATGCCGAGGTCTCCGCTGCTCATCCGGTAGGAGAGGCACCAACAGGCGGGGGACGCCGGGTCCCTGGGGGCCAGCACGGCAGCGAGGTCATCGAAGGTCGCGGACGTGGCGGGCCGAACATCGATCGCCATCGGCACAGGCTAGCTGGGCCGGGAGCTCCTGACCGGTGCACAATCAGGACAGAACGCCGGGCAGAAGTAGCGAAGAGTAGTGAACCAATCACACTACGAAGTAGGTGTCGGCGTTTGGGCTCCAGTCCGATCGAATGATGGTGAAGGAGCCCACTGTCAGTAGAGAATAGAGCCTTCATCACGGTTGGCCGTTCGTCGGCCTGCCACCGGCCAGCCCGGTGGCGCTGTCTCTCAGGGGGAGATGTGTTGTTCCGCGGACGCCGCGCCTTCGGTCGGGTTGGAGTGGCCGCCGTCGCGGCCATTACGATCGGAACAGGTGCACAGGTCGTAGTTCTGCAGTCAGCGCAGGCCGATACGAGCAGCATCATTCCGAGTCAGAACCCGATCGACTTCACGCCCCGCGTCCTCGACAACCAGGCTCGCTCGATTGCCGCGGTGGGCAACCGGATCGTGATCGGCGGCAGCTTCACGACCATCCAGAACTACAACAGCAGCCAGCAGCTCAGCCAGCCGTATGTCTTTGCGTTCAACCCCACCAACGGCTCCATCGACCAGAGCTTCCTACCGAGCGTCAACGGCGAGGTCACCACCGTGCTGGCGCACCCGGACGGCGACAAGGTCTGGGTGGCCGGTGCCTTCAGCCGGGTCAACGGCGACCTGCACAGCCGGATCGTGCTGCTCGACCTCGCGACCGGCAACGCGATCAGCAGCTTTGACCCACCAGCCGTCAGCGCTGAGATCACCGCCATGAAGTTGGCGAACGGCCAGCTGTACATCGGAGGCGACTTCGCCACCGTCGGCAACCAGAGCCGGCGTGCCATGGCGAGCCTCGACCCGGTGTCGGGCGCGCTGACCAACCACATGAGCTCAGACATCACCGGCACGCTGCAGGACGGTAAGGGCGTCCCCTCGATCAAGTCGTTCGACCTCAGCCCGAACGGAAAGCGGCTCGTCGCCATCGGCAACTTCAACGCGGTCGACGGTCAGGCGCGACTCTCGATGGCGATGTGGAACACCGGCGGTGCCGTGGCATCACTTCGCAACTGGGGTACGCAGCGGTACGGCAACGTCTGCAACCCGGTGTTCCCCACCTACCTTCGCGACATCGACTTCGCACCGAACGGCAAGTTCTTCGTGGTCGTCACGACCGGCAGCTATCGCTTCGGCCAGCTCTGCGACACCGCCGCCCGCTGGGATGTGAAGGGCAAAGGAGTCACCCGGCAGCCGAACTGGGTCAACTACACCGGTGGTGACACCCTCACCTCGGTCGAGGTGACTGGTCCCATGGCCTACCTCGGTGGGCACATGCGGTGGCTCAACAACCCGTACAAGGGCGACGCCGCAGGGTCCGGAGCCTGGCCCACTGAGGGCCTGGCAGTGGTCGACACGCGCAACGGCATGCCGTTCAGCTGGAACCCGGGGCGCGACCGAGGTCTCGGCGTCTTCGACTTCCTGCCGACCGATTCGATGCTGTGGTCGGTCTCGGACACCAACAACTGGGCCGGTGAGTTCCGACCGAGGCTGGCCGGGTTCCCGTTCGGCGCGGACCAGATTCCGGCCGACAACCTGGGCAAGCTCCCCGGTGACGTGTGGCAGCTCGGCGGCATCGCCGGTGCTGGCGCGGACGACCAGCGCGGCATCGGCTTCGACGGCACGGCCGTGCAGAGTCAGACCACCGACACCGGCGCCGAGCCGTGGAGCAACGTCCGCGGCGCCTTCGCGGTAGACGGCACGCTCTACACGGCATGGAGCGACAGCACCTTCACCGCACAGTCCTGGGACGGCACCACGATCGGGGCGCCGCAGAACATCGACCTCTACGAAGGCACCACGTCTACCCCGGGATACCCGAACAACTTTGTGAACGACGTGGCGAAGATCACCGGCATGACGTACGACCCGGTGAGGGCACGCATCTACTACACAATGCAGGGCTCGAGCGAGCTGTACTGGCGGCCGTTCACACCGGAGAGCCGATTGGTGGGCGCTGCGCGGCGGACATTGACCAAGAGCAAGCCGCTGAGCCCGGGCAAGGTGCGCGGCATGTTCCTCACGAGCACGGGTGATCTCTACTTCGGCGACAGTGTCACCGGCGCCCTCAAGCGCGCCAAGCTCGCTGCCAACAAGGTGCGCGGTCCGGCGACGGTCGTCAACACCGAGATCGACTGGCGCTCGAATGCGCTCTTCCTCTCAAGCCAGTGGGCAACCCTTGCCACGAATGTCGCGCCCACGGTCTCCTTCTCGACCAAGTGCACGGGTCTCAACTGCACGGTGAACGCGTCGAAGAGCATGGACCCCGATGGTGGGGTCGTCGACTACAGCGTCGACTTCGGAGATGGAACGGTCCTCGGGGGTACTAGCGCACAGCACGAGTACAGCGCCGGTGGCAGCTACCCGGTCACGGTCACCGTGACCGACAACCGCGGCATGACGGCTAGTAAGTCTCAGCCAGTAGCCGTCGAGCAGCTACCCAACGTCAACCCGACGGCGGCTTTCTCGATCGACTGCTGGGGCCTCGACTGCGATGTCGACGCTTCTGCAAGCACCGACTCCGACGGTTCGATCGTCAGCTACGCCTGGGACTTCGGCGACTCGTCGTCGGGGTCAGGGGTCACTGCCAACCATGTCTACAGCGCAGGTTGGCAGTACACGGTGACGCTGACCGTCACCGACAACCGTGGTGGCGTCGAATCCACCACGTTGGTCAAGGATGTCAACGCGATCCCGACAACGGTGGCCTTCCGCGACGCTGGCAGTGCCGATGGCGGCAACGGCAACCGCCCGCTGGTCGACGTGCCACCTGCCACCCAGGTAGGCGACCTCATGATGCTGTTCATCAGCAACGGCACCGACCGCACAGCTGACACACCATCGGGATGGAACCTCCTCGGTGAGCAGGTCGACGTCGATTTGCGGACACAGGTCTTCTGGCGCTTCGCCACTGCAGGTGATCTGGGGAGCTCAGTGAGCTCGCGACTCCGCGATGCAAATGATGCAAATAATGTCGCCGGTGCGGCACCCAACACGTCGACGATCGCCGTCTACTCAGGAGTGGGGTCGCCGCCCGTCGTCGACTCGGTCTCCGCCGACGAGCCTTCGACGCTCAATGGCGGAGTGAACCAGCACACGACGCCGACCATCGATGTCCCGGCTGACGGGCAGTGGCTGGTCTCGTACTGGGCCGACCGAACGTCCAGCCAGACCACCCAGTGGCTGGCGCCGAGCGGGCAGTCAGTACGGGCCGACGAGTACAGCTCCGGTGCCGCGTCCCGGGTGTCGTCGCTACTGACCGACGACGGCGGACCCACCCTGGCAGGCACGCGTGGAGGCTTGACGGCCACCGCCGATGGCGCCAGCCGTAAGGCGACGACCTGGTCGATCGTCCTGCGGTCACTGTGACCACGACGCGTTGACCCGTCCGGTGGTGGCCCTGGTCAGGGCGTGCCATCCGGGCCCGACGATTGCTGTCACCACGATCGCAGTTCTTCTGGGCGTTTCCGTCGGCAGTGAGCGGTCACTTCTGCTGGTCGTCGGAGCCACGGTGCTGGTCGGTCAGCTGTCGATCGGCTGGTCGAACGACTGGCTCGATGTCGCGCGTGACACCGCCTCCGGCCGCACCGACAAGCCGGCGGCGAGCGGGCAGCTGTCGGTAGGGGCCTTGCGGAGCGCTGCCGTCGGCGCAGGCTTGGCGGCGGTCCCGCTGTCACTGATTCCGGGGTGGAACGGTGCGTGGCATCTGGTGCTGGTCGGCTCGGGCTGGGCGTACAACCTCGGCGTCAAAGGGACGCTCTGGTCTCCGCTGCCCTACGTCATCGGGTTCGGCGCCCTTCCCGTGTACGTGGTCCGCGTCTCGGGGTCGTCGGTCCCGTGGTGGATGGTCGTGGCCGGTGCGCTCTTGGGAACCGCAGTGCACTTCGCGAATGCTGCCCCCGATGTCGAGCAGGACCGAGCTGCAGGAGTGTGGGGCGTTCCGCAGCGAATCGGTGAGCCACGGTCGGTCCTGGTCGCGCTGGCGGCCCTCGGCGCTGCTGGCGTCATTCTGCTCGGTCAGCTGAGCGCGTCAGGGGTGGTCTGGGTCATGGCAGTGCTCGGGGTCCTGGTTCCCCTGATCGCCGGCTCCGGCCTGGTAACGATGAACCGAACGGGGCGGTCAGTGTTTCTGCTGGTGCTGTTGGCATCGGTGGTCGATGTCGCACTGCTCCTCGTCGCCACCTAACAATTCGCACAGCATCGGTTCCCACTGCTTTCCTGAAGATCACCTTCTCGGCTATCGTCAGCGCGCCGGCGCGGGGGCTACGGGTTTCCGCGCGGTCCTCTCTCGGGGGTCGAAGTGCGCAGTCGTTCAGTCTTCTCCGCTGGTGTGGTCTCCGCTCTGGCTCTCGGGTTCGTCGCTCCGGCACCTGCTGGCGCAGACGCGTCGAGCTTTCCACCAGAGGTCGACGCCATCGTCCATGGTGACGTCAGTGGGTACCAGTGGATGCTGCCCGCAGTGAACGCACCTCAAGCGCGCACTCTGGCGACCGGCGCGGGGGTCACGGTGGCGGTCATCGACACCGGCGTGGACGCCTCGCACCCAGACCTCGAAGGCCGCGTCGTCCCTGGAGCGATGCTCCACATCAACGATGCCACCGGCAAAGTTGAGCTGGTGCCGGCAACGGTCGACGAGACATCTGACGACTGGTACGGACACGGCTCGCACGTGGCCGGCATCATCGCAGCAGATGACGACGGTGACGGCGTCACAGGCATCGCGCCAGATGCCGAGATCATGCCGATTGACATGCAGCCCCGGCGCGTGTGGCTCAACGACATCAAGTTCTGGACCTTCGTCGCCCAGGGAATTGACTACGCCGTCGCCAACGGTGCCGACGTCATCAACATGTCGCTCGGCGGTCAGTCCAGCGGGGTCGCCGTGACCGACAACACCGCGAAGTACCGGGCGGCACTGGAGACGCTCTGTACGGCGGTCGACAGCGCCACAGCTGCCGGCACCGTCGTCGTCACCTCTGCCGGCAACTCCGGCTCCTGGGGCAATCCCGAGATGAAGCCCGCCGCCTGCCCCGGGGCGGTCTCGGTTGCGGCGCTCTCGCCCAACCTCGATCGCACCTTCTGGTCGTCGTTCGACGCCACGGTCGACCTCTCGGCGCCAGGGGAAGACATCCTGTCCGTCGACTCGACGGTCGCCGAGAACTCATCCACCCCCCACCTCTTCGCAAGCGGCACGTCGATGGCCTCGCCGGTCGTGGCCGGCGTTGCTGCTCTTCTCAAGGAACAGCACCCGGGATGGAGTGCGCAGCACGTCCAGGACCAGATGACCGACACGGCCAAGGATCTCGGGGTGTCAGGTCGCGACCCAGACACCGGCTTCGGCATCGTGGACGCTGCGGCCGCGCTCGGCGCTGCGGCGCCCAGCCCGAAGAAGCAGAACTTCTTCGCCACGTGGTACGAGCCGGTCTGGGACTCAGAGACCGGCGAGGCGATGATCGGTTGGATGACCCCCGACGCCGATCCGGTTACTGGGTACACGGTCACGGTGTATACCGACGGGACGACGGCAACCTACGACGTCGACGGCCTCACAGTTCGCGCCCGAGTTCTTCTGCCACCGGGTGCTTGGTACACGGTCACAGCTCACACGACATCAGGCGACGTGAGCTCGTACCCGGGTTCGCGCTACATCCGTGAACGCGGTGACAGCCCCGACAAGTTGAAGGGCGTCAAGATCGAACGGAAGCGGGACGCCATCATCCTCACGTGGGACAAGCCTCGTGACCGCGACAAGATCGACGTGATTCGTGGCGTCGTCCACCTCGACGGAAACGGGGGCGGCGCTGAGAAGAAGCTGAAGATCGACCAAGATGCGCCATTCCCCACGAGCATGCGCATCGCGCTCCCCAAGCGAGCCCGGTGGTACGACCTTCACACACACCTCGGCCTCTACAACAAGGACGAGAACGGTGACACTGTCGGTGCCCGCTGGATGAGCCCGAAGGCGCGGAGCGCCGCCCTGTACGGCTCGCATGTGCAGTCGATCGTGAGCGCCGGGCCGCGGGCGGTCGAGGTGGCCGGCGGTGTCAGCCGGCTCAACGCCAAACACGTGTGTGGGAACACGACGTGTGCTGGAGAGCCTGCTGTGCTCGTGGTGGATCGGGGACGATCGAGCGAACGGTTCCCCGTGGTCTTCACCTCTCGGGGCATCTTCCACGAAGTGGTCTCGGTGAAGCGGGGCACCCAAGAGCTCAAGGTCCGGATCGTCGGGCCCAAGCGCCTCGACAGCGGACCATTCGTCAAGGTGGCCGTCGATGGCAAGGGTGGAGGCGGCTGTTCGGTGAAGGGCTGTTGATCGGCCGCGCACCTCAGAGCAGCTGCAGCGGAAGGACTTCCATCGAGACGGCCATCGGGACGCCGAGCTGAGTTCCGGCTTGGCGGGCCATGCCTTCGAGCATCTCCGCCGGGTCGGGCGCGTCCGGTCCGAGCCCGTCGAGGTACGCCCGGTGCTCGCGCAGTGATGCGAGCCCGGCCTCGAACGAGTTCGTGACGTCGACCGCGTGTCGCCCCTCGGGCGATCCCGCTGCCCACACCTGCCGCACTCCCGGCCACGGCTCGAGCCCCGCCTCGAGCAGATCGCGGAACACCCAACGGTTGCCGGCGTCCCGAGCGGCATCGAGCGCGGCGCGTCCGCCCGCGATGTGATCGGCCTGGTTGAGCATCAAGCCGCCGTAGGTCTCGCGAAAGTTCGTGGTGATGACGATCTCGGGACGGTGACGACGGATCGCGGCGGCGATCGCATGACGCAGGGGCAGCCCGTACTCGAGGGTTCCGTCGGGGAAGCCCAAGAACTCCACGGTCGTCACGCCGACGGCCAGACACGCGGCGCGTTGCTCCGCTTCCCGCAGGGGCGCGCACGCTTCGGGTGCGACGCCGTCGATGCCAGCCTCGCCACTGGTGATCAGGGTGTACACCACGTGCTTTCCCTGGTCGGTGAAGTGTGCGATGGCTGCGGCGCCGCCGTACTCCATGTCGTCCGGGTGGGCGACGACGACGAGAGCCCGCTCCCAGTCTTCGTCGAGCGGCTCAAATGCGGGGGGTTGGTCCATGGAGCGACGCTACCTGGCGTCGGTTGCGGGTCGCTAGGCCGTCCGGGTGCGCGCCGTTCGGGTGACGGATACCCGGTTCGGACGCGTCCGCCCCGCTCAACCCTCACTCTGGGTGAGCACGAACTCGACCGGGTTCGGCCCGCTGTTCACCGCTGGTGATCGGGGGAGATCACCTTCAGACATAGGGGAGACACACGATGAGCCGCACTTCGCGCGTCTTGCTCGCCGGCGCCACGGTGGCGCTCGCGGCAGGACTGATTCCGACCGTTGGCGCCATGGCCGATGCGCCACTGGGCAACAACGGAACCGTCAAGATCGACGGCGTCGAGTGGGATAACGCGCCAGACAACGAGCCGCACGTCGGCTGTGGTTTCGAGGTCGACTGGTACGGCTTCGATGCCAACGCCAAGAGCGACGTCGAGTTCGCGCTGCAGGCGCCCACTCTGGGCAAAGCCCCACTCACCTATACCCAGCAGCTCGACGGCGACGACAACAGTGGCGGTGGATCCGAGGCAGGCTGGGACGGGTCGGCGTACTACAACCTCGCCAAGTGGCTCAACGGCGTCAAGGCCCACCCGATCCAGGGCTACCACGTCAAGCTGACGATCAACACCCAGCCGACGGCGCAGGGTGCCGACGTGAAGCACAAGGTCTTCTGGGTCACGGGCTGCTCGTACTAGGTCCAAGAACCTTCAAAGTGCGCGGTCGTCCTTCGGGGCGGCCGCGCACTCCTGCGTCTACAGCTCGCCCAGGTGGGACGCGAGCCCGCGACAGGCGGGCTCGAGCAGGTCCAAGACCGTGTCGAAGTCAGTGGCCGCGCCGTAGTACGGGTCGGGGACGTCGAGTGACTCCGCCTCCGGGTCGAACTCGAGCATCAGGCGGACGGCGTCAGAGTGCGCTCGGGTGGGTGCCAGTCGGCGCAGGTCGCGCTGGTTGTCACGATCCATGGCGATGACCAACCCGTAGTCGTTGAACCACTCCGGCTGGAACTGTTGGGCGGCGTGGTCGGTGGGGTAGCCGCGTCTGGCCAGGGCGGCATGCGCGCGCCGGTCGACGGGATCGCCCAGATGCCACCTGCCGGTGCCGGCACTGCTGACGGTCACGTGCGTGAGGCCGAGCGGTTCCAGCTCGGTCCGCAGCACGGACGCTGCCATGGGGGATCGACAGATGTTGCCCATACAGACGAAGATGACGCTGAGGTCTGACACGATCAGCGATGCTGACAGGGCCGCGGCCGGTCAGCAACATGCCACGCCTTTCGGCTGTGACGAAGATCCAGGACAATGGAAAACGAAGTTTGGGCCTTGCGAATCTTTGATAACCATTGTACTGTCCAGATTCCACCACCGTTCAGACAGTTGCGAGGTCTCCATGTCCGCTCTTGACCGCTCCCGGCTCACGCGCCTCATCGAGCGCGAGCGCTCCACCTATGCCGAGAACCATCCCCAGAGCAGAGCGGCCTTCGACGCCGCCCAGCAGCACCTGTTCGGTGGCGTGCCGATGACCTGGATGACTAAGTGGTCAGGCGGTTTCCCGCTCTACCTCGACGAAGCCAACGGAAACCGGATCAGCGACATCGACGGCCACACCTACGTCGACTTCGCCCTCGGTGACACCGGCGCGATGGCCGGGCACTCACCTGAGGCAACGGTCGCGGCGATCAACGCCCGGATTGGTGACAAGGGTGGCTTCACCACGATGCTTCCCAGTGAGGACGCGGCGTGGGTCGGAGCCGAGCTCACCCGTCGGTTCGGGGTACCGCTGTGGTCGTTCTCGTTGACCGCGACCGATGCCAATCGCTGGGCGCTCAGGCTGGCGAGGCTGGCCACGGGCAAACCCAAGGTGCTGGCGTTCTCGTACTGCTACCACGGCAGCGTGGACGAGACCGTTGTCGTGATCGGCCCGGACGGCGAGACGCTGCCGCGTCCCGGCAACGTAGGCCCACAGGTCGACCCGGCCGAGACCACCCGCGTAGCCGAGTTCAACGACCTCGCCTCAGTCGAGCGGGCGCTGGCCCACGGAGACGTCGCGGTGGTGATCACCGAGCCTGCCCTGACCAACATCGGCATCGTGCTCCCGGCTCCCGGATTCCTCGAGGGACTCCGTGAGCTCTGCACCCAGTACGGGGCGCTGCTGCTGATCGACGAGACGCACACCTTCAGCGCCGGCCCCGGAGGCATGACCCAGGCAGAGGGCCTTGATCCCGACATCGTGGTGATCGGCAAGTCGATCGCCGGCGGAATCCCGATCGGCACCTACGGCATCAGCCAGCGGCTCGCCGACACGATCAATGCCCACCCGGAGGCCGACCTGGTGGATGTCGGAGGGGTGGGCGGCACACTCGCGGGCAACGCCCTCTCGATGGCCGCCGCCAGAGCGACCCTCGGTGAGGTTCTTACCGATGAGGCCTTCGGCGAGATGATCGCGCTCGCCACCACCTTCACCGACGGCGTCCAAGCCGTGCTCGATGCCGTGGACGTTCCGTGGAGCATCAGCCAGCTGGGGGCCAGGGCCGAGTACCGGTTCGCACGTCCGGCTCCCGTCAACGGCACTGAGTCGAACGCGGCCGGCGACGACGACCTCGACGAGTACATGCACCTCTACACGCTGAACCGCGGCATCCTCATGACCCCGTTCCACAACATGGCGCTGATGTGTCCGTCCACCACCAAGGCAGATGTCGACCTGCACACCGAGATCTTCGCCCAGGCGATCAACGAGCTCTACGCCACATGACGCACCAAGTCCCGATCGACTCGATCGACCGAGGGATCATGCGTCAGCTGCAGGTCGACGGGCGCACGTCCTACGCCGACCTGGCGGCCGAGGTCGGTCTTTCCGCGCCGGCAGTGCGTCAGCGGATGCAGCGTCTGATGGACTCCGGGCTGCTCCAGGTCGTGGCGGTCACAGACCCTCTGAAGCTGGGCCTGCCCGTCATGGCCATGGTGGGTATCAAGGTCGACGGCGACATCCGGGCTGTTGCCGACGCCGTTGGTGTCATCGACGAGGTCATCTACGTCGTGCTGACGTCCGGTTCATTCGATCTGTTCGCCGAGGTTGTCTGCGCCGACATGGACCAGCTCTTCGACGTCGTGAACGACCGACTCAAGCAGGTCGACGGAGTGTGCGGCACGGAGTCGTTCGTGTACTTCGACATCCACACCCACCGGTTCAACTGGGGCGTACCCGAGTAGCCCTGGGTCAACGTCACCTCGACTTTCCTCGACAATGGGAGTCCAACGGTCGGTCGAGGCGGTGGTGAACGTGAGCAAGCGGTTGCCCGCATCGCTGCGCCACGAGATCACCTGGCGCCATCTGGGTCTTGTGCTGGGCTTGGTGGCCGTTGGGCTCTTCGGCGCCTGGGCCGGCCTCGCGCTCGGAGCGCAGCGGACAGACGTCGTGGGTCCGCTCACGGTGTCGTCCGACGTGGGTTTCTCCCTGACCGGCGACACGGTGGTCGACGTCCCCCCGCTGGGAACGATCGTGCTGGACACGCACGACGGCCCCTTGGCTCTGCACGCGCAGGTCGAGTCACTCGATGCTGATGTGACCCAGGGCGCGTTGTCAGGCGGAGGAATCGGTGCTGACCTCGATGGCGTTCCCGACGAGGTCCGCGGATTGCTCATCCGTTCCTACGTGCAGGCTCTTGTGGCAGCTGTAGTTGGCTCGACCCTGGCAGTGCTGGTCGTCTGGCGCCGTCCGCGGTGGGCGCTGGTCACGGCGGCGGTCACCGCTGGAGCCCTCGTTCTGGGGGCAGCAGCGGGCGCCGCCACGTGGAATGACCGGGCCCTCGCCCAGCCGCGGTACACCGGACTGCTGGTCTTCGTTCCACGCGTCGTCGGAGATGCGGGCACGATCGTCAGCAACTTCCAGGCGTACGGCGAGCAGCTGGGTGCGCTGGTGGGCAATGTGGCAGAGCTGTCGGCCGCGGCCAGCTCGCTGCCGAGCCTGGGGGGCACCGAGGGCGACATCAGGGTTTTGCACGTGTCTGACATCCACCTGAACCCCAACGTGTGGCCCATCCTCCGCTCGGTCGTCGATCAGTACGACGTGAACGTGGTCCTCGACACCGGAGACATCGCCGACCACGGCACGAGCCTCGAGAACCGACTGCTCACGCCCATCGAGTCGTTGGGCGTCCCGTACGTGTACATCCGCGGCAACCATGACTCGACGTCCACGGCGGCAGCGATCGCCGCGATGGAGAACACCACCGTGCTCAACGACACCGTCGTCGATGTCGCCGGACTGACCATCGCCGGTGGAGCGGACCCGCGGTTCACCCCAGACAAGTCGACGCAGTCCTCCAGCTCGGCTGTGGTCGACTCCGGTGCCGACCTTGCGGCGGTAATCACGCGGTCGCCGGAGAACGTCGACCTGGCGCTGGTGCACGATCCGGCGGCGGCCGAGCCCTTGGCCGGCGTGGTTCCGCTCGTCCTGGCCGGACACGTGCACCAGCGTGAAGAGCGACAGCTGGGCGACGGCACGACGCTGCTGGTGGAAGGATCGACGGGAGGGGCGGGGCTACGGGCCTTGGAGTCCGAAGACCCAACGCCGCTGATGTTTTCCGTGCTCTACTTCGACCCAACGACGCACCGGCTGACGGCCCGAGACGACTTCACTCTCGGTGGGCTCGGCGCGGCCAGCGCTGAGGTGGAGCGTGTGATCGAGGACAGGAGCCCCCCATGAAGTCATACAGCGTCGATGATCAGGACCGCGCCCGTGGCCGCGAGCCGTGGATCGAGTTCCAGCGTGCGCCCGACATCTCGACCGGGCTGTATGTCCTCGAAGCCGGCGAGATCGACGAGCAGGAACCACACACCGAGGACGAGATCTACGTCTGCGTCGGTGGGCGCGGCCGGTTCGTGACGCCGGATGGCGAGTGCGAGGTGTCCACCGGTTCGGTGATCTTCGTCCCTGCTCTCGAGGAACACCGGTTCGTCGACATCACTGAGCGGCTCTCGTTGGTCGTGGTCTTCGGCCCGGCTGAGGGATCGCGTGCCTGAGGCCTGTCGGTCAGCGTGCTGATGCGGTAGCCCGTTGTGCCACGGCGATCCCCGCGATCACCACGAGACTGCCGATGATCTGGATCGCGGTGAGCGTCTCGTCGAGCCACACCCACGCCACGGCACCAGCCAAGACGGGCTCCACCATGCCGGCCACTCCTGCTTGCGGAGCGGGCAGGTGGCGAAGCGCGCCGATCACCATCAAGAAGGGCGCGACCGTGCCGAGGAGGACGACCCACGCGACCAGCGCCCACCCGGTGACGGACCACCCCTCGAGGGCCCCGGGCAGGGGAACCGTGGCCTGCAGCGCGTCCCACGGCACCCTCCACCACGGCTTCGCGAGCGACCAGAAGACGGTGGAGACGGCGAAGGCCCAGAAGGCCAACGAGACAGTGTCACGTGAGACCAGGGCGTGCTTGCCCGCGATGTAGTACGTAGCCAGCGCGAGGGCGGCACCGAACCCGGCCAGGACGCCAATGGCGTCGAACGAGAGACCGTTCCAGACCTCAGCAACCAACGCCAGGCCGCCCAGCGCGAGGGCCAGCGCCAACCAGAGCGCTCGCCCGAGCTGCTGCTTCTGGACGAACCGGGCCCACAGGGCGACGAGCACTGGTCCGGTGAACTCGAGGAGCAGGGCCACGCCCACGGGTAGACGGGCGATGGCGACGAAGTAGAGCCACTGCACCATGGCGATGCCCACCAGGCCGTAGACGAGCAGCAGCGGCAGCTCGGCCCGGCGAAGCCGCAGACGACGCCAGTCGGTGGCCACCACCAGCACGAGAAGGCAGATCGCGGCACCGGAACTTCGTAGGAGCACGAGGCTGAGGGAGTCGACTCCCGCCTCCAGCGTGATCTTCGAAACCGAGCCGTTGACGGCGAAGAAGAGCGCACCACCGATGGCCAGGGCGAAGCCCAGGGTGCGACGGGGATGGCGATCGCGGCTGATCCTGCCTGGAGGAGGCACCTCGGCGGCGGCTTCGGTCACCAGCGCAGCCTAGGGCTGTTGTCGGACCCTCCGCCTAGGGTCGGAGTACCGGCAGTTCAGATGAGTGAGCAGATGGCCCCGATCGTGGGGTGACGAGATCAGGTGTGGATTGCTGCCGGGTTCTGATCACTATCGTCGGAGGTCGTCTGTCTGTGTCTGTCGCCGCTGTCGTTCCTGAGCCCTTGGCTGCCGTCCTCGGTCAGGTGCGTGCCTGGACCGGTGATCAGGCACGGGACGCGCTCGGCGCTGCGGATGCCGACGTCCGGGCTGGTTGGGTGGTCGGGCTGCAGCAGCTGGCGGATGCGGTGGCAGCGGCATCGGTGACCGCGGTTGAGGCCTTCGACGCTCATGGCGACGGTCAGGTGCTGCACGGGGCCGCGTCCACCGCGGCCTGGCTGCGGGGAGCGCTGCGGGTGACCGGCGCAGAGGCCAGCCAGCGCGTCCGGATCGCTCGTGCCTCGCGCGACCTGCTCGACGAACCGTTGAAGCGGCTGCGAAGCGGATCGATCACGTACGACCATCTGACGGCCATCGAGCGTGGCGTCCGCCACCTGCCGGCAGCGGATCAGTCCGCGGCGGTGACCCTGCTGACCGACCTGGCGTTGCAGGTCCCGGTGGCGGAAGTGCGTGCCGCCGGTAGACACCTGCAGTTCGTGACTGACCCCGATGGTGCCCTGGCTGAGAGCCAGCGCCAGTTCGACCGCCGCTACCTGACGATGGCACCTCTGATGGATGGCATGACCGCCCTCGACGGCCTGCTCGACGCCGAGTCAGCTGCACTGCTCACGTCCGCACTGCAGCCGTTCCTGGTGCCTGCCGACGCGCACGACACCCGCACCGCCAGCCAGCGTCGCGCTGACGGTCTGATGCAGATCGTGCAATCGGCCACCGACCAGGCGCTCCTGCCCACCGTGGGTGGTCAACGCCCTCAGCTTCACGTTGTGATCGACCCGCGCGCCGGCCGGAACACGCCACTGCCGCCAGGGCGGCTCGACCAGAGTCCCGGGGCCACCTGGCTGACGCCCGCGGGCGTGGCGCGGGTCGCCTGCGACGCGCAGCTGACCGCACTGTTGCTGAACACGAGCGGAACAGTCGTCGACCTGGGCCGCACCCAACGACTCTTCAGTCCCGGGCAGCGTCGGTTGCTCGCCGCTCGCGACTGCGGCTGCCGCTTTCCCGGCTGCGACCGCCCACCCGCCCACACCGACGCCCACCACGTCATCCCCTGGCTCGATGGCGGTCGCACCGATGTCGCAAACGCAATCTTGCTCTGTCGCCATCACCACCGGCTGGTGCACGAGGGTGGCTGGACCCTGCACCTCCATCACCCGGCCGCGGGTACCCACAGCGATCTGACGTTCACCGGTCCGAACGGCCAACACCTCACCAGCCGGCCCCGCCCGCCCTGACGAGACAACTGACGCATCGGCGCGCCCTGGTCGACATCGGCGCGTTAGGTTTCACGTGTGGCCACACATCCGAGCTCCCGTGACGACCTGGCGGCGGTTCCGGCGTACCGGGCCGGACGTCCGGCGCCGCACGGCGCGTTCAAGCTGTCGAGCAACGAGAACCCCTTCCCGCCCTTGCCGGGAGTCGAGGCCGCAATCGCTGACGCCGCCGCATCAGTGAACCGCTATCCCGACTTCGGGTCAGCCCGCCTGTTGACGGCTCTGGCTGCTCGCCTCGATGTGGGCGGCGATCAGATTGCGTTGGGGACCGGTTCGGTCGCGGTGCTCGGACAAGTGATGACTGCGATGACCGGGCCGGGCACCGAGATCGTCATTCCCTGGCGGTCGTTCGAGGCCTACCCCATCCTCGCCGTCCTCGCTGGTGCGTCGCTGGTGCGTGTTCCGCTCCGCGACGACGGCGCGCACGACCTCGATGCCATGGCTAATGCTCTGACCGAGCGCACTCGGCTGGTCATGGTCTGCACACCCAACAACCCCACCGGCCCTTCCGTCACGCGCGAGGCGTTGGAGGCGTTCCTTGCCCGGGTGCCGGGCGATGTTGTGGTGGCGATCGACGAGGCCTACGTCGAGTTCGTGCGGGACGAGGCTGCTCCTCACGCACTCGACCTCGCGCTCTCCCGACCTAACGTGATCGTTCTCCGCACGTTCTCTAAGGCGTACGGGCTCGCCGGCCTGCGCGTCGGCTACGCCGTTGGTCCGGCCGCCATCATTTCTGAGCTACGTAAGGCGCAGCTCCCGTTCGGTGTGACCGTGATGG
The DNA here is from genome assembly GCA_024644435.1 of Actinomycetes bacterium. Taxonomy (GTDB): domain Bacteria; phylum Actinomycetota; class Actinomycetes; order JAHEKZ01; family JAHEKZ01; genus JAHEKZ01. The sequence continues at coordinate 2,157 of JAHEKZ010000003.1, read as the reverse complement.
CAGAGCAGGCAGCGATCGCCTCGTTGGGCGCGGAGGCAGAGCTGCTGCGTCGTGTCGAGGTCCTGGTGCGCGAACGATCCCGCGTCCAAGATGAGCTGCGCACGATGGGGTACTGGACGCCCGACGCCCAGGGCAACTTCGTCTGGCTGCCGTTGGGCGTCCGCGCTGATGAGTTCGCACACGCCGCTGCGGAAGGAGGCGTCGTGGTCCGGCCCTTCACGGGCGACGGGGTCAGGGTCACGGTGGGTGAGCCCACGGCGAACGACCGCTGGCTAGCCGTGCTGCGCGATTTCCTCGGGCTCTGAGGTCGACTGCGGTCGTTCACCGCGCACCACGAGCGCGACGCCGAGCACTGCCAGTGAGCCGCCGACCACCACCGGAAACGTGATGGGTTCAGACAGGATCAGCCAGCCGAGAAATACCGCGACGACCGGATTCACGTAGGCGTATGTCGTCACGAGTGAAGGTGGCGCGTGACCGAGCAGCCACACGAACGACGAGAAGGCAACGACCGAGCCGATCAGCGTGAGGTAGACGAAGGCCCACCAGCCCTCGGCAGGAACGTCAGCAACCGAGAAGTCCGCGAACTCGCCGACCGCCGTGCCGGCGACGACGAGCACCACTCCGCCGCCGAGCATCTCGTACACGGCTCCGACGAAGTTGTCCTCGGGAAGGGAGAGCCGTCGGGTGATGAAGACGCCGAACCCCCAGCAGATCGTGGCAAAGAGCACCAGCAAGACGCCCCAGAGCGCCACACCTTCCTGGGTGTCGGGTCGGGCCAGTACGGCGATGCCGCCGAAACCGACCACGGTTCCCACCCAGGTCAGCGCCGCCGGGCGTTCGCGTCCGATGCCGGCCCGCATCAGGACGACCCACAACGGCATAGCGGCGACCAGTAGTGCAGCCAGGCTGGACGTCACGGTCTGCTCGGCCACGCTCACCATGCCGACACCGCAGAACAGGAAGAGAAAGCCGAGAAGCACGCTGCCGAGCACGGCTTGAATCGGCACGCGGAATGCTCGCCACCCCTTGCGCAGCACGACCGCAATCCCCAGCACCGAACCGGCGATCAGGAATCGGATTCCGGTGGGGAAGAGCGGCGGCTGCTCAGCGACATCGACCACGATGCGAATACCTAGGTAGGTCGAGCCCCAGACCACGTAGACGATGCCCAGCGCAGTCCACAGCGCAGCGGGTGACGCTGAGCGTTGGGAGGGGAGCGCAGGGGCGGCCATGTGACCACTCTCACACGTCGTGAGCGCCGGGCGAGCACGGGGATTGAGTGGGGCCGAAGGTCCCGATTCTGCGACCGGGACTTTTGACCCTGATCCCGAGGCGGCCGCGCCATCAATGCTGTCCCCACCTGACCACTTCCGGACTCAAGGGGAGCTGTGGACGCGCTAGAACTCGCTCGATGGCAGTTTGCGATCATCACCATCTACCACTTCTTGATGGTGCCGATCACCCTCGGCTTGGCGATGCTCGTGGCCGGGCTCCAGACGGCGTGGTACCGAACCGGCAACGACGTGTACCTGCGGGCCACCAAGTTCTGGGGAAAGCTCTTCCTCATCAACTTCGCCATGGGCGTGGTCACCGGCATCGTGCAGGAGTTCCAGTTCGGCATGAACTGGAGCGAGTACTCGCGTTTCGTGGGGGACATCTTCGGGGCCCCCTTGGCGATGGAGGGACTTGTCGCCTTCTTCCTCGAGTCGACGTTCCTGGGCCTGTGGATCTTCGGCTGGGACCGGTTGCCGAAGAAGGTGCACCTGGCCACCATCTGGGCCGCAGCGATCGGTACGAGCATCTCGGCGTTCTTCATCCTGGCGGCGAACTCGTGGATGCAGCACCCCGTGGGCTACCGGGTCGAAGAAGGGTTCTCGCCGCTGAACCCCACAGGGCGTGCAGAGCTCACCAACATCTTTGACGTCCTGCTGCAGAAGACGGCGCTGATCACCTTCGCACACACGATGACGGCTGCGTTCGTGACTGCCGGCTCGTTGATGCTCGGCATCGCGCTCTGGCACCTGGTCCGTCAGCGCCACGTCGACGTGATGCGGCCGTCGATGAAGCTCGGGGCGTGGACGATCATCATCGCCTTTGTCGGTGTCGCCGTCACCGGTCACTTCCAGGCCCAGGTGATGACCGAGCAGCAGCCCA
>JAHEKZ010000002.1:15997-114241 GCA_024644435.1 Actinomycetes bacterium | reverse complement strand
GGTCGCCCTCTCAGGCCGGCTACCCGTCGTCGCCTTGGTGGGCCATTACCCCACCAACTAGCTGATAGGCCGCGGGCCCATCCCTGACCGAAAAACTTTCCAACCTCGACGATGTCGTCGAGGTTCATATCCGGTATTAGCACCGGTTTCCCGGAGTTATCCCAGAGTCAGGGGCAGGTTGCCCACGTGTTACTCACCCGTTCGCCACTAATCCCCAGGGCAAGCCCTGGATCATCGTTCGACTTGCATGTGTTAAGCACGCCGCCAGCGTTCGTCCTGAGCCAGGATCAAACTCTCCGTGAAAAAACTTTGAGTTTCTGTCCCCGGTCAAAGACCGAGGAACAGTGATCCCGCGATCATCCCCTAAGAGATGATCGGTTCTCATCATCTTGCTGTTGCTCGTGTCCGTCAGACGGGGTCCAACGTCACGAGCGCCAAATGCTTGGCATCGCTGTTTGACACACTGTTGAGTTCTCAAGGTTCGAGCGCGCACCGAAGTAAGCCGTTTCCGGCCGTTTTCAGGGCAACCACGTAAGGCTAGCACGCCTGACGTGTCGGTCCAAATCGGTTTTTTCGTGCTCCGGTGCTCGCCTGCTCCCCCTCACGGAGGGCAGTTCCTGAACACCGGACCCGAACGCTAGCACGCGGGGTGCTGGCTCCCCCGAGGGGGTCGGTAGCCCTCAGCGACCGGCCGTAATGTCCGTTACTCGCTGAGTGCCTCGCAGACATTAGGGCCCGTCGGGCCCATGGTCAAGTCGGCCTCGCGAGACACATCAGACGATCTCGACACCGGCGATAGCCCGCTTGCCTCGCCGCAGCACCAACCACCGACCGTGGACGAGGTCGTGGGGTGTCGGACGCCAGTCAGCGTCGGTCACCCGGGTGTTGTTCACGTAGGCGCCGCCTTCGTCGATGGCCCGCCGAGCAGCGGACTTGCTGGCAGTCAGCTCGGTCGCGACCAACAGGTCGACGACCGAAGGAAGCTCTCCGGCCGGGACGCTCACGTGCGGCGCCTCACGCAGGGCGGCCCCCAAGGTGGCCGGGTCAAGGGAGGCCAGCTCTCCCTTGCCGAAGAGTGCAGCGCTCGCCTCTTGCACGCGTGCGGTGTGGTCGGCACCGTGTACGAGCGTCGTGACGTCCTCTGCCAGAGCACGTTGACCGGCACGCAGGTGGGGCCGCTCGACCGTGTCGGCCTCGACGGCGAGGAGCTCCTCCCGATCACGGAAGGTCAGGCGTCGAAGCAGTGAGGCGACGATCGCGTCCTCGGTGTTGATCCAGAACTGGTAGAAGGCGTAGGGCGACGTCAGCGCAGGGTCGAGCCAGACAGCACCACCCTCACTCTTGCCGAACTTCTCGCCATCAGCCTTGGTGAGCAGGGGCGTGGTCAGGGCATGCGCGTGCTGTCCCGTCACACGACGGATGAGGTCGACGCCTGCCGTGATGTTTCCCCACTGGTCCGATCCGCCGATCTGCAGCGTGCAGTCGTGGCGGCGAAACAGCTCGAGGTAGTCATGAGACTGCAGCAACTGGTAGCTGAACTCGGTGTAGCTGATACCGGTCGAGGCCAGGCGGGCGGCTACCGCCTCTCGATCGAGCATGCGGTTGACCGAGAAGTGCTTGCCGATGTCTCGAAGGAACTCGATGGCGGACAACGACTGCGTCCAGTCGAGGTTGTTGACCAGCCGAGCAGGCGCACGGTGCTGGTCGGAGAAGTCGAGGAACTGGGACAGCTGGCCCCTGATCCGCTCAACCCAGCCGGCCACGACGTCTGGTTCGTGCAGCTGCCGCTCGCCGCTGGAGCGCGGGTCCCCGATCAACCCGGTCGCCCCTCCGACCAGGGCCAGCGGTCGGTGGCCCGCCTCCTGGAAGCGCCGCAGCGTCAGAACTTGAAGGAGGTGCCCCACATGCAGACTGGGAGCAGTCGGGTCGAACCCGCTGTAGAGGGTGCGCTCGCCTGTTCGAAAATGTTGGGCGAGCGCTCCTTGGTCGGTGCTCTGCGCGATCAGGCCGCGCCACGCCAGGTCGTCAATGATGTCGTTGGCCACCGGGTCATCTTGTCGCATCGCGGCGAACTCCCGGATGGCGACTGACCGTGGGGTCACCCTCGACCCACCACCGCCACGGACGGTCCACAGCTCGCGTGATCCCCACCCGCGGGCCACACGCAACCTCCAGGAAGGTCTGTGCCGCATCCCTGGAGCTCCGCAGGCGGACCACAGAGCTTCGGTCAACGAGGTCGATGCCGTTCGCCTTTCCGGTCAGCCCCAGTGCGACCGCCAGGTTCGCGGGTCCACGGGCGAGCTCGTGATCGGCGATCAGTGCGCCACGGCGTTCTCGCGCCACGTCCCTCCCGCGCACCACCTCACCGGCTCTGAGCAGCACCGCTGACGCCTCCCCCACAGGACCGCAGACGACATTCAGGCACCAGTGCCGGCCGTAGACGAAGTAGACGTAGAGGTGACCGGGCCCCGCGAACATCGGGGCGTTGCGGGCCGTGGGCCCGCGGTGAGCATGTGAGGCTGGATCAGCGCCCACCCCTGCGTAGGCCTCGACCTCGGTGATCTGAACGGCGACGGATGCGCGTCCACCCTCACCACCCCGGTGTTCGACGACGGTTCCGAGCAGCTGAGGCGCGACGATGTCGACCGGCTGGCCCAGCAAGGCGCGATCCACCATGGGTCGAGTCAGCCTCGCGCCAAGACCGCCCAGGCCGTGCTATCCGCCACCACATCGCGTGCCGCCTCGAGCTGCTCCTGCACCCGAGGCGGCGCAGTTCCTCCGAAGGACGACCGCGCACTGAGTGCCCCCTCGACGGTCAGAACCCCTCTGACGTCTGGAGTGAGGGCTGGCGAGATGCCGGCAAGATCATCGTCACTCAGATCCCACAGCTCGACGCCGCGCTCGTCGCAGAGACGCACGCACGCGCCGGACAGCTCATGCGCCTCCCTGAAGGGAACGCCTTGGCGCACCAACCACTCCGCGACATCGGTGGCAAGCGCGTGACCGGCGGGGGCGGCGGCAGCCATGCGTTCGACGTTGAACGTCAACGTCGCCACCATGCCACTCACCGCTGGGAGGAGAACGGTCAATGTGTCAATGCTGTCGAAGACCGGTTCCTTGTCTTCCTGGAGATCCCGGTTGTAGGCGAACGGCAGGCCCTTCAACACCGTGAGGACCGTCATCAAGTTGCCCACAAGTCGGCCTGACTTTCCGCGGGCCAGCTCAGCGATGTCGGGGTTGCGTTTCTGCGGCATGATCGACGAACCCGTGGCGTAGGCATCGTTCAGGGTTGCCCAGCCGAACTCCTTCGACGTCCACAGCACGACTTCTTCACCCAGCCGCGACAGGTGGACGCCCACCAACGCGGTGACGAACCCGAACTCTGCGACGAAGTCGCGGTCGCTGACCGCGTCGATGGAGTTCGCGCACGCGTCGTCGAAACCAAGCTCTCGGGCGGTTGCCTGCGGGTCAAGGGGCAGCGTCGAGCCGGCCAAGGCACCGGCTCCGAGGGGCGAGAGGGCCGTTCGGCGGTCCCAGTCGCGAAGTCGGTCGACGTCGCGGCTGAGGGCGTGCACGTGCTTGAGCAGCTCATGGGCGAACGACACCGGTTGGGCGCGCTGAAGATGGGTGAAGCCAGGAGCGGCACTGTCGATGTGGCGTTCAGCCTGCTCCAACAGGGCCGACTGGAGGTCTGTCAGCAACTCGGTGACGTTGCGAGCCTGGGCACGCAAGTAGAGCCGCAGGTCGGTCGCGATCTGGTCGTTTCGGCTGCGACCGGCCCGCAGCTTGCCACCGAGGACGCCTAGACGCTCGACAAGACCGCGTTCGAGTGCCGTATGGACGTCTTCGTCGGCCACCGTTGCCACGAACGACCCCTCGCGCACATCCACCTCCAGCGCGTCGAGAGCCTTGAGCATCTGGGCCAGCTCGGCATCATCGAGCAGCCCCGCACGATGCAGCACACGGGCGTGTGCGCGTGAGCTCTGCAGGTCGTACGGTGCCAGCCGCCAGTCGAAGTGGACGCTGACGCTCAACGCCTGGAGTGCCTCAGACGGACCCGCCCCGAAGGCTCCGCCCCAGAGCCGCAGCGGAGGATCATCGCTCGCTCCGCGTTGTGCCGACTGGGCGTCAGTCATCAATGATCTCCTCCGAGTGCTGGTCACGACGGGCGGCGATGCGGCTGGGCATTCCCCAGATCTCGACGAAGCCCTTGGCCAGAGACTGGTCGTAGGTGTCGCCGGTGTCGTACGTCGCAAGATGGAAGTCGTAGAGGCTTTCGTTGCTGCGCCGGCCCGTGACCACCGCCCGACCACCATGCAGGGTCAGTCGAATCTCGCCCGTGACGTGCCTCTGCGACGCCTGGAGAAACGCGTCCAAGGAACGCTTCAAGGGTGAGAACCACAGCCCGTCGTAGACGAGCTCGGCCCAGCGCTGGTCGCTCTGCCGCTTGAAGCGGGCCAGGTCGCGCTCCATGGTGACGCTCTCGAGCTCCATGTGTGCCGTGATGAGCACCATGGCACCCGGAGCCTCATAGACTTCGCGGCTCTTGATGCCCACAAGGCGGTCTTCGACCATGTCGATGCGACCGATACCGTGCGCCCCGGCTCGCGCGTTCAGCTGTTCGATCGCCTCCAGGACGGTCACCGGCTTGTCGTCGATGGCCGTGGGCACTCCGTGCTCGAAAGCGATGACGACCTCGTCTGGCTCCCGCGGGATACCTGGGTCAGAGGTGTAGCCATACACATCCTCGATCGGTCCGTTCCAAATATCCTCCAGGAACCCCGTCTCGCAGGCTCGTCCCCAGACGTTCTGGTCGATCGAGTAGGGGGACTTCTTGTTGACGTCGATCGGCAAGTTGTGTCGCTCGGCGAACTCGATCGCCTTGTCACGCGTCATCCCCGAGTCACGGACCGGAGCAATCACGTCGAGGTCAGGAGCCAATGCTCCGATCCCGACCTCGAACCGAACTTGGTCGTTGCCTTTGCCTGTGCACCCGTGAGCGACTGTCGTGGCACCGTACTCCTGAGCCGCCCACACCAGGTGCTTAGCGATCACCGGACGTGAGAGTGCCGAAACCACCGGATAGCGGTCCATGTAGAGAGCGTTGGACTGCAGGGCCGGCAGACAGAAGTCGTCGGCGAACTCCTGCTTGAGGTCGAGGACCACAGACTCCGCGGCGCCACAGGTCAGCGCTCGCTCGCGGATGACCTCCATGTCTTCGCCGCCCTGCCCGACATCGCCGGCGACGGCGATGATGTCGGCATTACGTTCTTCGGCAATCCACCCGATAGCCACGGACGTGTCAAGCCCACCGCTGTAGGCCAGCACTATGCGCTCTTTCATGATGAACTCCCTTTGTTCGATGAACCTGGACGTACGGAGGTTGTGGGGGCCGGGGGTGGCGGTGAGGACTCACTGCGCGCGCTCTCGGCGGCGGCCAGCAGGTCCGAAGCGACAGCAGCACCACCGTCGGGCGACTGAGTGACCAGCAGCACGGTGTCGTCGCCCGCGATGGTTCCGATCACACTTCTCAGCAAGCTGTGGTCGATAGCCGAAGCCAAGAAATGTGCACCACCCGGGGGGGTTCGCAGCACGGCCAGGTTGGCCGAGTGATCGGCCGAGACCAGCAGCTCGCCGAGCCGTCGGGTGAGTCGCTCCATGGCTGCGTGCTCCTCGTCGGCGACGGCCAACACACGAGATCCACCCTCGGATGCCACGGCATAGACCAGGTGACCCTCGGACGTTCGCACGCGAACAGCGCCTAGCTCGTCGAGGTCGCGTGAGAGCGTGGCCTGGGTGACATCGACGTCGTCGGCAGCCAGGATGCGCGCGAGGTCGGCCTGCGACCGCACCTCGTTGGCGCCCAGGATCTCGATGATGCGTTGCTGACGTGCGGCCTTGGTGCGGGGCATCGTCATGTCGTCACCCCTTGCTCTGACTCGACCGCGGTGTCGCCGACCACGACGGTACCGATCCCAGCGTCTGTGAAGACCTCCAGCAGGAGCGCATGCCGGACCCGGCCGTCGAGCACGTGTGCCTCGGCAACCCCGTTCTGAACTGCCGTCAGGCACGCGGTGAGCTTGGGGATCATTCCCGATGACGCAGCCTGGATCATCGGCTCCAGCTGTGCTGGTGTGATCCGGCTGATGATCTCGGTGGTGTCGGGCCACCTGGCGAACACGCCTGGCACATCGGTGAGCACGACGAGCTTGCGCGCCCGTAGCTCGACGGCGAGAGCAGCGGCTGCGGTGTCGGCATTGATGTTGTACGTGGAGCCATCGGTACCACGGGCCACACTCGACACGACCGGCACGAGTCCGTCGTCGAGCACCGTCTGAACGAAGTCGGCGTCGACCGACACCAAGTCTCCGACCTGCCCGAGGTCAACATCTGCACCATCAGTCGATGTCGTCCGCCGGGATGCGGTGAACAGGTGGGCGTCCTCGCCCGACAACCCGACAGCCAAGGGCCCGTGCCGGTTGATCAGGCTCACCACCTGCCGTTGCACCTGTCCGGTGAGCACCATGCGCACGATCTCCATCGCCTCTGGTGTGGTCACTCGAAGGCCATCGATGAACGACGTCTCGACCCCGAGGCGTTCGAGCATCTGCGAGATCTGCGGCCCTCCGCCATGAACCACGACGGGCCGCATTCCCACCCGCCGGAGGAACACGATGTCGGAGGCGAACGACGCCTGGAGATCGGCGTCAACCATGGCATTGCCCCCGTATTTGACCACCACCGTGGCACCGCTGAACTTCTCCAGCCACGGCAAGGCCTCAGCCAGGGTCGCCGCCTTGCCCTCTGCGCTCGAGTGTGAGGTGTCAGAAGGGTGGGTGGCCACAGCCACGGGCGACGTCATGACGAGTACGCCGAGTTCTCGTGGACATAGGCAGCAGTGAGGTCGTTGGTCCACACCCACCCCACGGCGTCGCCTGCTCCCAGGTCGATGTCGATCGTGACCCACGTGCCCGAGAGGTCGACGTCGGGCGTCACGGGGAGCGCGGCCCCGGCCGCCGCGACACCGGTTCCGTTCATCGCGACCGACAGCGAATCGACATCGAACGTCGCATCGGTGGTGCCGACCGACGCCAACACGCGTCCCCAATTGGGGTCTTCGCCGTGAATGGCGCACTTCACTAAGTTGCTGCGCGCCACCGATCGCGCCACTTCCACGGCGTCCGCCTGGGACGCGGCGCCGGTCACCGTGATCTGGATCTGCTTGCCGGCGCCCTCTGCGTCGGCCAGCAGCTGAAGCACCAGGTCTTGGCATACCTCGACGAGCAGCTCGAGGAAGGTCTCCTCGTCCAGGTCACGGCCCACCATCACTGAGGCCGCACCGCTGGCCATCGCGATGACGGCGTCATTGGTCGACATGCAGCCGTCGGAGTCGAGCCGGTCGAAGGTCAACGATGTGGCGGTTCGCAACGTCGCGTCCAGCGTGGCCGGCGCCACCGAGGCGTCTGTCGTGATGACCGAGAGCATGGTGGCCAGCCCGGGGGCCAGCATGCCCGCTCCCTTCGCCATGCCTGCCACCGTGATCCCGGAGCGACTGGCCGAGGCCGTCTTCGGCCGCGTGTCCGTCGTCATGATCGCCGCAGCGGCCTCCGCACCCCCCGACACCTGCAGCTGGTCAGCGGCCGCTTCGACGCCCTTGGTCAGTAGCTCCATCGGAAGGCGGACCCCGATCAGCCCGGTGGAGCACACCGCCACGTCGCCCGCATCGCACCCCAGGGCGCTCGCCGCAGCCTCTGCAGTGGTTGCGGCATCCAGTGATCCCTCATACCCCGTACAGGCGTTCGCTCCCCCTGAGTTGAGGACAACAGCGCGGAGGAGGCCGTCGGCGACGGCCCGACGGGTCCATCCGACGGGAGCTGCCTGCACCCGGTTGCGCGTGAGCACGGCGGCCGCGCTCAGCTCGGGGCCGTCGTTCACGACCAGGGCCACGTCCGGAGCACCACTTGCCTTGAGCCCGGCGGCAACCCCGGAGGCCCTGAACCCACGAGCAGCGGTGACTCCGACCGCCAGTCCGTCCCCTGTCACGGCGCCACCCCCTCAGCCGTGAGCCCGGACCCCTCGTCGAGTCCCAGCACGATATTGGCGTTCTGGATGGCTTGACCGGCGGCGCCTTTGACCAGGTTGTCGATCGCACTGACGACAACGACCCGACCGGCCGCTGCGTCGACGGCGACCTGGAGATGGGCGGAGTTGCTCCCGAGCACGTCGGCCGTGCGCGGCCACTGACCCCCCGGAAGCACGTGGACGAAGGGCTCATCGGCGTAGGCGTCCAGCAGACACTTCCGCACGGCAGCGCTCGATGCCGTCGGAGAGCTGGGAGCAGAGGTCGTCGCCAGGATCCCCCGCGACATAGGGGCAAGCATCGGGGTGAAGGAGACGGTCACAGCGGTTCCTGCCGCGGCGCTGAGGGCCTGGGCCATCTCGGGTGTGTGCTGGTGCAGCCCGCCGGCCTTGTACGCGGAGACCGACCCCATGACCTCAGATCCGAGCAGCTGCGGTGACGCTCCCCTCCCGGCGCCCGACGTGCCGGAGGCAGCCACGACGACGACATCGCGGGGAAGGGCGAGCCCGGAACGAAGAAGTGGCGCCATGCCGAGGGCGACGCCGGTCGGATAGCAGCCGGGGTTTGCGATCTGTCGCGCCCCGCTGATGGCCGCTCGGGCCCCGTTCAGCTCGGGCAGTCCGTACGTCCATGCACCGGCGTGGTTCGAGCTGCCCGCTTCTCCGTAGTAGGCAGCCCATTCCAGCGGATCTACCAGCCGGTGATCGGCCCCTAGGTCGACGAGCACGGGGGCGCCAGCCCCTGACAGACGCGCGGCCACCTCGCCGGAGCGCCCGTGCGGCAGGGCGAGAAACACGACATCAGCCTCGTGCAGGGCCCGGGCGTCCAGGGCGGACTCGAGAGAGCCGATCGGATGGTCGGCGAGCGCCGGCAGATGACGGTGGACGTCTCCGATGAGGAGTCCGGCTGAGGTGGACCCCACGATCGGACCGATACTGAGTGAGGGGTGACCGCTCAGCAGCCGAAGGAGCTCTCCCCCGGCATAGCCCGATCCTCCGACGACCCCTGCCACCGCACCCATATGCAGAACTATACACATGAGTGAATAGAACCCAAAAACGGGCGGGAGTCAGCCTCGAAGAGTTGCCCCTGTGGCACGGCCGGCCTCGGCGACCGCCTCAGCGCGCACCGCGGCCACTTCATCGGGGGTCAGCGTGTGGTCCAGGGCGCGAAGCCGCAGTGCAAATGCCAACGACCTCTTGCCCGCCTGCACCTGTTCGCCGACATAGGCGTCAAAGAGGCGGACTGACTCGACAAGCGCGCCACCTCCCCGCACCAGAGCTGCCGCGACATCGGCGGCCGGGACGTCGGCGTCGACCACGAGCGCGAGGTCTTCCTTCGCCACCGGTTGAGTGGAGAAGACCGGGGCAACCGTTGGGACCTCGTCGCCCGGGGCCAGTAGATCGAGGTCGAGCTCCATCGCCACCGTCCGCTCCGGCAACCCGAAGACCGTCACCACGTGCGGGTGCAGCTCGCCGGCGTGGCCCACCACGGAGTCCCCAACCCGGAGGGCCGCGCACCGACCCGGGTGCCACGGAGCGTGCTCGTCAGCCACGGGATCAAGCACGACGCCGCAGGCCTCGGCAACGATGCGAGCCGCGTCGACGGCATCTCCCCACGATGCAGCGCGTCCCTCGCCCCACCAGCCCGAACGTTCGCGCTCACCAGCCAGAACAATGGCCACCCGCAGCGGTTGTCGCGGGAGCAGGGCGTTCAGTGCAGCCAGCTCGTCCGACGTTGGCCGCCGGTCAACACTGGGGCGAGGCGGCTGTACTCCTGCCCCTACATGCTCGGGCCGGTAGACATGGCCCATCTCGAACAGGGCGACATCCTCAGCTCCCCTTCCAGCATTTCGACGCATGGTCGAGAAGATGCCGGGGAGCAGTGAGGTCCGCAGCTCCGGTTCCTCGTCGGACAACGGGTTGGCAAGCACCAGCGCCCGACGTCGGTCGTCGTCCTCGGCCAGTCCCATGGCGTCATGAACGTCCGGTGACAGGAAGGGGTAGCTCTGGACCTCGATGTAGCCCGCTCCGGCCAACGCCATGCCGATGCGGCGACGCATCCGTTGGCCATGCGAGAGACCGGAGCTGACCGGGGCGTCCGGCAGTGTGGACGGGATGTGCTGGTAGCCGTGTAGCCGGGCAACCTCTTCGACCAGGTCGGCCGCGCCGGTGAGGTCAGGTCGCCAGGTCGGTACGACGACATCAACGGCGCCCGCGTCGACCGGCCCCACGTGGCATCCGATCATCTCGAGGTAGCCAACAACGTCCGCGTCCGAGAACTGCACTCCCACCAGCCGTGACGCCGCCTGAGTGACAAACGGGACGACGGTGGCCACGACAGGCTGGGCGACGACCGTGCGACCAGGATCGATGCTCGCTTCCCCCAGCTCGGCGAGCAACGAGACCGCACGCTCGGCCGCCACCTCCTGAAGCACGGGATCGACACCCCGCGCGAACCTGCGCGAGGCCTCACTCGGCAACTTGTGGCGACGAGCGCTGCGCGCAATCGTCGAGGCGTCGAAGTGAGCGGCCTCGATCACGATGTCGGTACTCTCACGGTCGATCTCGGTGGATGCCCCACCCATCACACCGGCGATCCCGATCGGGCCGGAGTCGTCGGTGATCAGCGCGTCGTCGACATCAACGTCCCGCACGGCGTCGTCGAGGGTGTGCACCTTCTCGCCCGCGGCAGCCCTGCGCACCACGATGGGGCCGGACAGCCGAGTGCGGTCGTATGCGTGCAGCGGCTGCCCCAGCTCCAGCATGACGTAGTTGGTGACGTCGACGGCCAACGAGATCGGCCGCATGCCGGCCAGCCTCAGGCGCTGCTGCATCCAGTGAGGTGAAGCGGCGGCCGGGTTCAGACCCGAAACCGACTGCAGGACGAATCGATCGCATGCCTCGGCGTCGAGGACCTGTGCCGGCCACGACTCGGCATCGGCCTGCTTCACCTCGTGCACAGGATCGGTGAAGGCCAGCTCAAAAGCGGCCGCACACTCCCGGGCCACCCCGCGCATCGACAACGCGTATCCACGGTCGGGTGTTACGGCGATGTCGAGGACATCATCGCGTAAGCCAAGTGCCACCACGGCGTCCTGGCCCGGTGCTCCGACGTCGTCGGGAAGAACCCAGATCCCGTCATGCTCGTCCCCGACCGCCAGCTCGCTCGGCGAGCAGATCATCCCGTCAGAGACGTGCCCGTACGTCTTGCGGGCTGAGATGGAGAAGCCTCCCGGCAGTACGGCACCCGGCAGCGCAACGACCACCAGGTCGCCCTCGTCAAAGTTCCGGGCACCGCAGACGATCCCCCGCCCGTCCGGCTCCTCGGACGCGCCTGGCTCGTTGTGCTCGCCGACATCCACCCGGCACCAGCGAACGGTCTTGCCGTTGGAGTGCTGTTCCTCGGCAAACGTGAGCACGCGCCCAAGCACCAGCGGACCCACCAGGTCAGCGCCAACATGGTCGACGGTTTCGACCTCGAGCCCAACCCCGATGAGTCGTTCGGCGACGTCGCGCGCCGTGACCTGCTCCGAAAGGTCGACCAGGTCACGCAGCCAGGAAAGAGGTACGCGCATCAGACTTCCAAACCGAACGGCGCCGTGAACCGGACGTCGCCCTCGACCATGTCACGCATGTCCTCGACACCGTGACGGAACATCAGGGTGCGCTCGATCCCCATGCCGAAGGCAAATCCGGAGTACTCGTCCGGGTCGATGCCGCAGGCGACGAGAACTTTGGGGTTGACCATGCCGCAGCCGCCCCACTCGATCCAGCCCTCGGACGAACAGGTGCGACACGGCCGATCAGGGTTTCCGACTGATGCCCCTCGACACACGAAGCAGCGGAGGTCGAGCTCGGCGCTCGGCTCGGTGAACGGGAAGTACGACGGGCGTAGTCGGGTGCCGATCCCCTCACCGAACATCGACGACGCGAAATGATCCAACGTGCCCTTCAGGTGCGCCATCGTGATGCCCCGGTCGACGACGAGGCCCTCCACCTGGCTGAACACCGGAGTGTGCGTGGCATCGAGCTCATCGGTGCGGAAGGTACGACCAGGACAGATGACATAGATCGGTGGTGATGTCGTCAGCATCGTTCGGACCTGGACCGGGGACGTGTGCGTTCGCAGCACCACCCCGGAGTCAGCTGACTCGACGAAGAACGTGTCGGTCATCTCGCGTGCCGGGTGCGCCGGTGGCATGTTCAACGCGTCGAAGTTGAACCACTCGGCCTCAACTTCGGGCCCCTCGGCGACCTCGTAGCCCATCCCGATGAAGAGATCGGCGATTCGCTCCTGAAGCGTCGTCAACGGATGGCGGGCTCCGCGCGGACGCACGTCCCACGGCTCGGTCACGTCGACCCGCTCCTCGACCAGCACCCGTGCATCTCGCTCGTCGCTCAGCGTTGCCTGCCGTTCCTCGAGCGCCGATCGCACACGCCCTCTGGCACCTCCGATCCGTTGACCCGCCTCGGAACGAGCCTGGGGGGGCAGAGCGCCGATCTCGCGGTTGGCCAACGCCAGTGGCGAGCGGTCACCAGCGTGTGCGAGACGCACCTGCTTCAGCTCGTCGAGTGTGGTCGCCGCCGAGATGGCGGCCAGGGCCTCGTCGACGGCACGCTGCACCTCATCGGGGTGAAGTGCCGTCACTTCGACAGGGTCGAAAGACGAGTTGGGGGCGGACATCCGGGCGTCGACTCCTCAATCTGGGGTGGCGCTGAGTCTAGTCGGCGGGGTCGGTGTCGCCGACGGACAGTTCGGCTACCGGATCACCGATGGGAAGGACAACCACGAAGCGGGCGCCACCTTCCGGCGGCGGGACTAACGCGATGCGGCCACCGTGACCCTCAACGATGCCGTTCACGACGTACAGGCCCAGACCCGTGCCACCTCGGTCCGACCCCTTCCAGAACCTTCCGAAAATGCGGTGTGCCCTTCCCGGCGGGATCCCGGGGCCTTGGTCCGCGACCGACATCACCAAGCCGTCCGGGTCCTGCCGCACGGTCAACGTGATCGTTCCATCGCCGTGCCGAAGGGCATTTTCGATCAAGTTGTCGAGCACCTGCCCCATCTTGTCGGGGTCGACCCAAACCTCAGGCAGATCCTCGCTGGCATTGAGCGCGAAGCGCGAGGCATCGACGCCGGCAACAACCCGAGCCTCCACCCGCTTTCGAACCAATCCGCTGAGATCTGTGGGGACGCGGCGCAGCTCGAGACGTCCGGCATCAATCCGTGCCACGTCCAGGAGCTCGGCGATCAGTCTGGTCAGACGATCGGCGTCGCTGTCGACGGCCTCGAGCATCAGTCGGCGCTGGTCCTCGGAGAAGCGGTCCCACTTCGCGAGCAGCGTCGCAGTGAACCCCTTGATACCGGTCAACGGTGATCGAAGCTCATGGGCGACGGTCGCAATCAGGTCCGCATGCTCACGCTCGGCACGGTCGCGCGCCTCTGTGCCTCTGAGGCAGATGACCACGCGGTCCACCGGTGCCCCGCGGCTCGCCCGTACATAGGACGCGGTCGCCAGAACGTACCTGCCGTCCGGCAGCTGCAGAACTCGCTCAACTTGCCGGGTACGGGTCGACAGCCCCCCGAACGGATTCGTCACCTGCCACCAGTCGCGCCCTGCGGCATCCGACAACGGCAGTGCGTCAGCCAACGGCAGCCCGATCATCTCGTCCACACCGGCCCCGAGAACTCTTCGAGTGGCCGCGTTGCAGGTCACCACGAGACCGTCGGCCCCGACGACAACAATGGCGTCAGGGATCTCGTCGTAGTCGGGCGCGACATCGTCAACACGGTCAGCAGTCATGTGGCGCGCACCCCGCGGACTCCCCGCGCGTCATGAGGGGGCGGCGGCAGCGACATGGCTCGATTCTCTCAGGCCTCACCGGTCGTTGAGCAGAGCCGCACGGGCGGTTCGGCCCCCGGTTCTCGCGAGTATCCGGCCGGCAAAGACCCACGGGGCCGAGGTCGTCAGGAGTTTTGGGCTCGGGCGCTGGCATACAGACACAGGGCCGCAGCCGTCGCTACGTTGAGGCTCTCGGCCCTCCCATATATGGGGATCCGCACCACCGCATCCGCCTCGGCGATCACCTCGCCAGGCACCCCCCACGCCTCGTTGCCGAAGACCCAGACCACTGGACGGTCGAGTGCCTCGCTGCTGTAGAGGTCCTGCTCGCCGGTGGCGTCGGTGACCATCAGAGCCAGACCGGCCCCGCGCAGCTCCGCGAGCGCAGAGGTGATCGATACTCCGGTGACCACCGGCACATGGAAGAGGCTGCCGACGGAGGCGCGAACCGCCTTGCCGTTGTACGGGTCGATCGAGTCGCCGGCGAAGACCACCGCATCGGCACCGGCTGCGTCCGCCACACGCAGGACCGAGCCCGCATTGCCGGGGTCGCGCACATCGGCGAGCACCGCCACGAGGCGAGGGCCACGATCGACGACCGAGTCCAGGCTGAGATCCAGGAAGTCGACGACGGCGACCAGCCCTTGCGGGGTGACGGTCTCAGACAGGGCTGCGAGGACCGCATCGGACGCCCAGCAGATCGGGATGCCAGTGTCGTGAGCACTCGTGATCAGCTCGGGCTGCCGATCTGCCGCGCTGGCCGAGACGATGAGCTCGACGACGTGGGCGGTCTCCGCTCGATGGGCGCCGAGCGCTTCACGTACCGCCTGTGCCCCTTCGACGAGGAAGCGGCGTTCATCGGCCCGAGAAGCACGACGGGCGAGCCGTCGGAGCCGCCGCACCCGCGCAGAGCGCGGATCGGTGAGCTCGAGGCTCGCCACGTCAGTGTCTGTCGAAGAGTCGACGCCGGTGACCGGTCAGGCCGCCGGCGCGTTGCGATCTGCTGGCAGAGCGGCTTTCGCTGTCTCGACCAACGACGCAAACGCGTTCGGGTCGTTGACGGCCAGCTCCGCGAGCATGCGGCGGTCAACCTCGAGTCCGGCTGCCTTCAGGCCCTGCACAAAGCGGTTGTACGTCAGGCCGTGCTCGCGCGATGCCGCGTTGATGCGCTGGATCCACAGCCTCCGGAAGTCGCCCTTGCGCGCCTTGCGGTCGCGGTACGAGTACCCCAGTGAGTGAGTGACCTGTTCTTTCGCCTTGCGGTAGAGGCGCGACCGCTGTCCGCGATAGCCCTCAGCACGGGCGAGGGTGGTACGACGCTTCTTCTGTGCGTTGACTGCGCGCTTGACGCGTGCCATGAGTTCTCTCCTGCAGTTCGAATGGGGGTCGGTGGATGTCTCGGGTGCGAACGGCTCAGCGACCGAGCAGCCTCTTGACCTTCTTGGTGTCGGCCTTGGACAGCTCGACGTCGCCGGCGAGGCGACGGGTGCGACGGCTCGACTTGTACTCCAAGAGGTGGCGACGGTTGGCACGCTGACGCATCAGCTTGCCGCTTCCGGTGACCCGGATGCGCTTCTTGGTGCCGCTGTGCGTCTTGTTCTTCGGCATGTCTTCCTTCTCCTGGGTGCGTTGCGGGTGCTCGGGGGATCACCCGCAGGGGTGGTCGGCCAGGTGGCCGCGTGGTCTAGGTCTGGTCACTCGCCTCAACCGGGACGTCATTGCTGCTGGGGCTCGCCTGGCCGGTGGCCCCCTCGGCAGCAACTGCCTGGGCAGCTTCGGCATCGTGCTTACGCGTCTCGCGTTCAGTCCGTTGCTCCGCCATGACGTCGGCCTTGCGCCGGGTCGGGCCAAGGACCATCACCATGTTGCGACCGTCCTGCTTTGGCGACGACTCGACGAAGCCAATGTCTGCGACGTCCTCGGCCAGCTTCTGGAGCAAACGGAAGCCGAGCTCGGGTCGGCTCTGCTCGCGACCGCGGAACATGATCGTGATCTTGACCTTGTCGCCGGCCTTGAGGAAGCGGACCACGTGGCCCTTCTTCGTCTCGTAGTCGTGCTGGTCGATCTTGGGGCGCAGCTTCATCTCTTTGATGATGGTGTGGGCTTGGTTCTTGCGGGCCTCACGGTCCTTCATCGCCGACTCATACTTGAACTTGCCGTAGTCCATGAGCTTGGCGACCGGCGGACGCGCCATCGGGGCCACCTCGACGAGGTCGAGGTCGGACTCCTGGGCGAGCCGCAGGGCATCCTCGATCCGGACGATTCCGACCTGTTCGCCGTTCGGACCGACCAGGCGCACCTCAGGGACGCGGATCCGGTCGTTGATGCGGGTTTCGGTGCTGATGGGCACTCCTTGTTCGGCTGGCAACGTAGTAGGTGGGGCAACAGGTGACCCAGGCACGAGAAAAGGGCCCCGTGCCAGCTCGGCGGGGGCCCTCACGGTCGTGATGCACTTACCCGGGCAACAGGCACCCGGCTCGCACACCACCGTGCCGACACCGCTCAAAGAGCGCTCCCAGCACCGACCGAACCCGACGACCTGACAAGCTGCTCCGGGGAGGGAGCGTGGCGGTCGATGCGGGTGGGAGGCGGGCCTCCGCTTGCAGATCCGGCGGTGAACCGGATCGGTCAAGATGAGAGGCTACCAGGGTGACCTCCCAATCCCCCACTTCGGACACCCCTGGGCCACCTGCCGCTGCGTCGGACGAGGCGGCCGAGGCGCTCCGCGACATCGGTGATGTGCCCGCCGTTGAGGTGGTCACGACCGTGGCACTCCACCTGATGAGCGCTGCTGCTGTGAAGCTCGGACTCGGGAGTGACTCACCGGTGGGCCGTGACCCGTCCGACGACGTGGACCTCGACGAGGCCAGGACACTGATCGCCGCGTTGGCCGGCCTGGTGACCGCCGGAGCACCCAGGCTGGGAACCTTTCACGCCGCACCACTGCGGGATGCGCTCAAGACACTGCAGCTGGCATTCCGCGAGGCATCACCGAGCCCTGACGCTCCCGGCGCGGGCCCCGGCGAAGACATGACCGGGCCCGTCTACCCCTGACGGCCCAGCCTTCGACGGGGTCAGCTGGCGGGCTCCGACGCCGGCTCAGCAGCTCGGGTGAGCGGGTAGATGACGGCGGCCAAGAGCCCACCGACGGCCGGCGCCAACAGGAAGACCCAGACCTGCTCGAGGGCGGTACCGCCGGCGAAGAGCGCAGGTCCGAAGGAGCGCGCGGGGTTGACCGATGTTCCGGTGAGCCCGATACCGATCAGGTGCACGGCAGCCAGCGCCGCACCGATCCCGAGCCCAGCCATCGCAGCATTGCCCGCCTTGTCGGTCAGCAGCAGAACGGCGAGGACGAAGAAGGTGCTGAGCAGTGTCTCGATGACCAGAGCACCCTGCAGGTTGATGCCCGCGCCAGCTCCGTAGCCGTTCGATCCCAGGGCACCGGTCTGGTCGACGACATCGAAGTACTCAACGCTCAGCCAGAGCACAAAGGCACCGACCACTGCACCGATGAACTGCACGACGACGTAAAGACCACCGACCAAGGCGTCGATCCGCCGGGTGACGATCATGGCGACAGTGACCGCCGGGTTGATGTGGCAGCCACTCACCGGGCCGAAGGCGTACGCGGTCGACGCCATGACGAGTCCGAAGGCGAGGGCGACGGCCACCAAACCGAAGCCGACGGCGCCGCCGACTACAGCTGTACCGACAGCCAGGAGGACGAGCGCGAAGGTTCCGAGGAACTCGGCCAAGAGCTTGCGGGTGAGGTCATCAGTCATGCGGCAAGAGTGTCAGAGGCCTCAGCCCGTGATGGGCAACACGTTCGGCGTGTCAGGCAGTTCCGTCCCGATCCTCACCCGCAATCCGCCCGGCACCAGCTGGGCCAGTGCCCGATCAGCGGCCAGCTTGGCCACCAACGGCTCGAGCCAGGCGTCGTCGTCGCCACGGACCGACAGCGTGAGGACCGCTGCCAGGGATGAACCAGGGTCGGCCGGCTGCAGTCCGGCGCCACGCACCTGGGGCACCCGGGCGAGGTGGCGACGGAGTGCCTGGATGACGACGGGATCCTCACAGACACCGGAGGGGTGTCGCGCCATCGCAGCAAGCAGCAGCAGCTCGTCGCCAGCGATCGCAAACGGTGCGGGACCAGCGACATCGACCAACAGGGTGTCCGCGGCCTCGTTGAGCGCCGCCCTGGCAGCCAGCGGTGCAGCCAACGGAACTGGCCGTGCATCCGAACGCCAGAGGGCCATCGCCGAGGTGGCGCTGAACGCCACGAGTGCCCGCCCACCCTCTTCGTCGGACACCAGTACCGTCGCCATTGTCGACTGCTTCTCATGTGCGAGACCTGCCTCATCGATCACGGCCTCGTCGATGACAGCCACGACGGGCACCAGCAGTCGTGCCTCGGCGAGGGCCGCGAGGACCGCCTCGCCCGAACCGGTACCGGAAGCCAGCGCAGCGAGCTGGGTGACCAGCCCAGCCGACGCCGACCCATCGTCGTCCGGGATCGGTGGAGCCGGCACAGGGACTCCGGAGAAGCGCGGCTCGGACGAGCGCTCTGTCACAGCCGGCACGCGTGGATGTCGGTGACCAGGATCCCCCGGGCTCCGAGCTCGTAGAGCTCATCCATGACCCGGTTCGTGTCGGGCCGAGGCACGAGTGCGCGTACGGCGACCCAGGCCAGGTCGTGCAGGGGCGAGATGGTCGGTGACTCGATACCCGGGGTGAGCTCGCACGCCTGCTCGACCAACGTCGACGGCACGTCGTAGTCGACGATCACGTAGGTGGCGGCCACCATGACCCCGTTGAGTCGACGCTGCATCTGCTCGACGGCGACCTCGACCGCAGGATCGGAGGCGGAGGCGCCGTCACCACGGATAAGCACGGCCTCACTGTGCAGGATCGGCTCGCCGAAGACCTCCAGGCCGGCTTGGCGCAGCGTCGATCCGGTCTCCACCACATCAGCGATGACGTCGGCGACGCCGAGGCGTACGGACGTCTCGACCGCGCCGTCGAGTCGGATGACGGACGCTGCGACGCCTCGCTCGCTGAGGTACCGATCCACCAACCCTGCGTAGGACGTGGCCACCCGGAGGCCGGCGATGTCGGTCGTCGAAGCCGCCGTGCCTGGCAAGGCCGCAAACCGAAAGGTCGACGTGCCGAAGCCCAGCGGCATGAGCTCGTGGGCTTCTGCTCGACTGTCGAGGAGCAGGTCGCGTCCGGTGATGCCGACATCGAGCTGCCCCGATCCGACATACGTGGCGATGTCACGCGGGCGCAGGAAGAAGAACTCTGTGTCGTTCTCAGGATCATGAAGGACCAGTTCTCGGTCCTGCGTGCGTTGTCGGTAGCCCGCCTCCCGCAGCATGTGCGAGGCGGGGTCGGCCAGCGATCCCTTGTTCGGGACGGCAACGCGGAGCATGACGTTCCTTCCGGGCGTTCGTGAGCTGTTGTTGCGTGAGCGTGGTGCGGCGTCAGGTGGGCTAGAGCCTGCGGTAGACATCCTCAAGAGACAGGTCGCACGCGATCATCATGACCTGGGCGTGGTACAGCAGCTGAGCAAGCTCCTCGGCCGCCCGATCAGTTCCCTCGTGCTCTGCGGCCATCCAGGCCTCAGCGGCCTCTTCCACCAGCTTCTTGCCGATCTCGTGTACACCGGAGTCGAGCAGGCGGACGGTGCCCGATCCCTCGGGACGGAGGAGGCTTCGTCCTTGGAGCTCGTTGAACAGGTCGTCAAAGCTCTTCATGGGCAAAGGGTAGTGAGCCATGGGCGCCTCTGACCACGGCGGGTCTCATCGCTCTTCCTGCGCCTCAGTGTCAGCTGGTGGTCCCGTGTCGAGTTGACCGAAGCGCAACGGCCAGGGCCACAGCCGCCTCTGCGGCCTCCGCCCCCTTGTCCTCGTGCGAGCCCGGAAGGCCGGCCCGGTCCAACGCCTGCTGCTCGTCATCGCATGTCAGCAGGCCGAATCCGACCGGTCGGTCGGCATCCAGACTGGCCCTCATCAGGCCGTCGGTAGCCGCGCGGCAGACGTACTCGAAGTGCGGCGTCCCACCGCGGATCACGACGCCGAGGGCGACCACCGCGTCCGACCGTCTCAGCAGGTGCGCGGCTCCCAGGGGCAGCTCGAACGCTCCCGGCACGGTCAGCAGCTCGACGTCGGTGACGCCAGACGCGGCCAGTGCACGCCGCGCCCCGGCGACCAGACCATCCATGACCTCGGTGTGCCACGAGGATGCGACAACACCGACCCGGAGGCCGGATCCATCGCTCGTCAGTGTCGGCGCGCCCGTCCCACTCATACGTCGTCCCCCGTGATCGTGTGCGGTCGTGGCTCGAGATCGGGTAGCTCATGCCCCATCCGGTCTCGTTTGGTCGTCAGGTAGCGGACGTTCTCGGCCGTCACCGATGGCGGGAGCGGCTCGCGGCCGACGATCGTGAGCCCGTAGCCCTCCAGCCCTGCCCGCTTGGTCGGGTTGTTGGTCAGCAGACGCATCGTGCGTACTCCGAGGTCGGCAAGGATCTGAGCTCCCGTGCCGTAGTCACGCGCGTCCGCAGGGAGGCCCAGCTCAAGGTTGGCCTGCACGGTGTCCGCCCCTGCGTCCTGAAGCTGGTAGGCGCGCAGCTTGTGCAACAAGCCGATTCCTCTGCCCTCGTGCCCGCGGAGGTAGAGAACGACACCACGTCCTTCAGCTGAAACCCGCTTCATCGCCGTGGCGAGCTGGGCGCCGCAGTCGCAGCGAGTCGATCCGAGCACGTCCCCGGTCAGGCACTCCGAATGCACGCGCACGAGCACGTCCTGCCCATCACCGAGGTCACCCTGCACCAGAGCGACATGGTCGGTTCCGGTGATGGAGTCGCGATATCCGTAGGCGGTGAAGTCTCCGTGGTGGGTCGGCAGCGCCGTCCTGGCCACCAGCTCGACCTGGCGTTCGGCCCGGCGAACGTAGGCAATCAGATCCGCGATCGAGATCATGGTGAGCCCGTGCTCGTCGGCAAAGGCCCGAAGCTGTGGCGCGCGCATCATCGAGCCGTCGTCGTGAACGATCTCGCAGATGGCCCCGGCCGGCGTGAGACCCGCCAACCGAGCGAGGTCGACGGCCGCCTCGGTATGTCCCGGGCGTCGAAGAACCCCACCGACGGAGGCTCGAAGCGGGAAGACATGCCCGGGTCTGGTGATCTCGTTCGGTTCTGTCGCAGTGTCCGCCAACACCCGGATCGTGTGTGCCCGGTCGGCGCCCGAGATCCCGGTCGTGATCCCATCTCTGGCATCGACACTGACGGCATAGGCGGTGCCCTTGCGGTCCTCGTTGACCATCGTCATGGGGGGAAGCGCAAGCCGGTCGAGATCTGGTCCGGTCATGGCAACGCAGATGACCCCTGACGTGTGACGGATCATGAATCCGGCGAGCTCAGGCGTTGCACGTTGGGCCGCGAAGATCAGGTCACCCTCGTTCTCGCGGTCCTCGTCGTCGACGACGACCACAGCTCGCCCAGCTGCGATCTCGGCGATGGCCCGATCCACTGGATCCAGACGGACGACGGGCGTTGCGCCCTTCTCTTGGGTGGGCTCCTGCGTCATGACCGGCCTCCTGGCAACATTCGCTCGACGTACTTCGCGATCACATCAACTTCTAGGTTGACCCGCTCGCCGGGCTTCTTGCGCCCCAGCGTCGTCAGCTCGAGCGTGGTGGGGATGAGGCTGACGCTGAACCAGTCGTCACCACGATCGGCCACAGTCAGCGACACGCCGTCGACCGTGATGGACCCCTTCTCGACCACATACTGCTGGACCGCATGAGGCAGCTCGAATCGGACGATCTCCCAGTTCTCACCGGGAGTCCGGTCGAGCAACCCCGCCGTCGCGTCCACATGGCCCTGCACGAGGTGTCCGCCCAGTCGGTCGGCCAATGTGAGTGGCCGCTCCAGGTTGACACCGCTACCGGCCTCCAGGCCACCGAGGCTGGATCGACGGAGGGTCTCGTCCATCACATCGGCCGTGAATTTCCCGTCGTGCACGCTGGTGACGGTGAGGCAGACGCCGTTGACGGCGATCGAGTCACCGATCCGTGCGTCGGAGGTGACGAGGGGACCAGAGATGCAGACGCACGCCGAGGTTGCTCCGCGCTCCACGCTGACGATGCAACCCAGCTCTTCGACGATACCGGTGAACATCACAGGTCCTTTCTGATCAATGGTGGTGCCGCAGCCGTCAGGCGCGCCGTCCAGCAGATGTCGTCACCCACGAGCCCAACCTCGTCGAAACGGAGCTGCCGGGCCTGGCCCATCGTGTGAACTCCCCACGAGCCGACCAACGAGGGACCGTCCCCGAGCAGCCGAGGACCGACGTAGCCGATGACCCGATCGATGGCGTCGACCTCAAGAAACGCCGCCGCCAGAGTCGGTCCGCCCTCCAGCAGAGCGTGGTGGACGTCACGCGCGAAGAGGGTCTCGAGAACGTCGGTCACGTCGTGGGTCCTCATCACAAGGGTCTCGGCGGCCGGGTCGAGCACCCGTGCCGTCTGCGGAACGGCGCGGTGGCCCACCACCACCCTCAGCGGTTGCCGGTCGAACAGCGCGCCGCTCTCATCTCGCGCGGTGAGCCATGCGTCATCGACCACGACCGTCCCCGTGCCCACCATCACCGCATCGGCGTTCCTCCGCAGCCGATGGACTTCGGCCCTGGAGGCTGGTCCGCTGATCCATCGACTGGAACCATCAGGTGCGGCCACCCGGCCATCGACCGTCGACGCGAACTTCCAGGTGACCAGAGGTCGCTGGTGTTCCATGGCAAATGTCCAGATCGGGTTGATCGCCCGCGCTTCGTCAGCCCGTACGTCAGCCTCCACTGTCACCCCGGCAGCGGCTAGCGCCATTCCTCCCCCGGTCGCGACGGGATTCGGGTCACTCTGTGCGTAGATCACGCGCTCGATTCCGGCAGCGAGCAGCGCATCTGTACACGGCCCCGTGCGCCCCGTGTGATGGCACGGCTCGAGTGTCACGACCGCGGTGGCGCCCCGTGCCTCCGAGCCAGCTTGCGACAGCGCGACCACCTCGGCGTGCGGGTGTCCCGGCCCCCGGTGCACGCCAGATCCGACAATCGAACCAGTGGGGTCGAGGATGACCGCGCCAACGCGCGGATTTGGGTGGGTGTCCGGCCCCGGGCCCGCGGCAAGTGAGAGCGCACGGGTCATCGCGTCGCGCTCGGCGGTACTCGCCATGCCTATCTCCTCGCCCATCGGGCTCCGGGGGCACAGCGACAGGCTGCGGCGGTTCTGCTCGTGCTGTCCAGCGACGAGACGGAACCATGACCGGTCGGGTGACCGGCCGCACGCGCCTCCCATCCGGACTTTCACCGTCGGCCTCGGAGTTTCACCGAGTCAACCGACCGCTGGCTGCGGACGGGTCGCGGGCTTTCACCGCCGGTTCGGAGTTGCACCGACCCCGGAGCGTGCGTTCTTGCTGACGCCTAGTCTCTCACAGCCGCCGCTTCGGCCAGCGCCCGCAAGTGGGAGACCACGGCTGCGGGCTCGTCAGCTGTGAAGACGGCCGAGCCGGCCACGAAGACATCTGCCCCCGCCTCGGCTGCCCGCTCGATGGTCGCCGACGAGACGCCGCCATCAACTTGGAGCCACACCGCGGAGTCCCGGTCGCGAAGCAGTGCCCGGGTCCGAGCGATCTTCGGCAGCACGACATCCAGGAACGCCTGGCCGCCGAAACCCGGCTCAACGGTCATGAGCAGAACCATGTCGAGCTCGGGCAGCAGGTCTGCGTACGGTTCGATCGGAGTCGCCGGCTTCAAGCCCATGCCAGCCCTGGCACCCTGCGCCCGAAGTTCACGAGCCAGGCGCACCGGAGCATGGGCTGCTTCTACATGGAAGGTGACAGAGGAGGCGCCCGCCTCGGCGTAGGCCGGGGCCCAACGGTCCGGGTTCTCGATCATCAGGTGACAGTCGAGCGGCAGCGGCGACACCTTGCGCAACGACTCGACGACGGGAAGCCCCAGCGTCAGGTTGGGGACGAAGTGGTTGTCCATGACGTCGACGTGGACCCAGTCAGCCACATCGGCGATCGAGTCCACCTCTGCCCCGAGGTTCGCGAAGTCGGCCGACAGGATGCTGGGAGATATCTGGATGCCCACGCGCGCAGTCTAGGCGCAGTGGGCAGGAGTTAGCGGCGAAGCTTGGGGTTGAGCACCTCGTCCAACGCGTAGCCGCACATCGTGAAGGCGAGCGTCACGCAGACGATGGCGACTCCGGGAGGCACCAGCCACCACCAGTAGCCGTTCGTCATCGCGCCTGCGCTGAACGCCTGCTCGATGACCACGCCCCATGAGATGGCCGTGGCATCTCCGAGACCGAGGATGGACAGGGTTGTCTCGGTGAGAATCGCCACCGCCACCGTCAGGATCGCGTTGGCAAAGATGACCGGTGCCACGTTCGGCAGGATGTGGCGAGCCACGATGGTGCGGTCGCTGCAGCCGAGCACGCGAGCTCGCTCGACATAGGGACGCTCACGCACACTCAGGGCCTG
Organism: Actinomycetes bacterium; assembly: GCA_024644435.1. GTDB lineage: Bacteria > Actinomycetota > Actinomycetes > JAHEKZ01 > JAHEKZ01 > JAHEKZ01. The sequence continues at coordinate 89,776 of JAHEKZ010000002.1, read as the reverse complement.
GGCTCGGATCAGCCGGGCCGGCTGGGCCCACGACGTGACACCGATCACGACGATGATGATCCACACACTGGCACCGAGGATGGCTGAGAGCACGATCGCCAAGACCAGCCACGGGATCACGAGGAACCAGTTCGTCACCGCGTTGAGACCGGTATCGAGGCGGGTTCCGCCGTAGTAGCCACTGATCACCCCGATGGTCGCGCCGAGGAAGACAGCGACCAGCGTCGCCGTGATGCCGACGAGCAGCGAGATCCGTGAGCCCACGATGACCAGGTCGAGCACGGAGCGTCCGAAGTTGTCGGTTCCCAGCGGGTATCCGGAGTAGGGAGGGCTGTTCGGGATGCCCTGAGCGGTTGCCGGCTCGATGTCTGCGGGTGACACGAGAAGCGGCGACACCAGGGCCAGCACGATGAAGAAGACCATCACGCCGAGTCCGACGATGCCCTGACGGTTGTGACGGTAGAGCAGCCAGTTTCGGGCGACGGCCTGTCGACGACGACGCCAGACCAGTTGGCGAGCGGTAGGGACGGGCTGCTTGGCAACGGCGGTGTCGGTCATGTCAGACCTCGGAGATTCGCGGATCGAGGAATCCGTACGTGATATCAGCGAACAGGTTCGCGACGACGACGGCGAGACTGCTCACCAGAAAGACCCCCTGGAGCACCGGATAGTCGTAGGCGTCGATGGCCTGGTACGTCAGCTGACCGATTCCGGGGTAGGAGAAGATCGTCTCGATCACGATGGCACCACCGATCACAAAACCAAAGCTCAGAACGATGAGGGTGAACGAGGGCAGGAATGCATTCGGCACCGCGTGCTTGCGCCGAATCATCGTCTCGGTGAGGCCCTTGGCCCTGGCGGTCGCCACGAAGTCCTCGTCCTTGACCTCGATCAACGACGACCGCATGACGATCATGTAGGACGCGCCGTACCCCAGAGCCAACGTCGCAGCCGGCAGTACCAGGTGGTTGAGCACGTCCACCACGTGCGCTATCCCGGTGTCTCCGGTGCCGCTGTCGTAGCCGCCGACCGGAAACCAGCCGAGTGTCCCGGCGAAGATGATGAGCAGCATCATGCCGAGCCAGCCCTCGGGGGTGGAGTAGAGCGTCAGCGATCCGTAGAGACTGCTCTTGTCGAAGCGTGACCCTCTGGTCCAGGCCCCGCGGATCCCCATCATCAGGCCGAGCACGATCGCAATGATCGTGCCGACCCCCACCAACAAGATGGTGGGCCACAGCCGACTGGTGATGGTGTCGACCACCGGCTGGCCGGTGAGGTACGACGTGCCCAGGTTGCCGCTCAAGGTCTGCTTCAAGTACGTCCCGAACTGGTTCAGCAGCGACTCGTCGAGCCCGAAGAGGGCACGTTGCTCCGCCACCTCAGCTTCCGTCAACCGCTGGCTCCTGGCGAGGAGCCCTGCCGGGTCGCCCGGCATGATGCGAAAGAGAAAGAAGTTGAAGACCAGCACAAAGACCAGCGTGACCAGTGCCCAGCCGACCTTGCGGCCCAGGTAACGCCACCTCATGAGGCCCCCGGCCCCATGGTCAGCCCTCGTCGTCATCAGCCCGGCGCCCACGACGGGCCACCAGGACGACTCCCAACACGATGGCCGCACCGATCGCGCCCCACGCCCACGCCGGCATTCCTGTGGACGACGAGTTGGCTGCGGAGTCAGCCCCGGACGCCGGCTGCACCGTCACCATCCCGATGTTGTTGTAGTTCGGGATCAGGTAGCCGTTGTCACCTGGCACCGGTGTGAAGTTGGTGACCAGGTCGTTACGGTAGGCCTCGACGTTGTTCGGGTAGGCGAGAGCAATCGACGGAACCTCTTCGTACGAGAGGGCAAGCGCGTCATACACGACCGGCTGGCGCTCCTCGGGGTCGACGATCTTCTCCTGCTGGGCGAAGAGCGCGTCGTACTGCGGATTGCTCCAGCATCCGTCGCTCAGGTTCCCGCACTGCTTGCTGTCGAGTGTCGAGAGCTGGTAGTCAGGGTCGGGCTCGCCCGTCCAGTACCAGATGTAGGCATCCCAGTCGCCCTGGTTCCAGTACGAGTACATCTTCCCCTCGTTGACCGGGAAGATCTTCACCTCGACGCCGATCTCGTCCAGGTACCCGACGATCAGCTGCCCGGCCGTGAGCGCGCCCCCAGTCTCCTGCGAGATCGGCATCCGAATCACCAGCGGGTCCCCCGTGGCCGGGTCCACCCTGACACCGCCGTCGCCGCGTTTGTACCCCGCGTCGTCGAGCATGGCGTTGGCCGCGTCTGGATCGAACGGGATCAGGTCTTCTTCGGGGACGTCGTAGTGCCATTGGGCGGGAACCTCGCGAATGAGCGATGTACCGGGCGTCGCCGCTCCGTTGTAGGCCTTGTCGACGATGCCCTGCTTGTCGATCGCCATCGCGATGGCTGTGCGCACCGTCTTGTCCTGGAGAGCAGGCAGCGGGTCGGAGTTGGGACCCTGCCCGCCGAAGTTGAACGCCAGGTTGAGCCACCAGTCAGACACATTGCGCTGCACGGTGATATCGGGGTCGCTCTCCAGCGACGGCAGCAAGGAGGTCTCGAAATAGGTGGCGACGTCTATCTCGCCGTTCTTCAGGGCCTGAGCCATGGCGTCCTGGTTGGTGTAGAGCTGGAACCGGATCTCGTCGAAGTTCGGCTCGTCGCCCCAGTAGTTCGGGTTCTTCTCCAACGTCCAGTTCTGACCACGGTTGACCTCTGTGAGCGTGAACGGCCCGGTCGTCACGCTCGGGATGTTCTCGACGCCCTTGAGCTCAACCTTCTCGCCGTCTGCGTACTGGCCCCAGACGTGCTCGGGAATGATGTAGATCCACGGCGGCACCAGCGGCGCGTTCGTCGGGGTCTCCGACTTCCAGATCAGCGTGGTGTCGTCGGGCGTCTCGAAGGTCGTAGTCGGGGTGAAGTAGCCGCTGTAGGTCGAGATGCCCTGGTCGATGATCAGCTGGAACGTGAACGCCACATCTTGGGACGTGAACGGCTCACCATCACTCCACAGCACGTCGTCACGGAAGGTGCACGTCCACTCCGTCTTGTCCTCGTTCGGGTCACACGACTCGGCCAGCCCGGGCTGAGCCGAAAGGTCGTCGTTCCCGAACATCCACATCATGTCGTACTGGATCGTGGCGACGTTCCAGTCGCTTCCTGATCGCAGCGACATGGGGTTGGCCGAGGTGAGGTCGTTGGGCACACCCACTCGTAGGACAGAGGGCGCTGACGACTCTTCCGCTGACGTCGTTGCCAGGGGCAGCCCCAGCGTGGCGATCAGGACCGCGGCACTGGCGGCAATCAGTCGTCGGGCGTTTCGCTGCATGGATCGACCTCCGTTGAGCGGGTGTGGCGGGAGCCTAAGCGGGGCACACGTGGGGGCAAGCGTGGTGTTGCCGTCAGGGCAACACCGAGGGTGAATTGTCAGTAACCTCCGGTTCGGGCCGACGACATCGATGCAGGTAGAGGGGCTAGCCGCCTGGCGAGGGTGCTGGCGGCCGTCACTGCGGCCGCCCCGAGCTGCGCGAGCCGATGCGGTGGGCAACGAGATGTCGCCGTACCCACACCGATGGCTGCCACCACGGCACCGTCCCGCCCCGTGACAGGGGCTGCCACCGACGTGAGCCCGTTCTCGGACTCGTCAGCCGATGAGGCGTACCCGCGCCTCCGAACGAGCGGGAGCATCCGGCGGAACTCGGTCGGATCGGTGATGGTGCGACTGGCCAGCGATGGGAGGGGCTGAGACAAGAGGGCGTCGAGATCGTCGACGGCGCCGTAGGCGGCGAAGACCTTGCCGCTGGACGAGCAGTGCAGGTGTCCGAGCCTGCCGGTCCAGTCGTTGGGCACAGCGCCACCGTGTGGCGTCACCTGCTCGACGTACAGGACGGAGCCTCTGTGCGGCACCGTCAAGTAGGCCGCCTGTCCGGTGACCTCGACCAGCTCGCGGAGAACGGGACGGCTGAGGTCACCGAGCTCCAGCTCGGCAACGGCCGTCGCTGCCAGCCGCGCCAGTGCGGGTCCAAGCAAGAACCCGTCCTCGGTTCTCCGCACCAGGCCACGCAGCTCCATCGTCGCCATGAGTCGTGACGCCGTGGCCTTGTGCACTGTGAGCCGCGCAGCCAGTTCAGTGACGCCGAGCGGTCGTCCCGCGTCGGCCAACGCCTCGAGAGTGTCCGCGAAGCGGTCGACTGACTGAGTAGCTCGCACCTGCTCCCCGCTCCCGATCGACTTCCCCCACCGGGATTCAGGGTAGGAGCGTTTTCCGGATCTCGCTGTCCAGCCGGCCGTTGGATACCAAAAGGTGACATCCGGGAGTGGGCGGTCCCCCTTCGAGCTTCGTGAGCGCGCCACCGGCCTCATGCACGATCACGCTCGTGGCCGACCAGTCCCACTCGTAGCAGGGACCCTGCTCGACCAGCGCGTCGGCCGCACCCCTTGCGACAAGCAGGTGCGCCCAGCCGTCTCCGATGCCACGCGTCACGCGGGCGCCCTCGGTGACCCGCGAGATCGCAGGGAGCCCGGTCTTCCTGATGAACTCTTCGAGCGGAGCATGGAGGACGAGTGCATCGCCAAGCTCGTCGATGCCCGAGACGGCGATGGGCGTCCCGTTGCAGAACGCCCCGCCTCCGAGAGAGGCGTGATAACGCTCCCCCAGCACAGGTGCGTCAGCCACACCCACGACGACCTGCTCGCCGACCCTGAGCCCGATCAGCGTGCTCCAGAGCGGGATTCCCTCGGCAAACATCTGGGTGCCGTCGATGGGGTCGATCACCCAGACACGGCCGCTGCTCCCCGGGGTCTCGCCGCCCTCTTCGCCGCAGACCCCGTCGTGCGGACGCCTGACCCGCAGCACGTCACGGATCAGCTGTTCGACGGCCGCGTCCACCTCGGTCACGGGAGTGGCGTCCGCTTTGAGAGTGACCTCCTGGCGGCCACCGAACGCTCGCCTGGTCACCTCGGCGGCAGCATCCGCCAGCTCGAGGGCCAGGGCGAGGTCAGCCGCCACGTCGTCGGGAGTTACAGGATCGAGCCCGGCTGACGTGGTGGGGACGTTGTTGGACGGCTCCACACCGCGGGAGCGTAGCGGTGCCAGCCCCCGCCGCAGTGCCGCCGCCCCCAACTCAAGGCGCGCCGGGTCAGTTCTTGCCTCGACGAAGCAGAGCCAGGTACATCGCGTCGGTGTGGTGTAGATGGGGCCACAGCTGCACCGCCGGACCGTCACCGAGGTCGGGCATCCCCGGCGGGAGGCTCCTTCTGGCATCCATGAGCTCGATGTCGTGCCGTTCGGCCAGCACCGACTCGACGACCTCCGAGGTCTCGGCCACCAAGGGCGAGCAGGTGACATAGCCGACCACGCCGCCGGGGCGGACGAGACGGAGCGCGTTCGCCAAGAGGCGACGTTGACCGGCCACCAAGTCGGGGAGGTCGCTCGGTTGCTTCCGCCAGCGCGCCTCGGGCCGTCGTCGCAGAGCGCCCGTACCCGAACAAGGCGCGTCCAGAAGCACTCGGTCGAACTTCCCCTCCGACCCGTGCGGCCCTGCTAGTCGTTCGGGGTCGGATGCATCGACGGCCCGAACCGTCACGTTGGGTCCGACCGCCTGCCGTACGAGGGTGGCCCGGTGCGGAAGGATCTCCCACGCCTCCAGCGTGGCCCCTCGTTCGCTTGCGATGGCCGACAGAAGGGCTGCCTTTCCCCCGGGTCCGGCGCACATGTCGAGCCATCGCTCACGGTCGCGGCCATTCGAGACGTCGGCGTCGGCCAGGGCCGACGTCACGAGCTGGCTGCCTTCGTCCTGCACCCCGGCGCGATGCTGACGCACAGCCGCGATGGTGCCCGGGTCACCACCCGGCCAGACCACGGCGAACGATGACCATTCACCGAGCCGGCCCCCTGCGTCGACGAGCTCCTGCCGAGTACACCTCCCCGGCCGCGCTACAAGCGTCACGAGGGGTCTGCGGTTGTCTGCGGCGAGCAGATCACCCACCTCATCGCGGTCACGATCGTGGGCGGCCAACGAGTCGGAGAACTCGTGGACCAACCAGACCGGATGGGCGTGCTGAAGTGCCAGCCGCTCGGCAGGAGAAGAGTCACCGGCAGTCGCCAACACGTCGACCCAGTCGTCATAGGTCCGGGCAGCGACCTTTCGCAGAACAGCGTTGACGAATCCCGCTCTCGCTCGCCCCACCTGGGTCTTCGCCAGCTCGACGGTCGTGGCAACCGCCGCGTGTGTCGGGACGTCCATGCCGAGCAGCTGATGGGAACCGATGCGCAGGATGTCCTGAATGGGCCGGTCAACCTTGGACCATGGACGGTCGATGCACGACGTGACGATGGCGTCATAGCTACCACTGCGCCGCAACGTGCCGTAGACCAGCTCGGTCGTCAAGGCGGCGTCGCGACCGCTGAGCCCCGACGAGCGCAGACGGTCTGGCAGCACGAGGTTGGCGTAGGCGTCGCTCTCGCTCACGGCACGCAACACCTCGAAAGCCACCCGTCGCGGCGCAGCCGACGAGATGCTCGACCCGGCGTCAGCCACCGAGGGTCTCGCCATCAACCAGCCGGGCACCACGCGCCCAGTCGGCCGCCGCCATGACGTTCTTCCCCGCTGGCTGCACCTGCTCGAGCTGCACGGGGACCGAACCCGTTCCCACGAAAACGGCCCGCTTGGTGACGCGCACCGTCCCCGCCGCCAGCGGCTCGGATGTGTTCCACAGCGGATCGGCCGGACCCGCAGGGGTGACCAGGCGTACCTGGCGCACACCCAGCCGTTCGCCTGCGCGCTCGGTCCACGCCCCAGGCTCGGGAGAGCAGGCCCTGATGCGTCGGTCCACGGCTAACGCCGGCTCGAACCAGCGCACACGAGCATCGTCAACCGTCAGCTTGGGTGCCAGGCTGACGCCATCGGCTGACTGTTCGACCGGGCTAAGAGAGCCGTCCTCGATCCCGTCAAGGGTGCGCACCAGCAGCTCGGCTCCGGCCACTGCCAGCCGGTTGAGCAGGTCACCCGACGCGTCGTCGGGGCCGATCGACTCGGTGACGGTTCCGTACACGGGCCCGGTGTCCAGACCCTCTGTGAGACGGAAGGTGGACGCGCCCGTGACATCGTCTCCGTGCAGAATCGCGTGCTGCACCGGAGCGGCGCCACGCCACGACGGCAGCAACGAGAAGTGCAGGTTGACCCACCCGTGACGCGGCAGCGCGAGCAGGCCTGGGGGAACGAGTCCGCCGTAGGCCACCACCGGACAGCAGTCCGGCTCGAGCGCGGCGAGGTCATCGACCAGCGAGGGCTCACGGAGTGTGGTCGGGCGCATGACCGGGATGCCAAGATCGGTGGCGAGGTCAGCAACCGGAGAGGAGCTCAAGGCCCGCCCACGTCCGCGGCGCGCGTCCGGCCTGGTGATGACGGCGACGACGCTGTGCCGTGACGCCACCAGCCGCTCAAGGGAGCGACAAGCCGGGTCGGGGGTTCCGGCGAACACCAGGCGCATCGAGTGAGCCGGCGCCTAGAGGGCAAGGCCGCGGGTCGCGTGCGGGCTGGCCTTGATGGTCGGTGCCGGCCCCCCGGCCCAGTCTGCTTCGCGAATGGCTCTCAGTGCAGCCTTGTGCTGCTCAGGGTCGAGTCGGTCGATGAAGATGATCCCGTCGAGGTGGTCGGTCTCATGCTGGACACAACGGGCGAGCAGCTCGGTTCCCTCGATCACGACCGGATCGCCGTGCATGTTGAATCCCTTGGCCACAACGCCAAACGCCCTGCGACAGTCGAACGTGAGCCCAGGAAGCGAAAGGCACCCTTCCTCACCGAACTGCTCGTCGTCCGACAGGTCGAGCACGGGGTTGATCAGGTGCCCCACCTCGTCGTCGACGTCGTAGGTGAAGACCCGCAGCGAGACACCGATCTGTGGCGCGGCCAGCCCGAGTCCGGGCGCGTCCAGCATCGTCTCAGTGAGGTCCTTGACGAGCGTGCGGAGCTCTTTGTCGAAGTCGACCACCGGTTGCGCCGGCATGCGAAGAACCGGATCGCCGAACAGGCGGATCTCTTGGACAGACATGACCGAACTCCCGGACGATCGAGGTGCGAGGAAACTCCCCCTCAGTCTAGGCGGCCCCTACCTGGGGCGAAGCCGACGACCTCGTCATCCGAACCGGGCCGGGTCGATGTGGACCGAGACGCGACCGTGGTCCTTGCGGACACTTCGCTCACCCTGCGCTTTCGCGATAGCGGAGGCGAGCTCAGCCCCCGCCCCGGCTTCGACCCGGAGAATGACCTGCTGCTCACCCTCGTCCGGCAGGGCGACCGGGCCAATCTGCTCGGTGCCGACGGGCAGCTGGCAGCGCCCCAGCAGGTCATGGACGTCCGCCGCTGCGCCTGTCAGAACGGCGATCCGCACCGCCGGTGGCAGACCGACGGCACCACGGTCGACGAGCTCGGCCTCGGCAAATCGAACAGGGTCCCAGCGCACCAGAGCCTGTACCGGGCGCAGGGATGCCTCGCCGACCAGCACCACTCGTCCACCGGCTGTCGACCCACGCACGAGGGCGGCGGCCGCCATCCATCGCCGAAGGGCCTCTTCGGCCGCCCGCAGGTCTGCACGCCCTAGCAGCGCCCAGGTGTCGAGCAGCAGGGCTGCGGCATACCCATCGGGTGCGATCGGCTCGGCACCAGGGGTGGCCACCACCAGCGCCGCCTCGCCGGTGACCTCGCGGCGAACCGAACGCCCACCCGATGCCAGCACCGGCGTTCCGGGGAACGCCCGCCCCAGCTCTTCGGCTGTTCGGTTGGCGCCGATCACTGCTGCCCGCAGTCGATCACTGCCGCACTCTGGACAGCGCCATGGACTGGCTGAAGCCGCGCACCAGAGGCAGACCGGTGTGCGTTGACCCTCGAGCACCTGAAGAGGCCCCTGACACGAGGGGCATCGGGCAGGATGACGGCACCTCTCGCACGCCACCCGTGGGACGTACCCCTTGCGCGGAACCTGCACGAGGACCGGGCCGTGCTTCAGCGCCTCGTGGGCTACCTGCCAAGCGTTGGTCGGCAGCCGGGCCGCCGATGCCACCGGGTCATCACCTGACACGGCGTCGCTGCTTGCCCGGACGCGGGGGGACGCACGGCGTACCTCGGTGCGATCGGGCTCAAGCGACTGCAGGAACCGACGTTCGACGAGCGCAGCCGACTCAGCAGTGCGCAGATAGCCCCCGACGATCAGGCCCGAACCGGTCTGGTGGGCCCGGAGCGCTGCAACCTCACGAACGTGGGGGTAGGGGGCGCGCGGGTCGGCGTGCAGGTCGTCGCCGTCGTCCCAGACCACGATCAGCCCCAGGTGCCGCACGGGGGCGTAGACGGCCGCCCGCGTTCCCACGACGAACCGCGACGCCCCTCTCAGCACACTCACCCAGCGCCGGTAGCGCTCACGTGGCCCGAGGTCAGCCGTCAAGGCGGCCGACTCGATTCCAGCAGCCGACAATGCGGACTGCACGAGGTCGACGTCACGGGTGTCGGGAACCACCACCACAGCGCCGCGTCCCGAACGGTTCACCGCCTGCAGCGCTTCGGCAACGGCGGTTGTCCAACGCGGGCGAGAAGCGACCAGCCCCGGAAGGGCAGACCAGGCAGCCCGTGGCGACCTCCCGTCGCCCAGGGCATCGAGCAGGCCGGGTCCGCGCGCGAAGGCGTCCCACTCAGAGGTGGCACGGTCGTCAGGGGGCAGGGCGGACGCGGTGGGTGACAGCAGCGCACACGATGCCCCGGACTGCACCGCCTTCGGTGCCGCTCGTTCAGCCGCCGCATGACGCGGAGGCACCGCCAGGCGCAGCACGTCGGACATGGTTCCTGCGTAGCGGTCGGCCACCGTACGTGACAGGGCGGCGATCTCGGGGGTGAGTACCGGCTCGGCAGAGACCACGGACGTCAACCGGGCCAACCGGCCCTCGTGTGCGCTGGACGCCACGCGCTCGATGACGTACCCGTCGACCAGCTGTCCGGCAAACCGCACCCGGACCCGGACACCAGGTTGCGCCTTCTCGCTCTGGGTCTCGGTGACGGCATAGTCAAAGAGTCGATCGAGGTGGGGCAGCGAGATGTCGACGGCCACCCTGGCCACCGGGAGTGACTGCGCCATCGCCGGTGCTGCACGGGGTCCGGACCTGCGGGCCCGAGCCGCCCGACGCCGTGCCTGCGCAGGCGGCAGGTCGGTGAGGCTCAGCTGGCTCTCGTCAGGGGACACAGTGGAAGTTCTACCCGACGCAACCGACGGAGCCGCTCGCGATCGCCGTCATGGGGCGAGGCTCACGGTGGTCAGGAGGCAGCAGCAACCAAGGCGTCGGCCCGGTCGGTCCGCTCCCAAGAGAAGTCGGGCAGGTCTCGCCCGAAGTGACCGTAGGCGGCCGTCTGACTGTAGATCGGTCGGAGCAGGTCCAGCGCACTGATGATGGCGGCCGGCCTGAGGTCGAACACCTCGAGAACGGCCTTCTGGATGGTCTCGTCCGACACGGTTCCCGTTCCGAAGGTCTCGACGAAGAGGCCAACCGGATGTGCCTTGCCGATGGCGTACGCCACCTGCACCTCACACCGGCGAGCCAGGCCTCCGGCCACCACGTTCTTGGCAACCCAGCGCATGGCGTAGGCGGCCGAGCGGTCGACCTTGCTCGGGTCCTTGCCCGAGAAGGCACCTCCGCCGTGGCGCGCCATGCCGCCGTAGGTGTCGATGATGATCTTCCGTCCGGTCAGACCGGCATCGCCCATGGGTCCACCGACCTCGAAGCGCCCGGTGGGGTTGACCAGGGTTCGGTGGTCACCGGACTCGATCTCGAAGGCCGCGAGGGTCGGCGCGATGACCAGCTCTTCGACGTCTGGCTGAAGCAGGGTCTCCAGGTCGATATCACTGGCGTGCTGGGTCGAGACGACGACGGTGTTGACGCGCACGGGACGGTCTCCGTCGTACTCGATGGTGACCTGGGTCTTGCCGTCAGGGCGCAGGTAGGGAATCTGACCTTCGCGACGCACCTCGGCCAGCCGCTGCGCCAGGCGGTGCGCAATCGTTATCGGTAGCGGCATCAGCTCAGGTGTCTCATCGCAGGCGAACCCGAACATCAGTCCCTGGTCACCGGCCCCTTGGCGGTCGAGCGGGTCGTCTGAGTGGTCGTGCCGCTCTTCGTAGGCGTCGTCAACTCCCTGAGCGATGTCGGGCGACTGCGCCCCGATCGACACCGAGACTCCGCACGAGCCCCCGTCGAACCCCTTCTTGCTGGAGTCGTAGCCGATCGCCAGCACCTTGTCTCGAACCAGTCCGGGGATGTCGGCGTACGCGGATGTCGTGACCTCCCCCGCCACGTGGACGAGTCCGGTGGTCACGAGAGTTTCGACGGCCACTCGGCTGTGGGGGTCGTCCTTCAGCAGGGCGTCGAGGATCGTGTCACTGATCTGGTCGGCAATCTTGTCCGGGTGACCCTCGGTCACTGACTCGGAGGTGAAGAGTCGGCCTGTCACGACGAGTGCGCTCCTTGCGGTTGTCGACGGCGCGGTCGCCGGAAGTCTAGTGACTGCGAGCGGGACCCGGGGCGGGGCGTGCTCAGTCACTCCATCTGCTGCGGACCAGATCCCAGACAACATGGGCCAGGGCGAGCTTGGGGCCGGTCGAGACGACCGTCTCGTTGCCCTCGCGGTCGAGGACCACGGCAGCGTTGTCCTCGGTTCCGAACGCCATTGCCTCACCGACCTGGTTCACCACGAGCAGGTCGCATCCCTTCCTGGCCAGCTTCTCGCGGCCGAGCTCGAGCCAGGTGGCGCGCTCGTCTCCGGTCTCGGCCGCGAAACCTACGACTACCTGGTGGTCGGGTCGGCCCGCAACCAGCGCCGCAAGAACGTCGTCGGTCGGCTCGAGAACCACCGTGGGCGCCCCCTCGCCCTTCTTCAGCTTGTGCTCTGCTGACGCGCTCGGCCGGAAGTCGGCGACTGCAGCCGCCATCACCACGGCGTCCGCCGCTCGGGCTCGCGACAACACCTCGTTCTTCAGCTCTTCGGCTGTCACGACGGGGATCACGGTGACCCCTGCTGGAGTCGGCAGCTCAACGTTGGCGGCCACCAGGGTGACGTGAGCCCCGCGAGCCGCGGCCGAAGACGCCAGCGCGTAGCCCTGGCGCCCGCTGCTGCGATTGCCCATGAAACGGACTGGGTCGATCGACTCGCGGGTGCCACCCGCCGAGACGACGACGTGCTTACCGGCAAGGTCGAGACCGTCGGCCGGGCGACCCAGTGTCTGCTCGATGATCGAGAGGATCGCGGCCGGTTCGGGCATCCGGCCCTTGCCGCTGTCGGTCCCGGTCAGACGACCTTCGGCGGGCTCCACCACCAGGATGCCCCGACGACGGAGGGTCGCCACATTGTCGGCAGTGGCCGGGTGCTCCCACATCTCGGTGTGCATGGCCGGAACCATGACAATTGGGCACCGAGCGGTGAGCAGGACGTTCGTCAGGAGGTCGTCGGCCAGTCCGTGCGCCGCCTTCGCCAGCAGGTTGGCCGTAGCAGGAGCCACGACCACCAGATCAGCCTCCTGGCCGATCCTGACGTGGGGCACCTCGTGGACGTCGTCCATCAGGTCGGCCGAGACCGGCTTGCCCGACAGCGCCGCCCAGGTGGCTGCCCCGACGAACTGCAGGGCGGTGGCCGTGGGGACGACCCGGACGTCGTGCCCCGTCTCGGTCAGCCGACGCAGGAGATCGCAGCTCTTGTAGGCGGCGATCCCCCCAGCAACCCCGAGAACGATGCGAGACATCGGCGGGTGCGGCAGCCGAGGTCAGCTGTCGGTCTTGTCAGGGCGCGGCGTGGTGGGGCTGAGCGCTTCGCCGTCGAGCGGACCGTCGATGCGCTCGTGGGTCAACAGGTCGGCGTTGATCTCGCGCATGGCGATCGAGAGCGGCTTCTCCTGGACGTGCGTGTCGACCAGAGGTCCGACGTACTCGAGGAGGCCCTCACCGAGCTGGGAGTAGTAGGCGTTGATCTGTCGCGCCCGCTTGGCCGAGTAGAGGACAAGGGCGTACTTGGAGTCGACCTTGGTCAGCAGCTCGTCGATCGGGGGGTTGGTGATTCCCTCGGGAACACCGGTGACTCCGGACACACGAACTCCTACAGATCTGAGGGTGGGGGTGCTGAGTCCTCGTCGGACTCCATCAATGCTACCAAGCGCTCGCACACATCGTGAACATCACGGTTCTCGAGTGTCACATCGAACTCTGACGCGGCCGCCAGCTCGACCTTGGCCCTGGCCAGGCGGCGGGCGATGACGACCTCGTCCTCGGTGCCGCGTCCGGTGAGGCGCTTGGCCAGGACCTCCCACGACGGCGGCGCCAGGAAGACCAGCAGGGCCTCAGGCATGGCTTTCCTGACCTGTCGGGCCCCTTCGAGCTCGATTTCGAGCAGAACCGGGTCACCGTGCCGCAGTCGCTCCAGGACCGGGGCACGGGGCGTCCCGTACCGGTGACCGGCGAACTCGGCCCACTCCAGCAGGTCGCCGGACCTGATGGCCTCGTCGAACTCCTCCTCGTCGCAGAAGAGGTAGTGCAGCCCGGCTACTTCGCCGGGTCGGGGGCGGCGAGTGGTGACAGAAACGGACTGCCAGATCTCAGGATGCGTGGCCCTCAACCGCGCCACCACAGTGCTCTTGCCGACACCCGAAGGCCCGGACAACACCGTCAAACGGGACCGTTCTGGGGCAGTCCCTGGATGGTGCAGGCTCACTGCTGTTGGCTCGCTCCGAGCTGCTGGGCCCGGGCAGAGCCGGTCGGGAACTCACGGCGAAGCGCGGCCACCTGGTTGGCCCCCAACCCCCGGACGCGACGACTCTCTGAGATGCCGATCTTCTCCATGAGCTGGCGCGCCCGTACCTTGCCGACGCCAGGAAGTGACTCCAGCAATGCCGATACCTTCATCTTGCCGATGATGTCGTCGGTGCGGCCTTGGTCGATCACATCGAACAAAGAGGCACCTGAGTGCTTCAGCCGGTTCTTCACCTCGGCCCGCACCCGACGCGCCTCCGCGGCCTTCTCCAATGCCGCTGCACGTTGTTCTGGAGTCAACGGAGGAAGAGCCACGGCGCACCTTCGGTCGGCGGTGACGAGACCGGGATCGGCTGGTTAGCAGCCGATCGTGGTCGATCGTCGGGACGGCACCGAACCTAGCGACTGCAGCCCGGTCGGGGCAACGTCGGTCATGCGGGGAGGTCTTCAGCCAACAGTGCAACGGCGGCCGCAGCCCGGTCATCGGCGCCGGTGATCGGACGCCCGACCACGAGCAGATCGGCACCATCTGACAAGGCCTGCCGAGGGCTTGCCACGCGCTTCTGGTCGCCCACCTCGGCCCCGGGGGGCCGTACTCCCGGCGTCACCAGCACGACATCATCGCCAACGGCTGAACGGACCGCGGCGACCTCGTGGGGGGAACACACGAGCGCTCGGGCACCAGCCCCCACTGCCAGCTCAGCGAGACGCCGGACGGCGTCCTCGGGACTCCCCTGAAGGCCCACTGCCAGAAGGTCGGCTGGTGACATGGACGTGAGCACCGTGACTGCGGTGATGCGCGTACCGGGAAGCGCCTCGGCCGCCGCGGAGACCATGGCCGGCCCGCCCAGGGCGTGGACCGTGAGGAAGTCGGGTGCGAGGTCGGCGACCGCACCGCAGGCGCCAGCCACGGTGTTGGGGATGTCATGCAGCTTCAGGTCGAGGAAGAGCCGACAGTCGGGGGCGGACGCCCGCACCTGGAAGACCCCGTCAGCCCCCGCGGCAAGGTAGAACTGCAGTCCGAGCTTGAGCGTGCTGACGTGGGGCCCGACCTCGGCAGCCCATAGAGCGGCCGTCGCGACGTCTGGTGCGTCGAGCGCAACCGCGATCGGCGGCGTGAGGAACTCTTTCATGTCGGCTGGTCAGCGGAGCGGTGAGCGTGGCCGACGGCATCATCGAGCGATGCGAACCCACGGGTTCCCAGGAGCCGTTGCAGCTCGTACGCGACCCTCAGCGGTGCCGAAGGGTCGTTGAACACTGTGGTGCCCACTTCGACGGCAGACGCACCGGCCAAGATGAACTCGAATGCGTCCGCCCCCGTGCGGATTCCTCCCATGCCGATAATCGGAATGTCGGGGAGTGCCTGATGCACCTGCCACACAGCCCGGACTGCCACCGGCCTGATCGCCGGCCCGGAGAGCCCACCGGTGACACCCCCCAGGTGGGGCCGCATCGTCTCGGTATCGATCACCACCCCCAGGAGTGTGTTGATCATCGAGAGACCGTCGGCGCCGGCATCGACGCACGCCCTGGCAATGGCCACGATGTCAGTCACATCGGGTGACAGCTTGGCGAACACGGGAGTGCCGGGGGCGCTGTTCCGACGAACGCCTTCCACCACGACCGAGCTCGCCACCGGGTCGCACGCGAAGACCAGCCCCCGGTTCTCGACATTCGGACATGAGATGTTGACCTCGATGGCCGTGACTGCCGATGAGTGCCTCAGCCGTTGCGCAAGTCGGACATACTCGTCGGCCGACCCTCCAGCGATCGACACGACCACACGGGCACCTCGCTCTTCGAGCCACCTCAGGTCACGGTCCACGAACTCCTCGATCCCCGGTCCCTGCAGTCCGATCGAGTTGAGCATGCCGCCCGGGGTCTCGGCCATGCGCGGTGTCGGCCGGCCCGAGCGTGGCTGCAGCATGATCGACTTCGTGACGACGGCGCCCAATGCAGTGATGTCGAAGAACTGGTCGAGCTCTCGCCCATAGCCTGCGCACCCTGACGCCGTCATGACGGGATTGGGGAGCGTGACCCCGGCCAGCCGCGCCGACATGTCGACGTCGGGCAGCGTGATCTCTGCGCTCTCTGGAGTGATCACTCGGGTCAGCCGGGTCATCAGTGCCCTCCTTCGCTCACCGGAGCACCCCAGGTGTCGGCCGGAACGGTGCCGACGTCGCTCCACCGCACCCGGTCACCCCGGAAGACGGGTCCATCGACGCAGGAGCGAACCATGCGGGTCACGCCATCATCACCCACCACCGGCAGCACGCACGTCATGCAGACGCCGATGCCACACGCCATGGCCTCTTCCACCGCGCACTGCGAGTGGGCACCGAAGCGAGCCGCGACGTCCGCGACCGCCGACAGCATCCCCATGGGTCCACAGGCGTAGACGACGTCTGCGCCTGTCCGCTCGAGCAGCCCGGGCAGTACATCAGTGACCCGGCCCCTGTCTCCGAGTGACCCATCCTCCGTGGTCACTGCCACGGACTGCGACATGCGCTTGGCTTCAAGAACCCCGAACAGGCGGCTCTCGGTCGCTGCGCCCAGGACGAAGTCGACCCGACAGCCTCGCTCGCGCAGCTGCTCGGCCAGCGTGAACAGCGGGGCACTGCCGTAGCCTCCACCGACCATCGTGCAGGTCACGGGTTCCTTCGGCAGGGCGAAGGGCTTGCCCAATGGGCCAACGACGTCGACGACATCATGCTGTCGCACGTGGGACAACCAGCGAGTTCCCGCCCCGTGCTCGGCGAACACGATGTCAACAGTCCCCCCGTAGACCCCTCGGTCCTGCGTTCGGTAGACCGAAAAGGCTCGGCGAAGCAGATGGGCGCTGGTCTCACCGCCTACCGCTATGGCGACGAAGTGTCCTGGGCGGACCTGCTCTGCGACGCCGGGAGCGACGAGCGTGAGCTGGTGGTACTGACCGACCCGCCTCATGCTCAGCACCTCGCCCCGCGTCTGAACTGGTGTCATGAGAGCTCTCCGCGAGCCTTCTGCAGGTCTGCCGCGTGCTCTTGCAGCGACCGCACTCCCACCTCACCGCGAATGAGCGCCTCGATGCCCTGCACCGCAGCGCCGAGCCCTTGGACCGTGGTGATGCAGGGAACGCCTTTCCGCACGGCGGCTGACCGAATCTCGTACCCGTCCAGACGGGCACCCACTCCATAAGGCGTGTTGATGATGATGTCGATCGTTCCGTCGAGGATGCGCGAGATGGTGTCGGGCTCGGCGTCGCTACCGGCGACTTCGAAGTGTTTGCGGACAGTGGTGGCCGGAACCCCGTTGCGGAGCAAGATCTCAGCCGTTCCCGCCGTGGCGACGATCTCGAACCCGAGGTCGTGGAGACGTTTGATCGGGAAGATCATCGAACGCTTGTCCCTGTTGGCAACCGAGACGAACGCCGTTCCAGTGGTGGGGAGCCCGCCCGCATAGGCCGCGATCTGTGACTTGGCGTAGGCCGTTCCGAACAGGGCGTCGATCCCCATGACCTCTCCGGTCGACTTCATCTCGGGACCGAGAACCGTGTCGACGCCATGGAAACGACCGAACGGGAGCACTGCCTCTTTCACGGCGATCGCTGCATTCATCGGCATGGCACCGCCGTCGTAGGAAGCCGGCAGCAGTCCCTCGGCGCGAAGCTCGGCGATCGTGGCGCCCAACATGACGCGGGCGGCCGCCTTTGCGATCGGGGTCGCTGTGGCCTTCGAGACGAATGGCACGGTCCGAGAGGCCCGTGGGTTGGCCTCCAACACGTACAAGACATCTGACGCCTGGGCGAACTGCACGTTCAGGAGTCCGCGCACCCCGACTCCGTTGGCGATCGCTTCGGTCGCTGACCTGATGCGCTCAATGTCAGCACGGCCCAGCGTCATCGGTGGAAGAGCGCAGGCAGAGTCGCCGGAGTGGATCCCCGCTTCTTCAATGTGCTCCATGACTCCGGCAAGGAAGAGCTCATGCCCGTCGTAGATCGCATCCACATCGATCTCTACCGCGTCGTCGAGGAACCGGTCGACCAGCACTGGGTGTTCGGGGCTGACCTGGGTGGCCCGGCCGATGTAGTCACGCAACATGTCGTCGTCGTAGACGATTTCCATGCCGCGACCACCCAGCACATATGACGGTCGGACCAGGACCGGGAAGCCGATCTCGTCAGCGATCGTCTTCGCCTCGTCGAACGACGTGGCCATGCCGTGGCGTGGGGCAAGCAGGCCCGCCTCGGCCAGCACCTGGCCGAAAGCGCCTCGCTCCTCGGCCAGGTGGATCGCCTCAGGTGAGGTACCGACAACCGGGACACCGGCGTCTTTCAGCTGCTGGGCCAGCCCAAGCGGGGTCTGCCCGCCCAGCTGCACGATGACCCCGGCGACCTCGCCCACCTGCTGCTCGGCGGCCACGACCTCCAGAACATCTTCCAGGGTCAGCGGCTCGAAATAGAGCCGGTCGCTGGTGTCGTAGTCGGTCGACACCGTCTCGGGATTGCAGTTGACCATCACCGTCTCGTACCCGGCGGCGCGAAGGGACAGCGCGGCATGCACACACGAGTAGTCGAACTCAATCCCCTGCCCGATGCGGTTGGGACCGCTACCGAGGATCAGCACCGCGGGTTTGCTTCGTGGTCGAACCTCCGTCTCCTCGTCGTACGCCGAGTAGTGGTACGGGGTCTGAGCCGCGAACTCGCCCGCACAGGTGTCGACGGTCTTGAAGACGGGCCGGATACCCAGTGCCTGGCGCAGATGGCGCGCGACTTCCTCAGAAACCCCGCGCAGCTCGGCGATCTGTCGGTCCGAGAACCCGTAGCGCTTGGCCCGACGAATCAGCTCCGGACCTAGCTCGGTGGCTGCGCTCACCTCAGCGGCCACCTCGTTGATGAGAACGATCTGGTCGATGAACCAAGGGTCGATCCCGGTTGCATCGTGCATCGCCTCAGCAGTGGCTCCGAGCCATAGGGCTTGCTGCACCTTCTTGATCCGACCATCGTGCGGTCGGCTCGACTGCTCGACCAGCGAGTCAACGTCGTCCGAGATGTCTGTCCATGAGAAAGGGGCGTCGGACTTCTCGATGGACCGGAGGGCCTTCTGCAGGGCCTCCGGAATGTTGCGGCCGATGGCCATGGCCTCGCCGACGCTCTTCATGTGCGTGGTCAGCGTCGGGTCAGCCGCCGGGAACTTCTCGAACGCGAACCGCGGCACCTTCACGACGACGTAGTCGAGCGCCGGCTCGAACGACGCCGGCGTCTCGGCGGTGATGTCGTTGGGGATCTCGTCGAGGGTGTAGCCGATCGCCAGCCTTGCGGCGATCTTGGCGATGGGAAACCCCGTTGCCTTGCTCGCGAGTGCGCTGGAGCGCGACACCCGCGGGTTCATCTCGATGACGACCAGCCGGCCGTCACTCGGGTCGACGGCGAACTGGATGTTGCACCCGCCGGTGTCGACGCCGACCGCCCTGATGATGTCGATCCCGACATCACGCATGCGCTGGTACTCGCGATCGGTGAGGGTCATGGCCGGCGCCACTGTGATCGAGTCACCCGTGTGGACGCCCATCGGGTCGAGGTTCTCGATCGAGCAGATGACGACCACGTTGTCGTTCTTGTCGCGCATCAGCTCGAGCTCGTACTCCTTCCACCCGATGATCGACTCCTCGAGGAGCACCTCGGTTGTCGGGCTGGCGTCGAGGCCCGAGCCCGCGATCCGGTGCAGGTCCACCTCGTCGTACGCCATCCCAGAGCCCGCGCCACCCATCGTGAACGAGGGGCGCACCACGACCGGGTAACCGAGGTCGACGACCGCCGCAAGGCACTCGTCCATGGTGTGGCAGATGGCCGAGCGAGCGACCTCACCGCCGATCTGCTCCACGATGCCCTTGAAGAGCTCCCGGTTCTCTCCCCGCTGGATGGCGTCGACATCTGCACCGATCATCTCGACGTCGTACTTCTCCAGGACGCCGGCCTCGTGCAGCGCGATAGCGGCGTTCAACGCCGTTTGGCCCCCCAAGGTGGGGAGCAGCGCGTCGGGTCGCTCCTTGGCGATGATCTTCTCGATGATGTCGGGCGTGATCGGCTCGACGTAGGTCGCATCAGCGAACTCGGGGTCGGTCATGATCGTGGCCGGGTTGCTGTTGACGAGGACCACCCGCAGTCCCTCGGCACGCAGCACGCGGCAGGCCTGTGTTCCGGAGTAGTCGAACTCAGCGGCCTGACCGATGACGATGGGGCCGGATCCGATCACCAGGACGGACGAGATGTCTGGGCGTCGTGGCATCAGCGCTCCCCTCTCATCATGGCCTCGAACCGCTCGAAGAGGTAGGCGGAGTCGTGCGGCCCTGCTGCCGCCTCAGGGTGGTACTGAACGCTGAAGGCAGGAACGTCGAGCAGCCTCAGACCCTCAACGACGTCGTCGTTGAGACACACATGGCTGACCTCGGCACGTCCGAAGGGCGTCGCTGTGGCCGCCCCCCGTGGGGCGTCAACGGCAAACCCGTGGTTGTGGGCACTGATCTCGACGCGACCCGTGGCCAGGTCTTGCACCGGCTGGTTGATCCCTCGGTGCCCGTACTTCAGCTTGTAGGTGCCGAACCCCAGAGCTCGTCCGAGCACCTGGTTCCCGAAACAGATGCCGAACACCGGTAGAGCTCGCTCCAGAACCTGCTGCATCAGGGCAACGGGTCCATCGGCCGTTGCAGGATCGCCCGGACCGTTGCTGAAGAAGACCCCGTCGGCGCCGACAGCCAGGACGTCGTCGATCGTGCTGCTCGATGGCAAGACATGGACCTCGATACCGCGTTCGGCTAGCCGACGCGGAGTCATGGCCTTGATCCCCAGGTCGATCGCCGCAACCGTGTGACGCCGAGCGCCGATCGCCGGCACGGTATAGGCCACCTTGGTGGAGACCGCTTCGCTGAGATCGGCTCCGGCCATGTCCGGGCTCTGCCTGACCCGCTCGAGAAGCACCTCAGGCTCGTGGGTCTCGGTGGAGATCCCGACGCGCATGGCGCCGTGGTCCCGCAGGTGACGGGTGAGCGCCCGGGTGTCGACGCCCGCGATGCCGACGACATCCTCTTGCCGCAGTCGATCGCCGAGCGAGGCCGTTGACCGCCAGTTGGACCGGATGCGCGACGGGTCGCGTACGACATAGCCGCTGACCCAGATCGCCGATGACTCGTCGTCCTCGTCGTTGACACCGGTGTTCCCGATCTGCGGTGCCGTCTGGATGACCACCTGACGGTGGTACGACGGGTCGGTCAGCGTCTCCTGGTAGCCGGTCATCGCCGTACAGAAGACGGCCTCGCCGAAGGTCTCACCCGTCGCCCCGAACGAGTCGCCACGGAATGCGCGACCGTCTTCGAGCACCAGCAAGGCGGGGATGGGTGCAGTCACGCTGGGTCTCCGGGGGTCGTGGACGACAGCGCCGTGGCGCCGTGCTCAATGGACAGATCGGACATCGCGGAGACGGCCGCCCGCAGCGACTCGGCGGAGGCTGCGTCACGCACGCGCAACCCGAGGTCGATCAGCTGACCCTGGTGGCTCCAGCTGATGATGACGACACCATCGGACTCGTACGCGCGACCGGCGATGCCGCGGTCGTGGCGGGCGCCGGCGACCTCACTCGACACCAGGTACAGATCGGGGGCGCCGGAGCGCAGAATCCAGACCGCGGCAGATGTCACAAGGACTCGCGCCTGGCTGGGAACCCCCAACCCATGGACCACCACGCGGTCGAGCCAGTCACCCGAGCGAGTTCCCCCTAGATAGCGCGCATCGACGACGACACATGTCATCGGGTCGGGAGGTTCCGGAACAGCCGGAAGGGGTGCGAGATCGGCTTGGCTACGCGCACGCCGCACCCAGCCCCAGCGCATGAGGCCAAGCACAGCGGCGATCATCGCGATCACGACCAGGGTCAGCGCCAGACGTTGCGGCCACTGGGTCACGGGTGCCGAGGCAAGTGCCTGCTGCAGATCGGTCACCGTTGCGCCGATCCCTCACTGGCGGTCAGCCGTCCTCGAAGGTAGGTCGCGACCGGCCGAGCCGTCAGCTCGACACCGGCATAAGGCGTGTTCCGGCTTCGAGATTCCATCGACTGGGGATCGACGGAGTACCGCGTCTCTGGGTCGACGAGCACCAGGTTGGCCGGCTCCCCCACGGCCAACGGTCGACCTTGGCCAGCCAACCGGCCGATCCGCGCCGGACGCACCGACATCCGATCAGCCATCCCGGCCCAGTCGAGCAGGCCGGTATCGACCATGGCGGCAGCGGCCACCCCGACCGCCGTCTCCAGCCCGACCATCCCCATGGCTGCTGCCGCCCATTCGCAGTCCTTGTCCTCGAGGCTGTGCGGCGCGTGGTCGGTCGCGATTGCGTCGATCGTGCCGTCGGCGAGTCCCAGCCGCACGGCGTCGACGTCCTCCTGGGTCCGCAGCGGCGGGTTCACCTTGAAGCGCGGGTCGTAGGTGCGCACATGCTCGTCGGTCAGGAAGAGGTGGTGCGGCGTCACCTCCGCAGTGACGTCGACACCGCGGCCTTTGGCCCATCGGAGGATCTCAACCGAACCGGCCGTTGACACATGGCACACGTGCAGACGCGAGCCGACATGCCCGGCGAGAAGCACATCACGGGCAATGATCGACTCCTCTGCGACCGCGGGCCAACCACGCAGGCCGAGCACGGCCGAGACCGACCCCTCGTTCATCTGCGCGTTCTCGGTCAGCCGAGGCTCTTGGGCGTGCTGTGCCACGACGCCGTCGAGCGCCTTGACGTACTCGAGTGCTCGGCGCATCAGTACCGCGTCCGAGACGCACCTGCCGTCATCGGAGAACACGCGCACTCGAGCAGCTGACTCAGCCATCGCCCCGAGCTCGGCTAGCTCGCTGCCACCTAGCCCCAGCGTGACGGCTCCGACCGGGTGCACGTCGCACAGACCGGCGCGACGACCGAGGTGCCACACCTGCTCGACCACCCCGGCGGTGTCGGCCACCGGGTCGGTGTTCGCCATCGCGTGAACGGCGGTGAAGCCGCCAACGGCAGCCGCCGCCGACCCTGATGCGACGGTCTCGGCGTCCTCCCGGCCCGGCTCCCGCAGATGGGTGTGCAGGTCGACCAGGCCCGGCAGTGCCACAAGCCCGTACGCATCAACCGTCTCGCAGTCGGACCCGGCATCTCGTGCAGCATCAGGGCCGATCGCAGCTATTACGCCGTCGAGCACGAGCACGTCACTGACATCGGTGCCCAGCAGGTTCGCACCCTTGATCAGGACGCCCTCCGCTGAGTTCTTGGTGGTCACAGGTCTCCTCCGAGTGCCGAGTCGCTGCCGCCGAGCAACAGATACAGAACCGCCATGCGGACACTCACTCCGTTGGTGACCTGTTCGATGATCACAGCGCGATCGGAGTCGGCGACCGCCGCGGTGATCTCAAGCCCCCGGTTCATGGGCCCGGGGTGCATCACGATCGCGTGCTCGGGCAGGCGAGACATCCGATCGGCGTCGAGACCATAGCGCCGCGAGTACTCACGCACGCTGGGGAAGAAGGCCGCGTTCATACGCTCTCGCTGCACTCGGAGCATCATCACGACGTCCGCGCCAACCAGGCTTGCGTCGAGGTCGTAGGAGTGCGTGCACGGCCACTGGTCGACCCCGACCGGAAGGAGAGTTGGCGGCGCGACGAGTGTCACGTCGGCGCCAAGCGTGGCCAGCAGGAGCACGTTGGATCTGGCCACTCTGCTGTGCAGGACATCACCGACGATGACCACCTTGCGACCGGCGATCGTCGAGAGGTGCCGGCGCATGGTGAAGGCGTCCAACAGAGCCTGAGTGGGGTGTTCGTGCGTTCCGTCACCGGCGTTCACGATCGATCCGCCGATCCAGCCCGAGTGAGCCAAGGTGTGCGGGGCGCCGCTGGCCGGGTGACGGATGACGACCGCGTCAGCTCCCATGGCCTCAAGTGTCAGTGCGGTGTCCTTCAGGCTCTCCCCTTTGGAGACGCTGGACCCCTTGGCACTGAAGTTGATGACATCGGCACTGAGTCGCTTGGCCGCCGCCTCGAACGAGATCCTGGTTCGTGTTGAGTCCTCGAAGAAGAGATTGACCACCGTGCGTCCACGCAGCGTTGGGAGCTTCTTGACCGGCCGATCCGAGACGCGGGCGAGCTCGTCAGCGGTGTCGAGAATGAGGGTCGCATCGTCCAGCGAGAGGTCGGCCGCCGACAACAGGTGTCGCGTCACACCGACCCCCTTCCTTCGCGGGTTGGATCGGCCGGGTCGTCGTCCGCCGTGCCACCGATCAGTACCGCATCGCTGCCGTCGAGCTCGGACACGAGTACCTGCACCGTCTCTCGGGTCGATGTCGGCAGGTTCTTTCCGACGTAGTCGGCCCTGATCGGAAACTGCCGATGACCACGATCGACCAGCACGGCGAGCTGGACCGACTGCGGACGTCCGAGCTCGCTGAGCGCATCGAGTGCTGCCCTGATCGTGCGGCCGGAGTAGAGGACGTCGTCGACGAGCACAACGACGGCGTCGTCGATGCCGCCACCCGGCAGCTCGGTGCGCCCGAGACCACGAGCCGGCCGCAACCGCAGGTCGTCGCGGAACATGGTGATGTCGAGGGAGCCGAACGGGACGTCTCGGCCTTCGACCTCGCCGATGCGCGCCGCCAGCCGTTGGGCCAGGGGAACGCCTCGGCTGGGAATGCCGAGCAGGACCACCGAGTGAGCGCCTTTGTTGCGCTCGAGCACCTCGTGGGCAATGCGGGTCAGCGCACGCTGGACGTCATCGGCGTCGAGGACCTCGCGGGCCTCGTGGCTGGACTCCGACCGAACCATGGCGGACCTCCTTCCCCGCCTCACCGGACGGACTTAAAGGATGTCGAACGCCCTCACCCTAGCGAACCCCCTGCGCCCCGCGACGGGGCCTCAGCCTGGTCACCGAGCGTGGTCAGGCGGGTACCGAACTCGCCCCATCACCCGATTGCCATCGACTCATCACGGATCGGATGACACGCTCCGCAACCGAACCGGACCCGCCATTCGAGGGAATCTGGGCCGCTAATGGGACAGATTACCGCGATCCGCTTGACGGGACGGTAACTCTCCGTGACGCTACTCAGCGTGACCAGTGTGCGTTCGGAGCGCCAGCGGCCACACGCACGGCAGGAGTGACGAGAACGTCGACCGCTTGCTCGATCGCGGCGATCGACGTCGAGGCACTCGGGGGGCGCCCGGCACCAGCCGGGCCCGGACGAAAGGCGCGACGTGACCGACTACGCAAAGGCGCTCGGAGCCAGGCTCCGAGCCATCCGACAGCAACAGGGGCTCTCACTCCACGGTGTCGAGGAGAAGTCGCAGGAACGCTGGAAGGCGGTGGTCGTCGGCTCCTATGAGCGGGGGGACCGCGCCGTCACCGTTCAGAAGCTGGCCGAGCTGGCTGACTTCTACGGCGTACCCGTCAGCGAGCTCTTGCCCGACAGCAGCCCCGCGGCTGCCGCCGAGCCTCCGCCCCGGCTCGTGATCGATCTGGAGCAGCTCAACCAGGTACCTGCCGAGAAGGCCGGTCCGCTGGCGCGCTATGCGCAAACCATCCAGAGCCAGCGCGGTGACTACAACGGACGCATCCTGTCGATCCGCCAGGAAGACCTGCGTACCTTGGCCGTCATCTACGACCAATCGCCTGGAGCTTTGACCGAGCAGCTGATCACGTGGGGCGTACTCAACCCGGAGGCAAGGCGCGCCCTACCGTTGGACTGACGCGATCGGGGACTGACCCGACCGTAGGGACTAGCGCGGGTACCCGATGGCCTCGTCGTCCATCACCTCGGCGTATGCGGGAGCGACACCGCCAGCCGCGTCACCGATTCGATGAACGCGCATCGCGTTGGTCGATCCCGGGATCCCTGGAGGGCTTCCGGCCACGATGGTGACGTGGTCGCCGACGACACAACGGTTGAACTCCAACAGGCGTGCCTCGACCTGCCGCACCATGTGGTCGGTATGGGTGACCGGGTCGACGAGGTAGCTCTCGACACCCCACGTCAGCGCAAGCTGGTTGCGCACCTGCGGGTCAGGGGTGAAAGCGAGGAGCGGTACCGAAGAGCGGTAGCGCGACAGCACGGTCGGTGTCTGACCTGTCTCGGTGAACGCGACAAGGAACTTGGCGCTGAGCTGGTTGGCCACGTGCACCGCCGCGCGGCAGATGGCATCTCCCTTGTCCGTCGGAAGACCCTCAATTCGCGGGATCCGGTCGAGGGCGGTGTCCTCGATCGACTCGATGATCCGCCCCATGGTGTGTACGGACTCGACGGGAAAGCGGCCGACACTCGTCTCCCCCGACAGCATCAACGCATCCGCACCGTCGAGGATCGCGTTCGCCACGTCCGAGGCTTCGGCCCGAGTCGGCCGCGATGCGCTGATCATCGACTCGAGCATCTGCGTCGCCACGATGACCGGCTTGCCCTTCTCGCGGGCCAGGCTGACCGCCTGTTTCTGCACGAGCGGTACCTGCTCCAAGGGAAGCTCGACGCCGAGATCACCGCGGGCGACCATGATCCCGTCGAACGCGTCGAGAATCTGTGGCAGATGGGCGACTGCCTGTGGCTTCTCGATCTTGGCAACGACGGGGCGATGAATCCCCTCGTCGTCCATGACGTCCTTCACCGGCCCGACGTCATCTGCCGTTCGTACGAAAGAGAGCGCGACCAGATCGACACCGTTGACCAACGCCCAGCGCAGGTCGTCGATGTCTTTGTCAGAGACCGCCGGAACGCTCACCATGGCGCCGGGAAGGTTGATCCCCTTGGAATCGGAGAGGGTGCCGCCTTCGACCACCTTGGTGACGACGGCTCGACCCCTGACCTCTGTCACGCGCAGCATGACGCGCCCATCATCCACGAGGATCGGGTCGCCAACGGATACATCGTCGGCGAGCCCCTGATGGGTCGTGGACACGCTCTCCTGGTCGCCGGGCACGTCCTCTGCGGTGATGACGAAGCTCGCACCTGGCCTCAACAGAACCGACCCGCCGGCGAACCGGCCCAGTCGGATCTTGGGACCCTGCAGGTCGGCCAGGATGCCCACCGCGCGTCCCGTGGCCTCGGCCGCCTGCCGGACCAGCGCCACCGACCGGGCATGGTCGGCATGGGTGCCGTGGCTGAGGTTGATCCGGGCGACGTCAAGACCCGACTCGACAAGCGCCGTCACGGTGCCCAAAGTGCTCGAGGCCGGACCCAATGTGGCGATGATCTTGGCGCGGCGCATGGCCCAGACCCTACCGAGATCGGCGGCACCGACGGCGGGCGCCCACCTCGACGCACACGTTCACCGGGCTCTTGTCATTCGAACAGATGTTCGATACCCTGAGGACTCAAGATCATCTGCCGAACCGAGCGTCTCCCAGCGAGTTTCCCGACCAGTTTCCCCTCGAGTCATGGCGAGTCATCCGCCCAGGACACGCACCCTGGCCCC
Organism: Actinomycetes bacterium; assembly: GCA_024644435.1. GTDB lineage: Bacteria > Actinomycetota > Actinomycetes > JAHEKZ01 > JAHEKZ01 > JAHEKZ01. The sequence goes on along the minus strand of JAHEKZ010000002.1, from coordinate 62,543 downwards.
GCCCTCGTGGGAAGACCCCAGATGAACCGACGCATCCCCTCCGGCCCCAGCGGTCTCCGCCCCCGTGCCGCCGTCGAGGCACCTCGGCTGGCCGCCCTGATGACCGCCATCGAGTCAGCCCGGTCGATCGATACCGAGGACGCACCACCACGCCTGCTCGCAGACGAGGTCGTCGCACTTCTAGGGATCGTCAGCCAACTGCATGCCATGGCACTGGTACGCCTGGCTCGAGTCGATGCCCACGGTGTCGCCGCTCACGAGTCGGGCGGCACCACCGCCACGTGGCTGCGTCATCACACCGGGCTACCTTCCGGGCAGGCCGCCGACCTGGTCCGCACAGCTCGCACGATGCGATCGTCGCTGCCGGCCACACGAGAGGCACTGGCCGACGGCACCATCACCGTGCACCACGCGCGCACGATCGCCCGGACCGCGCGTTCGGTCGACGCCGCCGTCGGCCCAGCAGACCAGGGGGCAGCAGTAGCGGAGGTCGAGTCGGTCATGCTCGAGGTAGGGCGTGCGGTCGATGCCGGATCGCTGACCGGGTTCGCCAGTCGCGTGCGCCAGATGGTCGATCCCGACGGAGCCCTGGCCGACGCCGAGCGCGCCCACGAGCGTCGCTGGCTCTCCACCTCGACGACCCTCGACGGCATGGTGAGTATCGACGGACTCCTCGACGGCGAGGCAGGCGCCGTGCTCCTGACGGCCTTGGCTGGGGCGACCGCGCCTCGAGGACCCGACGATCATCGAAGCGCCGGACAGCGGCGGGCCGATGCACTTGTCGAGATCTGCGACCACGCCCTCGACACGGGGCAGCCGACCGCCTCAGGCGGTGTCCGTCCACACCTGCTCGTGACCACCCCGCTCGCGGCCGTCGTGGGCCGTCAGCGCACAGCCTCGCCCGACCCCGCGGCTGCCGAGCTGCCGTGGACCGGACCGCTGACCGACGAAGCTGTTCGCCGCTTGGCGTGCGACGCAGAGGTCACGCGGGTTGTGGTCGACCCGCCGTCGCAGCCGCTCGACGTCGGGCGGGCCACCCGGACCGTGCCTGGACACCTGCGGCACGCCCTGATCGTTCGCGACCGCGGCTGCGTGGCCGAGGGATGCGACCGCCCGCCCGCGTGGACCGAGGCACATCACATCGTTCACTGGGCAGAGGGCGGCGTGACGTCGTTGAACAACCTCGTCCTGCTCTGCCGCCCCCATCACCGCAAGGTGCATGACGCCGGGTGGGTGTTCACCCAGATCGGTACGTGCTGGCGCCTGGTCCCCCCTCCTGAGCAACGCCTGCGCTACCCGCCGAACCTTGAGGCCTCAACCGATGCCGGAACCAACCAGCGACCCGACGAGGTAGGTGACCCCGGCGGCGACCGCACCCAGAAGGAGCTGTCGGGTGCCGGAGAAGAGCCATGACCGGACCGTGACCTGGGACACGAGGACTCCGACGCCGAAGAGCGCAACGAACGACACCACCAGCGCCGGCGCGAGTGACTCTGCGCCGAACAGATAGGGAAGCAAAGGGATCAACGCACCGAGGCTGAAGGACAGGAAGCTCGACACCGCCGCCGTCACTGGCGACGGCAGGTCGTTCATGTCGACCCCGAGCTCCTCGCGGACATGCACCTCGAGGGCGGTGGCGGGGTCACGTGAGAGCTCTCGGGCAACCTCGCCAGCCAGCTCGGCAGTCAGCCCGCGTCGCTGGAAGGTCTCGGCCAGCTCCCTCTCCTCGGCCTCGGGACGATTGGCGAGCTCATAGCGCTCGAGCTCGATCTCCGCCTCGGCCAGCTCGCTCTGTGACGCCACACTGACGTACTCGCCGGCCGCCATCGAGGCGGCCCCTGCCACCAGACCAGCCAGACCCGCAATCACCACGGCGGTGCTGTCGGCCCCGGTCGCTGCAGCACCCCCGGCGACACCTGCGATGAGCGCGAAGTTGGAGACCAACCCATCGCTGGCACCGAACACGGCCGGTCGCAGCCAGCCGCCGTTGACATCGCGATGTGAGTGGTGGATCTCAAAGGTTCGCTGGCTCATGAGGACCCTTTCTGCGGTTCGGTCGACTCGCTGTCCGACTCGGCGGTGGGTGCTGACGGGCGTCCGCGCAGCTCCTCCGGGAACTCCCGTCCTGGTGCTCGCCGCCAGGAGATCACGAAATAGAGCACCGCGCCTGCCAGCACCAGCATCGAGACCCAGACGTTGACGCGCAGCCCGGCGATCTCGTTCGCCGGGTCGATCCGCAGCAGCTCGATCGGCAGTCGTCCCAGCGAGTAGAGCGCGACGTAGAGCGCGAACACGCGCCCGTGCCCGAGCTGCCATCGTCGGTCGACCACGACGAGGATGCCCGCAACGGCCAGCATCCACAGCGACTCGTAGAGGAAGGTCGGATGGAACGTCGCCTTGTCCAGGTACTCAGCCGGGCGGTGCGCCAGATCGATCTCGACGCCCCATGGCAACGTCGTGGGCCCCCCAAAGAGCTCCTGGTTCACCCAGTTGCCCCACCGACCCACCGCCTGGGCAACCGCGATGCCAGGAGCCAACGCGTCACCGAACGGCGGCAGTGGAATCCCCCGGCGCCGGACGCCGATCCAGGCGCCGACACCACCAAGGACAACCGCACCCCAGATACCAAGGCCGCCTTCCCAAATCCGAAAGGCCCCCATGGGGTCACCGCCATCGCCGAAGTAAGCGGCTGGTGAGGTGATGACGTGGTAGATCCGGCCGCCGATGATGCCGAACGGAACGGCCCACACGGCGACGTCGACCACGACGCCGTGATCACCCCCTCTCGCCTGCCAGCGACGGTCACCGATCCAAATGGCCAGGGCGATGCCGAGGATGATCGCCACTGCATAGCCGCGCAGCGGGAAGAAACCGATATTCCAGACGCCGTCACCCGGACTCGGGATGGAAAGCATCAAGACTCCGCACTCACTGCTGCTCGGCCTTGAGCGCCTCATCGATCGCCGCGTTCAGGTCGCCCGTGAGCTCGAACTTCTCGTCGTTGAGGAAGACCGTAGGCGTGCTGGTGATCCCGGCGCCGCTCTGGCTCGCGGCTACCTGCTCGACCCAGCCGGCGTAGGTCTGGTCGGTGACGCAAGTGGACCAGTCGCTGCCGTCGATGCCGACCTCGTTACCCCACCCGATCAGGTCGTCGGTACTCCACGCTGGCTGACCCGGCGCCTCTTTCGGTTGGTTCGCGTAGACCGTCAGGTGGAAGTCGAGCGCCTGCTGTGATCCGGCGTCCGCTGCACATCCGAAGGCATTTGCCGCCGCGGTAGACGACGTGTTGCCCAGGTTCTGGTCGAGGAACGAGAGGGGATGGATGGTCAAGGTGATCTCACCCGCGTCGACCCGCTTCTCGAGCGCGGCGCCGTTGGTCTCCTCGAATCCCTTGCAGGCGGGACACTGAAAGTCCTCCCACAGCGCAACGTCAACCGGGCCGTCGCCGAAGACGACGCCTCCGCCTTGCTCTTGCACGAGGGCCGGCAACGCCGCATCAGAGGGGCCGGTGTCGTTGGCCGCCCACCACGCATAGCCGATGATGAGCACCGCGATCACACCCACCGCAACGGCAATCACGATGTTCGACGTCTGCCGCTTGCGGCGATCGGCCTTGGCCTGCTGGGCGCGCTCGGCCGCCAGTCGGTCACGTGCCCCGCGCTTGCCCTGCTTGCCCGAGTGCCCCTTCTGTTGCCCTTTCTCTTGCTGGGTCACAGCTGTGGCTCCTCTTCGTCTTCGATCGTCTGTAGTCGTGCATGCTCATCTTCCCGACCATGGTCCGGGTCTTCTCCCGGGGGGCGCCGATGGCGTCCTGCGGCTAGCTCGGCCTCGTCGTCCCACTCGTCGTAGAGCCCGAGGTCGCCCGTACCGGCCTGGCCACTGCGGTCCCACGCCCATCGGCTGCCTGGGAACACGACCAGCCAGGCCGCCATCGCAGCAAAGCTGAGGTCGCGAAGCAGCACAGGGAGGTAGTTCGCCTCACCCTCCGGCACCGCGCCGCCACCTCCGAAACAGCCACAGTCGATGGAGAGGCCGCGCGCCCACGCCGAGGCCACGCCGACCACGAAGGCCGTCATCAAGGCTCCGGCGACCACGGCGCTGACGCGGGTGGCAACTCCCAGCAGGAGCGCCAGACCCAGCGCGAGTTCGAAGAGAGGCAAGGCATAGCCAACGAACTCGCCGACGCTCGTGGGCAGGATCTCGTAGGCCTGCACTGCCATCACCGCCTGACGCGGCTCGGAGACCTTGGCGCCACCACTCCACAGCAGGACCCCGGCCAGCCCGAGACGCAGCACGGTCGAGATCCACAGCTGCGGTGCCGAGGAGCGGAAGCCGCTCATCGCGGTCCTCCCTGGGTCTCGACCCCGGCTCGCAGCTCGGCGGCCAGCGAGCGAACGCGATCGATCCCATCCGCCGGCGACTCCGCTTCGAGCAGGGCCCGAACAAAGGCTGAACCCACGATCACCCCGTCCGCGAACTGAGCGATCTCGGCGGCCTGGCTGCCGCTGGACACCCCGAGACCAACACAGATCGGCAGCGTTGTCTGAGCGCGCGTGCGCTCGACCAGCTGGCGTGCTGCGGGCGCAACCTGATCGCGGGCGCCGGTGACCCCCATGACCGCCGCGGCGTACACAAACCCAGAAGCCGCCGCCGTCGTGAGCGCGACCCGCTGGTCACTTGACGACGGTGCCACGAGGAAGATGCGGTCCAGCCCCTCGCGTTCGCTGGCCGTCAGCCAGGCGCCCGCCTCTTCAGGCGTGATGTCGGCCGTGATGACCCCCGAGCCACCGGCCTCGGACAGCTCGTGGGCGAAGCGATCGACGCCGAATCTCTCGATCGGGTTCCAGTAGCTCATCACCATGGTCGGCACCCCTGTCCGGGCTACCGCTCGAACGGTGTCGAGCACGTCACCGGTGTTGGCACCCGACTGCAACGCGCGGTCGACCGCGGCCTGGATCGTCGGGCCGTCAAGCAGCGGGTCGGAGTAGGGCAGACCTACCTCGATGGCGTCCACGCCTCCCTCCACCATGGCGAGCATCGCGTCGATCGCGCCTTCGACGGTCGGAAACCCGGCGGGCAGGTAGCCGATCAGGGCGGCACGCCCCTCGGCGCGCGTGCGCTCGAAGAGCCCGGGCAGTGAGCTCACGCCCCACCCTCTTCGGTGGCGATCCCGAACCAGGACGCGGCAGTCTCGACGTCCTTGTCTCCCCTACCCGACAGGTTCACCAGCAGCACAGCATCGGGACCGAGATCTCGACCCACCTGGAGGGCACCGGCGACCGCGTGCGCCGATTCAATCGCGGGGATGATCCCCTCGGTTCGGCAGACCAGCTCGAAGGCCGCCATCGCCTCGGCGTCCGTGACAGGTGCGTAGGTTGCGCGCCCCGTCTCGTGCAGCCACGCATGCTGAGGGCCGACCCCCGGGTAGTCCAGACCGGCCGAGATGGAGTGCGACGGCACGGTCTGACCCATCTCGTCCTGCATCACGTAGGTGCGTGTGCCGTGCAGAACACCAGGGGACCCACCGGCCATGCGCGCGGCGTGGCGTCCGGTCTCAACACCGTCGCCACCTGCTTCGAAGCCGTAGAGCCGCACGTCGGAGTCGTCGAGGAACGCCGTGAATATGCCCATCGCGTTCGAGCCGCCCCCCACACACGCGACGACGGCGTCAGGAAGGCCTCCGGTCAGATCGAGCACCTGCTGCCTGGCCTCATCGCCGATGACGCGCTGGAAGTCGCGCACCATCGTGGGAAATGGATGCGGACCGGTCACCGTGCCGAGGATGTAGTGGGTCCGATCCACGTTCGTCACCCAGTCGCGCATGGCGTCGTTGATGGCGTCTTTCAGAGTCTGGCTACCGGTCTGGACGGCCACGACCTCGGCGCCGAGCAGCTTCATGCGCGCCACGTTCAGTGCCTGACGTCGGGTGTCCTCGGCCCCCATGTAGACCGTGCACTCGAGTCCGAGCAGCGCGCAGGCCGTGGCCGTCGCCACGCCGTGCTGGCCGGCGCCGGTCTCTGCGATCACGCGGGTCTTGCCCATGCGCTGCGTCAGGAGTGCCTGACCCAGAACGTTGTTGATCTTGTGAGACCCGGTGTGGTTGAGGTCTTCGCGTTTGAGCAGAATCCGTGCACCACCAGCATGCTCGGCCAGCCGCGCGGCATCGGTGATCGGACTGGGGCGCCCCGTGTAGGTGCGCTGGAGGTGCGCCAGGGTTGCGATGAAGTCGGGGTCGGTCCGTGCTTGCTCAAAGGCGGCGGTGAGCTCGTCCAATGCGGCAACGAGCGCCTCGGGGACGAATCGGCCACCGAAGCGACCCCAGTGTCCGGTGGAGTCCGCGTCATACCCGGCGGAGGGTGCTGCCTGCGAATGCGAGTCGATGCTCATGTGGCTCCCCTGGTTGAGCTCGGATGCGACCCAGCGGCTACGAGCTCGGCAACGGCCGATCGCGGGTCGTCGCCAGTTACCAGCGCCTCGCCCACCAGGACCGCGTGTGCGCCCTGGTGGGCGTACGACACCACATCGGCAGGTCCACGTACCCCGGACTCAGCGACCAGCACCACCCCTGGTGGGACCGCCGGCGAAACCCGGGCGAAGGTTGTCGGATCGACGTCCAGTGTCTTGAGGTTGCGGGCGTTCACACCGATCACCCGAGCACCTGCGGCGAGAGCTCGCTCGACCTCAGCGGTGTCGTGCACCTCGACCAACGGTGTCAGGTCGAGCGACTCTGCGCGCTCAACCAACGAGACGAGGGCCTCTTGCTCGAGCGCGGCGACGATCAGCAGCACTAGGTCAGCCCCGGCCTCGCGCGCCTCCCACAGCTGGTAGCTGGTGACAATGAAGTCTTTGCGCAGGACGGGGATCTCGACGGCCGCACGAACCGCCCGCAGGTCGTCGAGTGTGCCTCCGAACCGCCGTTGCTCGGTCAGGACGGAAATAACCGACGCCCCGCCGGCTGCGTAGTCACTGGCGAGGGCGGCCGGATCGGTGATCGGCGAAAGGTCTCCTTTGGACGGCGACGACCGCTTCACCTCAGCGATGACCGCGACGCCTGGGTGATCGCAGAGCAGGTGGAAACCGTCGAGCGGCGCAGGTCGATCGGCAACGATGGCCTTGAGCTCGTCGAGCGGCCGCGCAGCCTGGCGGACGGCGAGGTCTTCTCGCACTCCCGCGACGATCTCGGTCAGGACGCTCATCGTTCCAGGGTATCGCCGCAGGATCGGCGGACTCGCTGCGACCCGTCAGCTGGTGGCGGCGAGAATCACGAAGAAGAAGAAGAGACCCACCAGTGTGAGAACGAGCAGGGCGACCGCGACCCAGCCCAGGATCACTCCGACCTTGGCGAGTCCCTCGCCTCCGAGCCGACCACCGGACGCTGCGATCTCTGCGGTTGCCTGCTTGCCCAGGATTACCGCAGCGATCCCCAATGGCTGACAGGAGACCAACCCCAGGATTCCCAGCACGAGCGCAGCCACCGCCTTGCCCGAGTTCGGCGGTGGCGAAGACCCCGGACCTACCGGAGGTGGACCGGGTTGAACCGGTGGCGGTGGCGGTGGCGGGTAGCTCATCGACGCTCTAGGCGGCCGAGTCGAGGTAGGGGAACCAGGGCAGATTCCGGACGACGAGGAACACGATCGATACCGCCCCCAACGACCACCACAACACGGCCGGCCGGATAGCCCCCAGCACTGGGCGCCGGACCTGCTGTTGATCAGGCGACGAGTGGCCCGCGCGCCCGGCCCGGACGAAGGCACCGACCCCCAGGGCGACAGCCACTGCGAGGTAGAGCGGGAGAAGAGCGTTGTGGTCGAGGGCTGTCGCCACGTCGCCGTGCATCAGCGCGTACGTTCCCCGCATGCCACCGCAGAACGGGCAGTCCAGGCCCGTCAGGGCCAGCAGCGGGCAGTACCCGTAGCTACCGGCCTGGTTGGGGTCACGAAGAGCAAGCAGCCCGAGCGCAGCCGCACCACCGGCCACCCACGCCCACCGTTCAGAGGCGAGACGGCGGCTCGGCGCAAGAGTGACCATCGGACGTCAGGACGCCTGGGGGGCGCCCATCCCCATCATCTGCATGACCTTGCCGACGACGACGCCGACTGCCACGAGAACGATTCCGGCCCAGAAGACCCACGCCTGACCAATCAGGATTCCGAGCCCACCAACCAGAAAGGCGATCATGATGATGCTGACGGCGGTCCACGCGGCTGGCGTTGACCCATGGTCGTCGTGCTGGTCGGACATCAGTACTCCTTGCTGGTGACGAGGGTCTCGAACGGTGTGGCAGCCCGCGTTCGACGGCGAGCCAGAACCCATACTGGCAGGCCGACCGCCACACCGGCCAGACCCACCCCGCTCTCGGACAGGGTGTCGGTCGTTGTCTGTGTCGTGGAGTCGGTCACGGTGCCGAGGGCGAAGAGGCTGGCCACCAGTGCGACCCCCGCGATCACCAAGCCCACACTGATCCACGAGCAGATGACTCCGGCCTTGACCAGCCCGGTGCCTGTGACCGCGCCACCCGACTCGGCGATCTCGCGCTTGGCGCCAGGGGCCATGGCCAAGGCGATGATCGCCGGCACGAGTCCGATCGGGATTAGAAACAGTGCGAGGCAGAGCAGGACAAGACTGCTGATCCCGAGCAACAGGATGGCGTTGGCCTTGCCGCTGGGGCGCGGTCCAGGAGTGGGGACGGGCGCAAACGCGGCACTGGGGCCGGCCGCGGGCGGGTACGCAGGCGGGTAGCCCCCCATCGGCGGGGGTGGCGGTGGAGGGGGCGGTGGCACCGGTGGAGGGGGTGGAGCCGCTGCCCCCTCAGCTGGCGGCTGCCAGGGGTCTGGGGGGCCAGGGGGCTCTGCTGTGCTCACGCGGTCAGGCTAGTCGACCGCACTGTTCCCGGTAGGTGTCTCGCGGTCGTCCGAGCCTGGCGCGTCGCCAGGCACCGTCGGGTCCTCGCCGCGGTCAAGTGAACGCCACAGCTCGATCGAGTCAGCGCCGGGGTCGAGCGCCGCTGTGGTACTCCCGGACCGGGGGCCGTACCGCCGGGACAGGGCCGGCCAGGAGGCTCCACCGATCACCGTCAGCGATCCCGCCACCACGAGCACGAGCACTGACGCCGCCGCCCGCCATCCGTCTCCGAGGTCTCCCAGTGCGGCGGCAGCCCCGCCGATGAGTACGACGACGCCACCGACCCACGGCCGACCACCGGGTGGAACGGCGAAGATTGCGGGGATGGTGGCCAGCGAGAGCACAGCAAGGCCCGTTCCGGCCGGGCCGGACGACGTCCACCCGAGCAATGCCGCCACCGCGAGCAGAGCGATCACTCCGGGCCGCGAGGCCAGCCGCTTCACGGCGTCCGCAGGGTGGCCGCCGTCGCGACCGCGCGCAGTACGGCCGCTGCCTTGTTCACCGACTCATCGAACTCGGCTTCGGGGTCGGAGTCGGCCACGATTCCGCCGCCCGCCTGCACGTAGGCGCGACCCTCACGGATCAGCGCCGTGCGGATGGCGATGGCCATGTCCATGTCGCCGGCGAAGTCCAGGTATCCCACCGTCCCGCCGTACAGCCCCCTGCGACTCGGCTCGAGCTCGTCGATCAGCTCCATCGCCCGCACCTTGGGAGCCCCGGAGAGTGTTCCGGCCGGGAACGTGGCGGCCAGCACGTCGTACGCGGAGCGACCGGGGGCAAGCTCGCCGATCACGGTCGAGACGATGTGCATCACGTGTGAATAGCGTTCGATCGACATGAAGTCGATCACCTCGACGCTCCCGGCCCGGCACACCCGGCCCAGGTCGTTCCGAGCGAGGTCGACGAGCATCAGGTGCTCGGCCCGCTCCTTCTCATCGCCTAGAAGCTCGGTGGCGAGGGCGGCGTCCTGCTCGGGTGTCTCTCCACGCCAGCGCGTTCCCGCAATCGGATGGGCGAGGACCCGGCCGTCGGCCACCTTCACCAGTGCTTCCGGGCTGGATCCGACGATGTCGAATCCGTCGAACCGCAACAGGTACATGTAGGGGCTCGGATTGACGGCGCGAAGAACCCGATAGACATCGAGGCTGTCAGCCGGACAGTCGATCTCGAACCGCTGACTGACCACGATTTGGAAGGTCTCTCCTGCTCTGATCGCCTCTTTCGCACGGTCGACGGCGCCGAGGAAGTCACCCCGCTCGGTGCGCGACACGTACTCGGGGGCCACTCCCGCGTCGACCACAGCGACGGTCGAGGGGGCCGACACCGAGAGGTCTGCGGTCATGACGTCGAGTCGCGCCACCGCCTCTCGCCATGCCTCGTCGACCCGAGCGTCGGTGGCGTCGTGGTTGATGGCATTGGCGATGAGCAGAACGGTGCCGTCGGCGTGGTCGAGGACGGCGAGGTCGGTGGCCAGCATCAACCCGATCTCTGGCAGCTGAAGCTCGTCAGGAGCCTGGGCCGGGAGTCGCTCCCAATGGCGAACGGCGTCGTAGCCGACGTATCCGACCAGGCCACCGGTCAGCGGTGGAAGCCCTGGTTGGCGTGGGGTGTGCAGCGCACGTAGCACCGCTTCGAGAACCTCCAGCGGCTCACCTTCCCGCGGAATACCCACCGGGGGCTCGCCACCTGTCCATCGCGCCCGGCCGCCAACCTCGCTCAGGACCGCGTGCGATCGCGCGCCGACGATGGAGTACCGCGACCACACCCCCCCGTGCTCGGCCGACTCCAGCAGGAAGGTGCCTGGTCGACCCTGCGCGAGCTTGCGATAGATCCCGACCGGCGTCTCCGCGTCCGCCATGAGACGGCGGGTCACCGGAATCACCCGTCGATCGGCGGCCAGGGCCCGGAAGTCTTCGAGTGAGGGCGTGACGTCACCACTACTCATGTCGGACTTCCCGCCGGATCGACGACCGCGAGGCCGCCCGCGTCAAAGCACGACCGCGCTCCGGTATGGCATGCCGGACCCTCCTGGTCGACCTGGACGAGCACCGTGTCCCCGTCGCAGTCGAGGGAGACTCCCTTGACCCACTGCAGGTGGCCTGACGTGTCGCCCTTGCACCAATACGTCTGTCGGCTCCTGCTGAAGTAGGTCACGCGTCCCGTCGTCAGCGTCCGCCGGAGGGCCTCGTCGTCCATCCAGCCGACCATCAGGACCTGTCCGGTGTCGTACTGCTGAGCAACAGCGGGAAAGAGCCCGTGCTCGTCGCGCTTGAGCCGAGCGGCGATCATGGGATCGAGGGTGGGGTCGCTGACCATGCGTCCATTCTGCCGTCGACACGTTCGATTGGCGTTGGCGCCCCGTGGGAGTCAGGCTGGACTCATGTCAACGCAATCTGATCCAGCCCTCGACACCCCCTCGTTCGCCCGGCGTGAACGGGCCGACCTGGCCGACCTGTTCGACACGGTCGGCCAGGACGCGCCAACCCTGTGCGCGGGATGGAACACCTCCGACCTGGTTGCCCATCTCGTGGTGCGCGAGGGGCACCCGTCCGCTGCAGGGCTTGTGCTCCCCCCGCTGTCGGGGTGGATGCACTCACAGCAGGAGCGGTTGGCCGCCAAGCCGTACGCGGGCCTGGTCGAAAGGTTTCGCCAAGGACCACCGGCGTGGTCTCTGATGCGACTGCCAGGCGCAGAGTCGGCACTGAACACCTTCGAGCACTTCGTCCACCACGAGGACGTCCGCCGCGCTCAGCCATCGTGGGTCGCCCGCGACCTCACGGGGGACGACCAGCGCACGCTGTGGGATCAGCTGGCCCGTCGTATCCGGCTGTTCGTGCGCAAGTCTCCCGTTCCTGTGCGCATCCAGGCGCCGAGCCTCGGGTCGGTGTCGGTCGGAGACACCGACCAGCCCTCAGCCGTCACGCTCACGGGGGATCCTGCCGAGCTGGTCCTCTACCTCCACGGGCGACGCGACCAGGCAACGATTGCCCTTGAGGGGACCGCCGAGTCGGTCGAGCGTTGGCAGCGTCACCGACTCGCCGTGTAGCGGCCGGCGGCGCTCAGCGCACGCAGTGACCCGCGTCGCGCAGGGCGCGCTTGACGTCGGCGATCGTGAACTCGCCGAAGTGGAACACGCTCGCTGCCAGCACGGCGTCGGCCCCAGCGGCAACGGCATCACAGAAGTGCTCCACGCGGCCGGCTCCCCCGCTGGCCACCAGCGGCAGATGAGTCCGGGCCCGAACCGCTCGGATCATCGCCAGGTCAAAGCCTTCCCGGGTACCGTCCGCGTCCATCGAGTTGAGCAGGATCTCGCCAGCCCCCAGGGCCTGGGCCTGCTCAACCCACTCGAGGGCGTCGACTCCGGTTCCGCGGCGACCTCCGTGGGTCGTCACCTCGAATCCTGATGCGGTGGGGACGTCGTGCGAACGCCGCGCATCAACACTGAGCACCAGCACCTGACGACCGAAGTGCCGAGAAATGTCGGCGATCAGCTGCGGGTCAGCGATCGCCGCCGTGTTGACGCCGACCTTGTCGGCGCCTTCACGCAGGAGGCGGTCCACATCAGCGACCGAGCGCACTCCCCCACCGACGGTCAACGGGATGAACACCTCGTCTGCCGTTCGGTTCACCACGTCGTAGGTGGTGGCCCGGTCGCCGCTCGAGGCCGTGATGTCCAGGAAGGTCAGCTCGTCAGCGCCCTCTGCGTCGTATCGGCGGGCCAGCTCGACCGGGTCGCCGGCGTCACGCAGGTTCTCGAAGTTGACGCCCTTGACCACTCGCCCGGCGTCGACGTCGAGGCAGGGGATCACGCGCACGGCAACGGTCACCTGACCAGCCTAGGTTGTCCGATCCTGGTCGGACTGCGCGGATTGACCAGCAGCGACCTGGCCCCACTGCCGGGCCGCGTCGATCATCGCCCGTTCCCGACGGCCGCGCAGGTATCCGCCAGTTCCCCAGATCCGGGGTCTGAACGACTCCACGAGGACGATCTCCGTGCCGCCGGTGTCGGTGTCGACAAGAAGTACGGTTCCGCTGTGTTCCCTGACCGGGAGACCCGACACGATCTGGTAGCGGTACTCGCGGTGCGATGCACCCGGGTCGACGCGGAGGGCCAGCGTGGTTCCAGGCATCGCGGGCCAGCTGGCGGGATCACCCACCAGATGCGCGACCGCCGTGGATGGGGCAGGCACGCTGATGCGGACTTCGACGGAGAGTCTCAACGAGTGCTCACATACATCGGGAAAGTGCCGACCGTCGCACGCGGGTCACGACCGAGAAACCGCGGCGAGGGCGTCCTCGAGCGTGAACGCCTCGGCGTACAACGCCTTGCCGACGATCGCACCTTCGACACCATCGGGAACCAGCTCGGCGATGGCCCTCAGGTCGGCCAACGACGACACCCCTCCGCTGGCGACCACTGGTTTCGCGGTACGCGCACACACGTCTCGAAGCAGCTGCAGGTTGGGCCCACGCAATGTCCCGTCCTTGGTGACATCGGTCACCACGTAGCGGGAGCACCCGTCTCGCTCGAGGCGCTCCAGCGTCTCCCACAGGTCGCCTCCGTCCTCAGTCCATCCACGGGCGGCCAGGGTGGTGCCTCGGACGTCGAGGCCCACAGCGATCCGGTCGCCATGCTCGGCGATGGCTGACGCGCACCAGCCCGGGTCCTCCAGAGCTGCAGTGCCGAGATTCACCCGACGACAACCGGTGTCCAGCGCCGCCTTCAGCGACTCGTCATTGCGAATCCCGCCGCTCAGCTCGACCTGGACGTCGAGCTTGCCCACGACCTCCGCGAGCAGCTCACGGTTGCTGCCGCGGCCGAAGGCGGCGTCGAGATCGACGAGGTGGATCCACTCCGCTCCGGCTTCCTGCCACGCACTAGCAGCGGCCCAGGGGTCCCCGTACGACGTCTCGGAGCCGGCGGCGCCCTGCACCAGACGGACGGCCTGACCTGCAGCGACATCGACGGCTGGGAGCAGTTCCAGATACGGGCGCGACATGGCCAGAACTCTACGGGGGCTCGCGACGACCACCGTTCAGAGGTCGACGCGACCCTCGGGATCCCAGACGAGCCAGACGATCAACGGAACCAGGATCGTGGTGAGGGTCAGGCCCAACCACTTGGCCTCCCAGTTACCGGCGCCGCTGACGATCCAGATCACGGCGTTCGCTGCCAACCAGATGCCGGCCATCACCCAGATCCGGCGACGGCGGCGCTGCTCTCGCGCCGACCGGGCCGGAACCTTCTTCTTCGGCGTGGTGTCGGTCTGCGCGGGCCGGTCAGCCGAACGGTTCTTCGATCCGTGCTTCTTGGCACGGTCCTCGGCTCGGCGCCTGGCCTTCTCCTTGCTCATGCATGCAGGCTAGAGGGTCGCCAGCCAGTTGCGGAGCAGCAGGTGACCCGCCTCGCCGGACTTCTCCGGATGAAACTGCGTGGCGCTGAGCGGTCCGTTCTCGACGGCAGCCACGAACGGCGCTCCGTGTGTCGTCCAGGTCACCACCGGTGGGGTCAGACGCGGGCTCGGCTCGAGCTCCCACGAGCGCACTCCGTACGAGTGGACGAAATAGAACCGCTCATGGGCTACGCCGGCGAAGAGCTGGGACTCTTCTGGCACCGACACGCTGTTCCAGCCCATGTGCGGAAGCACCGGCGCCTCCAGCGGAACCACCGCTCCGGGCCATTCACCGAACCCCTCCGTCTCGACGCCGTGCTCGACCCCGCGTTCGAACATGACCTGCATGCCGACACAGATCCCCAGCACCGGACGACCACCGGAGAGCCGTCGCCCCACGATCTCGCCTCCCCTCACTCGGTTGAGGCCCGCCATGCAGGAAGCGAAGGCACCGACTCCCGGAACGACCAAGCCGTCCGCATCGGCGGCCACTGACCGGTCTGACGTCAGCACGGCATCAGCACCGGCCCGGTCCAGGGCCCGAACCGCCGAGCGCACGTTTCCTGACCCGTAGTCGAGCACCACAACGCTGGGCCGGCGCGGACTCACAGGTACAGCCACCCGGCTACGAGAGACAGCAGGCCGAGGCCCGTGACCAGACCGACGGCCCACCACGGCTTCTTCTGGCTGAAGAGGGCGTAGGCACCCCCGAAGCAGAAGCCGGCCAGCGCCAGCAGCAGGACCGGGGCGATGCTGCCCGTCACGTGCCCAGCGTCCCCTTGGTCGAAGGAACCCCGGTGACGCGCGGGTCGAGCACCACCGCATCGCGGAGTGCTCGCGCTACCGCCTTGAACTGCGCCTCGACGATGTGGTGAGCATTGCGGCCGGTCTGCACCTCGACATGCAGGGTGACGCGCGCCTCAGCCACGATCGACTCCCAGATGTGGCGGGTGAGGGTCGTGTCATAGCTGCCGATCAGCTCGACCAGCTCGGGTTCGGAGTGCACCAGATAGGGACGACCGGACAGGTCAACGGACGCCAGGACCCGCGTCTCGTCCAGCGGCACGACCGCGTACCCGTACCGGCGTACCCCGGCCTTGTCCCCGAGTGCCTCACGCAGCGCCTGACCCACGGCCAGCGATGTGTCCTCGACGGTGTGGTGGGCGTCCACCTCGATGTCGCCGGAGGTGCGCACCTGGAGATCGATGAGACCGTGCTTGCCCAGCTGCGACAGCATGTGGTCGAAGAACGGAACGCCGGTGTCGACATCGACGACACCACTGCCGTCAATGTCCAGCTCAACGACAACCGACGACTCCTTCGTCATGCGCTCGACACGGGACCTTCGGGCGTTGGACGGCGTACTGGTGGTCATTCGGAACTCTCCTTCGTGATGGCCGCAATCGCCTCGAGGAAGGCGTCGGTCTCGTCCGGGGTACCTGCGGTGACCCTCAGATGACCAGGGACGCCGACGTCCCTGACCAAGACGCTGGCGTCGACCAGCTTGTTCCACATCTTCTGCTGATCTGCGAGCCCGCCGAAGAAGACGAAGTTGGCCTCAGACGCATAGACGTCATAGCCGAGTTCTTCGAGGGCTCGGGCGATGCGGTCTCGCTGCACCGTCAGCTCGTCGACCCAGTGGAGGAGCTCTGCTGTGTGCTCCAAAGCTGCCAAGCCGACAGCCTGCGTGACGGCCGAGAGGTGGTAGGGCAGGCGAACCAGCTGAAGGGCGTCGACGACAGACCGGTTGGCAACGGCGTACCCGATGCGCGCACCTGCTAGTTCGAGTGCCTTGCTCAGTGTGCGCACCACGACGAGTCGCTCGCGACCGGAGAGGAGTGTGACCGCGCTCGGGCCGGCACTGAACTCGGCGTAGGCCTCATCGACGATGACCATGCCTGAGGTGGCGTCGTACAGCTGCGCAATCACGTCGAGCTCGACAGTGGTGCCCGTCGGGTTGTTGGGTGTGCAGAGAAAGACGATGTCAGGGCGTGTCTCGGCGATCGCGCTCTGCGCCACCGCGGCGGTGACGTCGAACGAGGCGGTTCGGGGGTAGGCGACGTAGTCCGTGCCGGTTCCGCGACAGATCAGCCGGTGCATGGAGTAGCTGGGCTCGAATCCCACGGCCGACCGCCCTGGCCCGCCGAATGCCTGCAAGAGCTGCTGCAACACCTCGTTGCTGCCGTTCGCCGGCCAAACCCCGTCGGGGCTCACCGCGACGCCGGTCCGCTGTGACACGTAGCTGGCCAGAGCCCCGCGAAGGGCCACGGCGTCACGATCGGGGTAGCGGTTGAGACCGGCCGCCGCCGCGCCGACGTGCTCGGTGATCGATGCGACGACCGCCGCGCTGGGCGAGAACGGGTTCTCGTTGGTGTTCAGGCGGACGTCCACGTCGAGCTGTGGCGCGCCGTAGGGCGTCTGGCCGTGCAGGTCGTCGCGCAGCGGCAGGTCGGTGAGGCCCATCAGGATTCTCGCGGGATGCGCGCGCGGACAGCGGCCACATGGGCTTGCAGGTCTTCGGCACCACCGAGCGCATCGATATGGGCGGCCGAGCCCGCAAGGGCGTCGCGGTCATACTCGATGATGTGCATTCCCCGCAGGAATGACTGCACCGAAAGGCCGCCGCTGTGGCGCGCCGTTCCCCCCGTCGGCAACACGTGGTTCGAACCTGCCAGGTAGTCACCGAGGGAGACGGGCGAGTAGGGGCCGACGAAGATAGCTCCGGCGTTGCGCACCCGAGAGGCGCGCTCGGACGCGTCCGCCGTCACGATCTCGAGGTGTTCGGCCGCCCATTCGTCGACGACCTCCAAGCCCTGGTCGAGATCATCGACGAGTACGTAGGCGCTCTGTTTCGACAGCGCCGTCTCGACGCGTTCCCGGTGCCGGGTCGTCGTGAGCTGATCGGTCACCTCGGCGTCGACAGCGACGAGCAGGTCGGCGGAGTCAGTGACGAGCAGGCAGGAGGCGTTCTCGTCATGCTCGGCCTGGGCGATCAGGTCAGCGGCCAGGTACCGCGGGTCGGCGGACCGGTCAGCCAGGATTCCGATCTCGGTGGGACCGGCCTCCGAGTCGATGCCAACCACGCCTTTGAGCAGCCGCTTGGCCGCCGCCACAAAGATGTTGCCGGGGCCGGTCACGAGGTCGACGCGGGGGCAGTCGTCGGTTCCGTAGGCGAACATCGCCACGGCCTGTGCCCCACCGACGGCGTACACCTCGTCGACACCCAGGAGCCCGCAGGCAGCGAGCACCGCAGCGTTGGGCAGACCGCCGTTCTGGCGTTGCGGCGGTGATGCAACGGCAAGGGACTCGACTCCGGCGATCTGGGCTGGAACGACGTTCATGACCACGCTGCTCGGATAGGCGACCAGCCCACCGGGCACGTACAGACCCACGCGACGCACCGGCACCCAGGTCTCGGTGACGTGGCCGCCCGGAACGACCTCAACGGTGACGTCGTGACGCGACTGCGCCTGGTGAACGCGGCGCGTCCGTGAAATTGCCTCTTCGAGTGCGGCCCGCAACAGCGGATCGAGGGCTGCGACCGCATCCGTGATGGCATCCGCCGGAACACGGGCCGACTCGAGTTCGACCCCGTCGAAGCGAGCGGTGATCTCGCGAACGGCCGCCGAGCCACGCCGGCGCACGTCGTCGCAGAGAGGGCGCACCTGCTCGACTGCGGCCTCGACACTCAGCTCGGCGCGGGGCAGCACGTCTCTCGGGTCCACTGACGCACGCGCGGCACCCGTGAGGTCGATGCGGGAGATCATGGGAGCAGTCTAGGAAGGACACCCTCACCAGGACTGCTGAGGTACCCAACTGCTGTCAGGAAATGGTGTTGGTTCGTCGGACAGCTTTGCACTCGACAGCAGCAGAGCCTGCACCGTGAGGGCCGCCAGAGCCGGTGCGAAAAGAACCCCCATCGCACGAATCCCCAACGAGCCCTCGACGACCGTTCCCACCGATGCGGTCTCAGCCACGGTCTGGGGGTCAGGCGCCCCGAGGGCGCCGCCAAGCGCCCACGCCACCAACGACACCAGGCCGGCGCCGATGATGATCCCGAGGGTAAGGACGACGGGACGGGTGCGGCCGCGCCGCCAGCTGGCACCCGCGAGGACGACGCCCGCGACGGCGCCCAACGCCAGGAACCAGCCATCGGCGGAGAACCATGCGGTGAAGCCGAGGTCGGCCGGAACCAGACCACCTTCGACGACCGTCCACTGCTCGGTCGGTGCCGCCCACCACCACACCAGGCCCATCACAGCGCCCAGCACCAGGGCGATGAATCCGGTCTCAGCCAACACGGCGACGCTGGGCCGTTGAGCCGTCATGTGGTGTCCCCTTCGTCGAACACCAACCGGGCGCGGACCATCGAGCCTCCGTCATCTGGGCTGATGGTGAATCCGAATGCCTGGAGCGGGGTGATGAGATCGGCCGAGTCGGGGGCCGCCAGGGAGGCGAAGCCCTTGACCGGCGAGAAGTTCACCCAGATCACGGTGGTCGCCGAAGGCGCGTCCGGCACGGCCGCCCGGAAGTCCGCGTCTGCGCCGAGCGTGCCGTCACCGGCGGCGAGCTGCTCGGCGTACGCATCAGTGGTAGCGATCACGAATCCGTCGTCGAGGCCCTGAGCGGTAATTCCGAACCCCCCGGTCACGTCAGCCAACCCGGCCTCGATCCGGGACGCCACGTCGGCGCCCGCTGCTGGATCAGTCACCGAGCGCAGGCCGATGCCAGGTACTCCCGTGAGCAGTCCTTCCCCATCCACCGCCAGCACGGCATCTTCTCCTGCCATCGTCTCGAGGTCGCCAGGCAGTCTCAGACCGTACTGTGCCTCGAGGTCGGTCACGGCCCTGTCGATGTCCTTCGGCGAGGTCCCGTCCGCTACCGCTGCACGAAGAAACTGGTCCCAGCGCTCGGTGACAAGCATGGAACCGCCCGTGGTCTCAACGGCAACCAGGGTCGACTCGGGCAGGGTGCCAGCCAGCTGTGCCCTTGCACCGCCTCCCGGTGGCGCCACGCTGCTCCAGGCAAGCAGCTCCAACGCGTCAGGTTCAGCCCGAAATACCGCTCCAGCCTGACCCGACGTGCTCCATCGGCTGAATATGTCCGAGAGGCCTGGCCCAACCAGCCCGAGCGAGCCGGCCACCTGATCCCCTGCCTCTGCCATGCGGTCGCCATTGAGGTACATGGTCACCAAGCCGTCATCGAGGTGGTCAAAGACCGTCGTGAACGCGGAGGACGCCGACAGCGGGGACGACTCACCCGCAGCCACGACGTCCGCTGCGGACTGCGAGCCGGGAAGGTCAGATCCCGCGACTCCGTCCAGCGGGCCGAGGGCGTCGAACTCGGCGAACAGATCTCCCGTCACGACGACATACCCGTCGACCGTGGCGATCTGGTCAGGCTTCACGACGCGCCGCAGGTCGGACACCGCAGCACGTTCGTCGGTTACCTGTAGCGCCGCAACCGGCGTGAGCGCTTCGGCATCGGGATCCCAGCTGACCCCCAGCCCGACTCGATCACCGACCCAGGCCTCCACGTCCGCGTCAGCCAGAGCCGACCCCTTGAGCAGCCAGTCGACAGCCACGGATCGAAGGTCCGGCTCGCCGCCGTACTCACGCTTGACTCCCCCGAACTGTCCTAGCAGCCGCACGAGGTTGACCTTTTGCTGCGCCGGGGGGTCGAGGTCGACGTCGACATAGGCAACGACCGTGTCCGGAAGGACGTCTTCCGGCTGGGTGCCGCCTCCGCCGACTGCGGTACCGGCAGCGAAGCCAGCACCGGCGGCAGCCACGACCGCTACCCCCGCGGCCGCCAGCACACGTAGTCGTCGGCTGCTCCGAGCGGGCCTGTGCGGCCCAGGCGGCCCGGTCGGCTCGAGTCCCCCGGTCTCAGTCACCGCACCAGGCTAACCCGGCCCGGGACCCACCCAAGACCGCCAATCGTGGACCGCATGCACGTCGTCCGCAGGCACGGATCACGCGACGCTGGACTGACCCAACAGCGCTTTTACGTCACCGAAAAGGGCTGGCGATGGACGCACGCGCAGGCGGTCGTCGAGGCGCATCACGGTCGTACGACCCCCCGACTGCAGCTGGAGATGAACCTCCACCGTGCCCGGGTGAGCGCTGAGCACCTCTTTGAGCCGGTCGACGACCGGAGGGACACAACGAGCCACCGGAAGCGAGATCACGACCGGGCCACGCGACTCCTCGGAGTCCAGGTCGGGGAGGGTGAGCTCCATCGCGATCAGCTTGGGAACGTCGTCGCGTCGGTCGACGCGACCGCGCACGAGCACGATCCGATCTTCGTGCAGGTGAGGAGCGACCAGGTTGTACGTGGCCGGGAAGAACATTGCCTCGATCGCACCCTCGAGGTCCTCGAGGGTGGCGATGGCCCATGCGTTGCCCTGCTTGGTCACCTTGCGCTGCAACCCGGTGATCAGCCCACCCACCGTGACGGTCGACCCGTCGGGTCGCTCGCTGTCGGCCATGAGCTCGGCGACCGAGCAGTCGGAGTTGGCGGCCAGCACGTGCTCGACCCCGAAGAGCGGATGGTCGGAGACATACAGCCCGAGCATGTCGCGCTCGTGGCTCAGCAGGGTGGCTTTCTCCCACTCACCAACCGGGATCGTGAGGTCTGAGGTGAAGGCGGCCGTCTCGGTGTCGTCCGAGGACCCGAACAGGTCGAACTGGCCGATCGCCTCAGCTCGCTTGGTCTCCAGAACCATGTCGACGGCTTCTACGTGCACCGTGATCAGCCCGCGCCGGGTGTGGCCGAGCGAGTCGAAAGCGCCGGCCTTCACCAGAGACTCGATCACTCGCTTGTTGCAGACAACCTGGTCGACCTTGGCCAGGAAGTCGGCGAAGTCGGTGAACCTGCCCTTGGCTCGACGTGATTCGACGACGGAGGACACGACGTTCAGGCCGACGTTGCGGATGGCAGCGAGTCCAAAGCGGATGTCAGTTCCGCGTGGGGTGTAGTTCGCATCGGAGTCGTTCACGTCAGGTGGAAGGACCTTGATACCCATCCGACGACACTCGTGGAGGTAGAGCGCTGACTTGTCCTTGTCATCGCGGACGGACGTCAGGAGCGCTGCCATGTACTCGGCCGGGAAGTTCGCCTTGAGATACGCGGTCCAGTACGAGACCAATCCGTACCCGGCGGTATGTGCCTTGTTGAAGGCGTAGTCGGCGAACGGGACGAGGATATCCCAGAGCGTGGAGATGGCCTTGTCGGAGTACCCGCGTTCGCGCATGCCGTCCGAGAACGGAACGAACTCCTTGTCGAGCACCTCCTTCTTCTTCTTTCCCATCGCCCGTCTGAGGAGGTCGGCCTGCCCGAGCGTGTACCCGGCCAGCTTCTGGGCGATCGCCATGACCTGCTCCTGATAGACGATCACCCCGTAGGTGTCGCCGAGGATGTCGGCCAACGGCTCCGCCAGCTCAGGGTGGATCGGCGTGACGGGCTTGCGGTTGTTCTTGCGATCGGCGTAGTCGTTGTGGGCATTGGCCCCCATCGGTCCCGGTCGGTACAACGCGAGCACCGCTGAGATGTCTTCGAAGTTGTCCGGCACCATCGATCGCAGCAGGGCGCGCATCGGGCCACCGTCGAGCTGGAAGACGCCCAGAGTGTCTCCGCTGGCGAGCAGCTCGTAGGTGACCTTGTCGTCCAGCGTGAGGGTCTCGAGCACGACGGTCTGGCCTCGGTTGGCCTGGATGTTGGCCAGGGCGTCCTCAAGCACAGTGAGGTTGCGCAATCCCAGGAAGTCCATCTTCAACAGCCCGAGCCGCTCGCAGGTCGGGTAGTCGAACTGCGTGATGATCGCGCCGTCCTGCTCGCGCTTCATGATCGGAATGTGATCGATGAGGCGCTCGCTCGACATGATGACGCCGGCCGCGTGGACCCCCCACTGGCGCTTGAGGTTCTCGAGCCCGCGGGCGGTGTCGACAACCCGCTTCACGTCGGGGTCCGACTCGTAGAGCGCCCGGAACTCACCGGCCTCGCCGTACCGCTTGTTCTTGGTGTCGAAGATACCGCCCAGCGAGATGTCCTTGCCCATCACGGACGGGGGCATCACCTTGGTGACACGGTCACCCAGCGCGTACGGGTAGCCGAGGACCCGTGATGAGTCCTTGATCGCCTGCTTGGCCTTGATCGTGCCGTACGTGACGATCTGTGCCACGCGGTCGTCGCCGTAGCGATCGGTGACATAGCGAATGACATCGCCACGACGACGCTCGTCGAAGTCGATGTCGATGTCGGGCATGGAGACACGCTCGGGGTTGAGGAAGCGCTCGAAGAGCAGCCCGTGCACCAGCGGGTCCAGGTCGGTGATCCCAAGTGCGTACGCCACGATGGCGCCGGCCGCCGAGCCACGGCCTGGGCCGACCCTGATCCCCTGCCCCTTGGCCCAACCGATGAAGTCGGCCACCACCAGGAAGTAGCCCGGAAAGCCCATCTGGCAGATGACGTCTACCTCGTACTCGGCCTGCTTGCGCACCTGATCGGAGATCCCTGTCGGGTATCGCTGGTGCAGCCCGCGCTCGACCTCCTTGACGAACCATGAGGCTTCGGTCTCACCCTCGGGGACGTCGTACCTCGGCATGAGGTTGGCGTCCTCGTTGAACGCCACCTCACATCGCTCGGCGATCAGCAGCGTGTTGTCGCAAGCCTCCGGGAAGTCGCGCCACACGTCGCGCATCTCGGCAGCCGTCTTGAGGTAGAAGTCGTTGGCGTCGAACTTGAAGCGCGTGGGATCGGCCAACGTCGAGCCGGACTGTACGCACAGGAGCGCGGCGTGGGACTCCGCGTCCGCAGCGTGGGTGTAGTGCAGGTCGTTGGTCGCTACCAGCGGCAGGTTGAGCTTCTTCGCCAAGCGCAGGAGATCGTCGCGAGCTCGACGTTCGATGTCGAGGCCGTGGTCCATGAGCTCGCAGAAGTAGTTGTCTGCGCCGAAGATGTCGCGGTAGTCGGACGCCGCCTGCGCAGCGGCATCGAACTTACCCAGGCGCAGCAGCGTCTGGACCTCGCCGGAGGCGCAGCCGGTGGTGGCGATGATGCCCTGGGCATAGGTCTGCAGGAGCTCGCGGTCCATACGGGGCTTGAAGTAGAACCCTTCGATGCTCGCCAGGCTCGAGAGCCGGAAGAGGTTGTGCATGCCGGTGGTCGACTGCGCGAGCAACGTCATGTGGGTGTACGCGCCAGCGCCGGAGACGTCATCTTGCCCGCCGCTGCCCCAACGAACCCGCGACCGGTCGCGCCGGTCGGTACCCGGCGTCAGGTAGGCCTCGATGCCCACGATCGGCTTGATCCCGCGTTCCTTGGCCTGGCGGTAGAAGTCGTGCGCCCCGAAGACATTGCCGTGATCGGTGATCGCGATTGCAGGCATCTGCTGCTCCACCGCGGCATCGAGCAGCTCGCCTACCCGGGCAGCGCCATCGAGCATGGAGTACTCGGTGTGCACGTGCAGGTGCACGAACGAGTCGGCCATACCGGCGCCGGCCTCCCTGGGTGGATCGGAGTAGTGCCCGAAGGATATGGAGTCCTGCAGACGGTCAATGTGCCGGGGGAAGGCGGCCCTGACGACTGTAGTGGGAGCTGCCGTGGATCCCCGAACCGACGCTCCGGGTCAGGCAGAGGTGCCGGTCACCTCGGGGTCGACACCGGCCACGGTCAGCCCGTCGAGCACGGCGACGGTGGCCGGATCCAGCGTGACGGCGGCCGCCGAGCAGTTCTCCTCGAGATGCTCGATGGACTTGGTGCCGGGGATTGGCAGCAGCACGGGCGAGCGCTGCAGCAGCCACGCGAGAGCCAGCTGGGCGGGCGAGTAGCCCGTGCTGGCGGCGAGGGTGGCCAAAGGCCCACCCGGCGCCGCGAGCTCTCCGGTCTGCACGGGGAACCACGGAATGAAGCCGATCCCAGCAGACGCGCAGACGTCCAGCAGCGGTTCGCTCGCTCGGTTACCCACGTTGTAGAGGTTCTGCACAGTGGCGACCGGCGTGACCTCGAGGGCAGCCCCCAGCTGCGAGACGGTGACCTCGGAGAGTCCGATATGCCGGATCTTGCCCTGCTGCTGCAGCTCGACGAGGGCGCCGAGCTGGTCGGCGATTGGCACCCTCGTGTCGATACGGTGAAGCTGGAAGAGGTCGATGGTCTCCAGCTTCAGCCTGCGCAGGCTCAGTTCGCACTGCTGCTTGAGGTACTCGGGGAATCCCAGCGCGTGCCACTTGCCTGGCCCGGTCCTGGTCAGGCCGGCCTTGGTCGCAATCACGAGGTTGTCCGGGTAGGGGTGCAGCGCCTCGGCGATGAGCTCCTCGCTGACGGTCGGCCCGTAGGAGTCAGCAGTGTCGATGAAGTCGACTCCCAGATCGACGGCGCGGCGCAGAACGGCGAGGGCACCGTCGTGATCAGCGGGTGGCCCCCAGATTCCCTCCCCCGTGATCCGCATCGCCCCGTAGCCGAGCCGATGAACAGGCAGATCCCCACCGATCGAGAAGGTGTCGGTGCTCGTTGTCGTCATGGGTCCATCTTGCGTCCCCTGGGGTTCTTCGGCACCTCTGGTGCCGACACTTGTCAGACCCCGATGGCAAGGTGCACTGCATGGACTCGACCGCCACTCCTTTCACACAGCGGGTCTTTGACCTGCTCACAGACCTGCCTGAGATCGGTGATGTCACCGACGCGGGGCTGCGCGAAGAGCTCCTGGCGTGTGAACGGACGGCACAGATGATCATGGCGCGTCAGGCGCAGGCAATGTCTGAAATGGCTCGCCGGGCCGAGCACGCTGATCGGGTCGACGAGCAGCGGCTGGGGCGTCCGCTCTGGTCCAGTGAGCGCCGTACCGAGTTCGTCGCCGACGAGATCGCCGTCACCCTGGGGGCCACGAAGGCGGTGGCCAGTCGTCGATACGCGATCGCATGTGGTGCTGCCGACCTCCCCTCCCTGATGCGCTCCTGGTCGTCGGGCGGGTTGGATGAGCGCAAGGTCGCGGTGATCGTCGACGGCGTGCGAGACGTCGACCCGCTCTTTGCCGACTCCCTGGCGGACGCGGCCGTCGAGTATGCGGCCACCCGCACCACCACTCAGCTACGTGCCTGGTTGGCGCGGCGCGTGATGACGGCCGACCCCGGAGCCGCGCAGATCCGGCGTGATCGAGCCACGGCGAGTCGTCGGGTGATGCTGACGCCACTGCCCGATGGCATCTCCGAGCTCACAGCCATTCTTCCCAGCGTCCAGGCCCGACAGGTCTACGACACGGTGGACACCATCGCCGTCGAGGCAGGTGCCGACGATCTGCGCACGATGGATCAGCGACGGGCCGACGCACTCTTAGACCTGCTGGTCGGTCGGGCAGAGCCTCCGCAGGTGCGCGTCCAGGTGATCGTCCCCGTCGACACACTCCTTGGCAAAGGGGACGAGCCGGGAGTCGTGCCCGGCATCGGGCCCATCACAGCCGCAGACGCGCGCAACTTCGCATCTGGAGGATGCGGATCTGCGGTCACGTGGCGCCGGCTGTTGGTGGACGAGACGTCAGGAGCCCTGCTGGGCGCCTCCGAGCGTTCCTATCGTCCTTCACCGCAGCTGGAACGGGCCGTTCGCGCACGAGACGTCACCTGTCGCTTCCCCGGCTGTCGACGCTCCGCCATCGCGGAAGGAACCGGCACCGACCTCGACCACTCCGTGGCATGGCCGGAGGGCCCGACCGAGGCAACGAACCTCGCCGCACTCTGCCGACACCACCATCGAGTCAAACACTCCCCCGGATGGAGCGTGGAGCACCGAGCTGATGGAGTGCTGGAGTGGACCACCCCGGTTGGTCGAAGGTTTACGACCGAACCCTGGGCGTACGCCGAACCGTTGACTACTCCTCGCGCAGCACCATGAGAGCGTGCTCGAGATCGGCCGGGTACGGCGACGTGAATCGAACCCGCTCCCCAGAGGCCGGATGAGCAAAGGCCAGTTCTCGTGCGTGCAGCCACTGCCGCGTCAGACCGAGGCGAGCCGAGAGCGTGGGGTCTGCGCCATAGGTCAGATCGCCCACACATGGATGACGGATCGCGCTCATGTGCACCCGGATCTGGTGCGTACGTCCGGTTTCCAGATGGATGAGCAGCAGGCTTGCCGCGCGGAAGGCCTCGAGTGTTTCGTAGTGGGTGACACTCTCTTTGCCACCCGCTGTGACAGCCCAGCGCCAGTCATCCTTGGGGTGCCGCCCGATCGGCGCGTCCACCGTTCCCCTGCTCGGGTCCGGGTGTCCCTGGACGACAGCGTGGTAGAGCTTCTCGACGGTCCGCTCCTTGAACGCGGCCTTCAAGGAGCTGTAGGCCCGCTCAGACTTGGCGACGACCATCACACCGCTGGTCCCGACATCGAGTCGGTGCACAACTCCCTGACGCTCAGCCGCCCCGCCCGTAGCGACCTGGTATCCAGCGGCAGCCAGGCCACCGACGACAGTCGGCCCGCTCCAGCCGGGGCTCGGGTGCGCGGCTACCCCGACGGGTTTGTCCACGACCACGATGTCGTCGTCGTCGTACAGAACCACGAGCCCGGGCACAGGTTCGGTGTCGACGGCGACAGGTGACGCAGCGTCCGGGAGCTCGACTTCCAACATCACGCCGGTCCGAACGCGTTCGCTCTTCAGCGGCGGGACGCCATCGACGAGAACGGCCCCTGCCCCGATCAGATCCGCCGCCTTGGTGCGTGAAAGCCCGAAGAGACGGGCGAGCGCGGAGTCGACCCGCTCACCATCGAGGCCTTCCGGCACGGCGACACTGCGATGTTCTGACACCCGGTGAGGCTAGCCGGTCCGACCTGGACGAGAACCGTCGAGACCGACTCCGCGAAATGACAGCCACACCATCAAGATCGCCGAGCAGAAGATCGCACTGTCAGCAATGTTGAACACCGGCCAGTTGGGTACTGAGATCCAGTCGACCACGTGACCGCGGAACGGTCCAGGGCTCCGAAAGAGCCGGTCGGAGAGATTGCCGAGCGCTCCCCCCAGAATGCCTCCGAGGGCCACTGCCCACGCCGTTGAGCCGAGCCTCGAAGCCATCCGGACGATCACCACCGCCACGGTGATGGCGATGACGGTGAGCACGACCGTCAGGCTGCCTCCCATGCTGAAGGCAGCTCCGGGGTTGAGTGTGTAGGTGATCTGCAGCCAGTCCCCTACGACCTCGATCGGTTCGCGGTCCGGCATGACCTGCTGGACCCACCACTTCGACCCCTGGTCGAGGGCCAGAACGCCACCCGCGACTCCCAGGGTGATCCAGAGCGGGCGCTTGGACGCAGTGACAGCCGGATCAGCGCTCAGCGCCGTTCCTCTCGCTGCTTGCAGTCGACGCAGAGCGTGGCGCGCGGGAAAGCCTCGAGCCGCATCTTCCCGATCGGCAGCCCGCAGCTTTCGCACGTGCCATAGGTGCCGTCCGAGATTCGCTTCAGAGCGTGCTCAACCTGCTCCAACAAGTCTCTCGAGTTGTTCGCGACGGACATCTCGTGCTCACGTTCAAAGGTCTTGCTGCCAGCGTCGGCCTGGTCGTCACCCGATCCGTCACCGGAGTCTCGGAGCAGCTCGTTGAGGTCGTCGACAGCTGCGGAGATCTCGTCCTTCAACCGAGTGCGCTCTGACCTCAGCACACCGCGCATCTCCTTGCGCTCGGCCGGGGTGAGCGGCTTGCGGCCTCGAGCCGACTTCTTGGGCGGCGTCGCGGCCTTCTTGATCGGCACTGGAGGCCTGACTGGGGCCGGTGTGGTCGGTTCGACCGGAGTCGGGGCGGGGGGCGTCTGTGCGGCCGCCTTCTTCACCGGAGCCTTCTTGACCGCGGTCTTCTTCGCGGGCGCCTTCTTCACCGGAGCCTTCTTGACCGCGGTCTTCTTCGCGGGCGCCTTCTTCGCTGGCGCCTTCTTCACCGCGGTCTTCTTCACCGCAGCCTTCTTCACGGGGGCCTTCTTGGCTGCGGTCTTCTTCGCGACGGCCTTCTTCACCGGCGCCTTCTTCGGCGCGGTCTTCTTCACCGCGGTCTTCTTGGCTGGCGCCTTCTTCACCGTAGCCTTCTTCACGGGGGCCTTCTTGGTTACGGTCTTCTTCACCGCGGTCTTCTTGGCTGGCGCCTTCTTGGCCGCAGGCTTCGCCGATCCGGAGCGTGCGGAAGCAGCCCGAGACCGGGTCGTTCCCCCACTCTTGGGGCGCTGCGCCATGCGGACCTCCTAGAGACCGACTGCGCGGGGAGTCCGCGAGAGAATAGGCGCTGGAACACGGCAGGTCCAAACCGCCACGCCGCCCTCGCCTCCAGAACCCCTCAGCCGAAGCGGCTAGACTTCCGGCGACTGCACGGCGTTGACGGGACGAGTACCCACGCTGAACAGGCCTAGGAGCGACCCGGGGACGGTGTGAGCCCGGGGGGCCGGCGTGGCGAACATCACCCTGAGCTGCCGGAAGAGCGGCTAGCCTCCCCCGGCGAGCCAGGTAGACCCGGCTGCAGCGACCTTGAGCGGGTAGGCGTCCTCCGGACGTCCGCCAAAGAGGGTGGTACCGCGGGGCCAGCGCGAGCGGCCTCGTCCCTCTGATCGGACGCACCAGCCCGACGGAGGTCAGATGTACCGCGAGGTCCCACCACAGGTCGACCTGCCAGCACTTGAGCACGAGGTGCTCGCCCTGTGGCAGGAGCAGGACACCTTCCACCGCAGCCTGCAGCAACGTGCCGATGCGCCGCTCTGGGTGTTCTACGAAGGACCCCCGACAGCAAATGGGACACCCGGTACGCACCACATCGAAGCCCGCGTCTTCAAAGACGTCTTCCCCCGGTACCGCACCATGAAGGGGTACCAGGTGCCGCGCAAGGCAGGCTGGGACTGCCACGGCCTCCCGGTAGAGATCGCCGTTGAGAAGGAACTGGGCTTTTCCGGCAAGCAGGACATCGAGAAGTTCGGAGTGGCGGAGTTCAACGCCAAGTGTCGCGAGTCGGTGCTGCGCCACGTCGACGAGTTCGAGCAGATGACCGAGCGAATGGGCTACTGGGTCGACACCGACCGGGCCTACTGGACGATGGACCCGAGCTACGTGGACAGCCTGTGGTGGGCGCTCAAACAGATCCACGGCAAAGGCCTGCTCGTGCAGGACCACCGCGTCGCGCCCTACTGCCCGCGCTGTGGAACAGGGCTTTCCGACCACGAGCTCGCCCAGGGCTACGAGACCGTGGTCGACCCCTCGGTCTACGTGCGTCTCCCCGTGACGGGCGGGCCCCTGGCCGACCAGGACGCCGCCTTGTTGGTGTGGACGACGACGCCCTGGACCCTCGTGTCCAACACCGCCGTGGCCGTGCACCCTGAGGTCGACTACGTGCTGGCCAGGACGGCAGACGGTGAGCTGCTCGTCGTGGCGGAGCCCCTGCTCTCCTCGGCTTTGGGTGAGGGCGCGACCGTGGTCAGCCGACACTCTGGAGCCGATCTGGTGGGAACGAGCTACCGCGCTCCCTTCGATCTCACCACCATCCCCGACGAAGGTCCGGTCCACACGGTCCTCCCCGCTGACTACGTCACGGTCACCGATGGCACCGGCCTGGTGCATCTGGCTCCGGCGTTCGGGCCCGATGACCTCGCGGTAGGCCGGGCCAACGGCCTGCCGGTCGTCAACCCGGTGCTGGCCAACGGCCACTTCGGCCCCGAGGTCGGCCTGGTCGGCGGAGTCTTCTTCAAGAAGGCGGACGAGGCGTTGGTCGCCGATCTGGGCGAGCGGGGGCTGCTCTTCGCCCACCTGCCGTACGAGCACACCTACCCCCACTGCTGGCGTTGTCACACGCCCCTCATGTACTACGCACAGCCCTCCTGGTACATCCGGACCACCGCCATCAAGGACCAGCTGATCGCTCAGAACGAGGCGACCACCTGGCACCCCGAGTCGATCAAGCACGGCCGCTACGGCGACTGGCTCGAGAACAACATCGACTGGGCGCTGTCCCGCAGCCGGTACTGGGGTACACCGCTTCCGATCTGGCGCTGCCCGTCTGATCACCTGACCGTGGTCGGGTCGCGCGCCGAGCTGGCCGAACTCGCCGGTCAGCCCGTGCACGACATGGATCCGCACCGTCCCTTCGTCGATGAGGTCTCGCTGCCCTGCCCCGATTGCACCGAGACCGCCCATCGCGTGCCCGAAGTCATCGACGGCTGGTTCGACTCCGGCTGTATGCCCTTCGCCCAGTGGGGATACCCGCACGTCCAGAGCGAAGAAGATTTTCGGGCGCAATACCCAGCCGACTACATCTGCGAGGCGATCGACCAGACCCGCGGGTGGTTCTACACCCTGATGACGGTGGGCACTCTCGTCTTCGAAGAGTCGTCGTACCGAACCGTGCTGTGCCTCGGCCACATCCTCGACAAGGACGGCCGGAAGATGAGCAAGCACCTGGGCAACGTGCTGGCGCCCATGCCCCTGATGGAGCAGCACGGAGCCGACGCCGTCCGTTGGTTCATGGTGGCCAGCGGCTCGCCGTGGTCCGCCCGGCGAGTCAGTCATGAGTCCATTCAGGAAGTCGTCCGCAAGACATTGCTGACCTACTGGAACACGGTCTCCTTCCAGGCCCTCTACGCGCGTCTGGCCGACTGGACCCCGTCTCCGACTCCCATCTCGGTCGCTGAGCGTCCGGCCATGGACCGCTGGCTCAGTTCACGAACTCAGGAGCTGATCAGGTCCGTGGACGCCGCGCTGGACGGGTACGACGCCGCCGGCGCGGGAGCGCAGATCTCGAGCTTCGTCGACGAGCTCTCCAACTGGTACGTCCGGCGGTCCAGGCGACGCTTCTGGGACGGTGACGACGCCGCACTGACGACGCTGCACGAAGCACTCACCGCCCTTACGTTGGTCATGGCCCCCCTGACCCCGTTCATCACCGAACGGGTATGGCAGGACCTCGTACGGCCGACGACCGAGGGAGCCCCTGACTCGGTCCACCTGGCCGATTGGCCGACCTATGACGAGACCGCGGTCGACGCCCCCCTCACCGGACAGATGAGCCAGGTCAAGCGCCTTGTCGAGCTCGGGCGCGCAGCCAGAGCGACCTCGGGTGTGAAGACCCGCCAACCGCTCGGACGCGCACTGGTGTCGGCCCCCAACTGGGATCGAGTCGATCCCGAACTGGCCGCCGAGCTCTCGACTGAGCTGAATGTTCTCCAGATCGAGCCACTCGGCACCGCGGAGAACGAGCTCGTCTCGGTGACGGCCAAAGCCAACTTCCGGGCGCTCGGCAAGCGGTTCGGCAAGCAGACGCCCGTCGTCGCAGCAGCGGTCGCTGCAGCTGACCCACATACCCTGCAGCAGGCGCTGTCTCTGACCGGACGAGCCGAGGTGATCGTCGACGGTGACCCCGTGATCATCGAACCGGACGAGGTGGTCCTGACCGAGACCCCGAGGGAAGGGTGGGCGGTGCACCACGACGCAGGCGAGAGCATCGCGCTGGATCTGACCCTGACACCACACCTGCGCCGGCTGGGCCTGGCGCGCGATGTCGTCCGTCAGGTGCAAGAGGCGAGAAAGACATCCGGGTTCGACGTCTCCGACCGCATTGAGGTGCGCTGGGCGGCAACGGACGAGCTCAGAGAGGCCCTGATCGAGCACAGCGAGGTGATCGCGGCCGAGGTGCTCGCGACAAGCTTTCTCGAAGGACTCGACGACAGCCAGCCGATGCCCGCAACCTTCCAGGACGACTCCGGCCTTGCCTTCACCCTCGCGCGAGCCTGAGGCTCAGTCGTGTCGGTCGGATCTGGCGCGTCTTGATCGTCCGTCAGGGCGGCGTTACGCGAATCACCCGAATGGAGTAACCAACCCGAGGGGTCAACGAGCCGATACCCAATCAACGGATGTCGCACCCGCGGCACCGTCGGACGGCCGCACACGGAGGATGCCATGGTGCAACCAATCGCCGCCTCGACCCCCAGCACGATTCCGCAGGTCAGGTTGAAGGCCAACGCCGTAGCTGTCCCCGCGCTTGCCAGCAACGTGCGCCCTGCCCTTGTGCTGGCCGAACGTGAGAGCCGCCAGCTGATCGAAACCGCCAAGCAGCACGACATCACGATGGGCGGCATCTTTTGCGTCAGCCCGACGGGGATTCAGGTGTGGGACCGCCCGTGGCTGAGCCCTGAGCAGGGCCCCGGAGAGTCGGTCCATCTCGGTTCCGTCGACTGGACCTACGACACGCCCGTGAAGCACTACGTGACGATCTACCGCGCCATGGTGACCGAGAACGGGATCGCCAGCGGCGAGACCACCCTCTCAGTGCTCACCAAGGTGCTCGGACTGACGGGCATTCCGATCGACGGCGCCCGGATCTCGATGCCGGCGCCACCCCCGCGTGACCCGTTCCGTCGTCGCATCTGACCTTCGGCGCATCATCGACTACGTACACAGACCAAGACCCCGGCCGATTGGCCGGGGTCTTGGTCTGTGTACGGCGGGGTCAGGCACGCTCAGGCAAGAACTTACTGACGGGGCGGTGAGCTCGGGGGCGAGGTGGGCGGAGCGGCCTGAGGCGGACGCGGTGGCGCCTGCTGCGGAGGTGCCTGCTGCGGAGGTGCCTGCTGCGGAGGTGCCTGCTGCGGAGGTGCCTGCTGCGGAGGTGCCTGCTGCGGAGGTGCCTGCTGCGGAGCGGGAGCCTGCCTCGGCTGGGCCTGCGCTGGCTGGGCCTGCGCTGGCTGGGCTTGCTGCGGTGCCGGAGGCACGGCGGTAGCCGCCGGCCGCGGCGGCGGTGACGCCGGTGCCGCGGCAGCTGGGGTCGAGGGGGCCGATCCCTCGGTACGCGAGCCGAGTTCACGAAGCTGCTGCTCGAGGTAGGACTTCAAGCGGGTGCGGTACTCACGCTCGAAGGAGCGCAGCTCGTCGACCTGCTTCTCCAATGCCGAGCGCTCGCCGGCCAACGATGACATAGCCGCCTGGTGCTTGGCCGCCGCGTCTCGCTCGGCGTTCTCTGCTTTGGCACGCGCAGTCGCCAGCATGGTGTCGGCCTCCGACCGGGCCGAGGCCACGACCTCGTCCGCGGTTCGTTCAGCTGCCGCCAGAACTCGGGCAGCCTGCTCGGCGCCCGATGAGGGTGCGGCGGGGGCGGCCGCTACCGGCGCCGCTGGAACCGGAACTGGTGCCGCACCGGCGGCCGGCCTGGTGGCCAGCTGGGCACGGAGTGAGTCGTTGTCGGCGTTCAGTCGGCTGAGCTCGGCAGCCACCTGGTCGAGGAACGCATCGACCTCGTCCTCGTCGTATCCAGCATTGCGCTTCTTCGAAGTCTGGAAGAGGACGTTCTGGACGTCATCGGCAGTCAGCGGCATTTGTTCTCCTCAAACGTTCAGGTCACACAGAACACTAGCGCCCCTCCTGTCACAGGCACTACATCCCACCGGGTCCTCGGGACACGGTGTTGTCAGGCCCGGGCAGCCAACCCGCTCACCACACCAATCAGCACTTGAGTTCCGATGAAGAGAACCAGGATCGCCAGGTCGAATGCGACAGCCCCGATGCGTACCGGTGGGATGAACCGGCGCAAGGCCTTCAGCGGTGGGTCGGTGATAGTGAACACCACCTCGAACAGCACGAGCACCAAGCCACCCGGCCGGAAGTCGCGGGCGAAGATCTGGAGCAGGTCAATGACCACTCTGGCGATCAGAGTCAGCAGAAAGAGCCACAGGACAAGGAGGACAACCTCGTAGACGATGGCCATGGTGGTAAGCGGTCAGCTCTGGTTGAAGAATCCGCCTTGAGCCAACTGCTCCTTCTCTTCGGCGGTCACCACCACGTTGGCGGGAGAGAGCAGGAAGACTTTCTGGGTGACCCGCTCGATGGTGCCGTGCAACCCGAACACCAGCCCGGCGGAGAAGTCGACGATCCGCTTGGCGTCACCGTCGTCCATCTCGGTCAGGTTCATGATCACGGGCGTGCCGTCGCGAAACTGCTCGCCGATCGCCCTGGCGTCGTTGTACGTACGGGGGTGCAGCGTGGTGATCCTGGAGGGCGAACCCCCGGGTGCCGCCACGCGTGGCGAGGGAGTGGCCGGTCGACTCGGAACTGGCTCGTCGTCCCGGACAGCGCGCAGCTGTCGGGTTCGGTCCTCGTAGTCACGGTCGTAGCCGTCGTACTCGTCGTACTGGTCCTCGTTCTCGACCAGCCCGAGATAGACCGCCATCTTGCGCATTGCGCCGGCCATCGCCTGACCCTTTCGTCTGTGGTGGTGCGGTCGCCTGTGGAAGCTCGATCCGTCGGGCAAACGCTACCCGACGGGAGGCCGGTACCCGAGCACCGCGCTACCGAGTCGCACTTGTGTCGCACCGTGTCGTACGGCGGCCTCGAGGTCGCCGCTCATCCCCGCGGACACGGTGCGGGCCGTCGGGTGGTCGGCCGCCACGACCTCAGCCAGCTCGGCCAGCCGCGCGAATGCGCGGTCGGCATCCCCATCAAGTGGGGCAACCGCCATGAGACCACCCAAGGTCAGGAGCGGAGCCGCGACGATCTCGTCGGCAATATCCGCGACCTGTTCGGGTACGGCACCGCCACGGCCGGGCTGGTCGTCCAGACAGACCTGGACCAGGCAGGTCAGGGGCGCCTGCGGCCCGCGCACCGCAGCGGCCGCCTTGCTCAGCGCACGGACCAGCTTGATCCGATCGACCGACTCCACGACGTCCGCGTAGTCGACCACCGAGCGCACCTTGTTGGTCTGGAGCTGTCCGATGAAGTGCCAGACCAGCCCCTGGTCGCGCAGCGCCTGCGCCTTCGGGGCGGCTTCCTGGTCACGGTTCTCACCCACGTGAGTCACACCCAGGTCAGCGAGCACCGCTACCTCTTCGGCAGGGAAGGTCTTGGTGACGACCACGAGGTCTACTGAGCCGGCGGCACGCCCGGCAGCCTGCTCAGCCTCGGCAATGCGGGCCAGCCCGGCCTCGAGGCCCGCAGCGATCTCACGGCGCCGCGAGTCAGGAACCATCACTACTTCAGGAAGTCAGGGACATCCAGGTCGTCGCTCGTGGAGTCGTCGAAGACGATCGTCCGCGGCGCCTTGCGCTCGGGGAGCTCGATGTACTGGTCACTGCCGTCGGCCGCGTCTGGCTCATCTGGCGCGTCACTCTTCTCCGTCGCCCCGTCGGACGCCGACGCCCGGCCAAGAGCGTCCGACACCGGAACCTCGTCGACCTGGCGCGTTGCCACGTGGGCCTTACCAGGCTGCCCGCCATCAAAACCGGCCGCGATGACGGTGACGCGCACCTCGTCGCCGAGCGCGTCGTCGATGACCGCGCCGAAGATGATGTTCGCCTCGGGGTGGGCCGACTCGGCGACCATGCGCGCGGCCTCATTGATCTCGAACAGCCCGAGGTCGGATCCGCCGGACACCGAGAGCAGGACGCCACGCGCACCGTCGATCGACGCCTCGAGCAAGGGGCTGGAGATGGCCGTCTCGGCTGCCGCGATCGCCCGGTCGTCACCCCGGGCGTTGCCGATGCCCATGAGGGCCGTGCCGGCTCCTTGCATCACAGACTTCACGTCGGCGAAGTCGAGGTTGATCAGGCCCGGCGTCGTGATGAGGTCAGTGATGCCCTGGACGCCGGACATCAACACATGGTCGGCCGACTTGAAGGCGTCGAGCACGCTGACTGCGCGGTCGCTGATCGACAGCAGCCGGTCGTTCGGAATGACGATCAGGGTGTCGACCTCTGCACGCAGCTCGTCGATGCCGGTGTCTGCCTGCACCGCGCGACGCCGACCCTCGAAGCCGAACGGGCGGGTGACCACACCGATGGTCAGGGCACCGATTGCGCGTGCCACCTCAGCCACGACCGGCGCTCCCCCGGTGCCGGTACCGCCACCCTCCCCAGCAGTCACGAACACCATGTCGGCACCCTTGAGCACCTCTTCGATCTCGGACCGGTGGTCTTCAGCTGCCCGGCGGCCCACCTCGGGGTCAGCGCCTGCACCAAGACCTCGAGTCAGCTCACGTCCGATGTCGAGCTTGACGTCGGCATCGCTCATCAAGAGGGCCTGCGCGTCGGTGTTGATGGCGATGAACTCAACGCCTTTCAGCCCGACCTCGATCATCCGGTTGATGGCGTTCACGCCACCACCACCGATACCCACAACCTTGATGACGGCGAGGTAGTTCTGCGGAGCTGCCATGGTCTTTGTGACGCCTCTCTCGTAACGCCCGCTCGGCGACGGGCAAGTCTCACCCTTTAGTAGACATCTAACGTTATGTCAACTTCAGGGACGCGAGCAACGTACGGGAGGGGCATCAGGATCGTCAACTAGGGCGGCGTGTCGCATGGGCGGTGATGACCTGTACGTCGGTCATCGCCAGGCAGGTGCTTCCGGAGCGCTCACGTTCACAACGGTGAACTTCGTGCCCCACCCTTCCCGACCACGCAGGGCCTCGACCACCGCTACCTTCTGCTCGGCCGCCACAGGCGGTCCCCACTCGACGACGACACCGTCGGCAAAACTCAGCTGAACAGTGTGTGGTCCGGTCGCCGTTACCTGGGTGACCGCACGCTGCAGCTTTTTCGGCAACGCCGACGCGACATCGAACACCGCTTGTTGGGTGCCATCTGCAGCGTCGACGTAGTCGTCGCCCAGACTGAGGGACGTCGCTCCACCGGCCCCGAGCTCAGGGACATCGCTCGGCGGTGTGGACTGTTCGCCATAGAGCGAGCCGTCGGAGCCGACCACGAGAACCGTGCTCGTGCTCGTGACGTAGCCCACTGGTCGGCGCTCACGTACCACTATCTGTACGCGATTCGGCCAGTCGCGTACCACTCTGGCACCGGCAACTGCATCCAGGGACTCGACCCGGGACTCAATCTCATCGACCGGTAGCGCAAGAAGTGCGGCGGTGTCGGAGACCTCTGCGGCCGCAATCACCTCGTCGGAGGACACCTGGCTGTTGCCGAGGACTTCGACATGCTGGACGCGGAAGATCGGGGCAAAGCGCAGTGCGGCCACCAGGCCAGCTGTCAGCAGGACGGCTAGTGCCGCCCACACCCATGGGCTGCGTACCCATCGCTGCACCACCGCGCTCACGACAGCTCCTCCCGATGACGCAGCAGCTCGACGATGTCAGGGCCCAACGTCGTGACGATGCCGTCTCCGAGCGTCAGCACGAGGTCACCTGGCTTGGCTCGGGCCACCAGCCAGCCGGGGACCGCCGAGAACGACGGCTCGAAGGCGACATGGTCAGACGGGAGCGGGACACCAGCGGCGACCAACGCGCCGGTGGCGCCGGGGATGGGCTCCTCGTTCGAGCCGTAGACCTCCATGACGACCACCTCGTCCGCCAGGCCGAGGGCCTCCCCCAGCTCACGATGGAACTGGGCGGTACGGGTGAAGCGCAGAGGCTGGAACGCCACGATGATGCGGCCGCCACCGGCGATCTGCCGAGCGGCAGTCAGGGTCGCCCGGAGCTCGGTGTGGTGGTGGGCGTAGTCGTCGTAGACGCGGACGCCGCCAGCCTCGCCCTTGAACTCAAAGCGCCGTCGTGCCCCGCTGTACAGAGCCAGCCCCTCAACGGCGTCCGAAACCCCCACCCCGACCTCGAGTGCAACGGCGAGCGCAGCTGTTGCGTTGAGAACGTTGTGCATCCCGACGATCTTCAGCGAGACGTCCGGAAGGCGACGCCCCTTCACGACGGGCTGGAACCACGCTCCGCTGCTGTCGAGGGCGACGTCGGTGATCCGGATGTCGGCATCGTCATGTGTGCCGTACGTGATGACGCGACGCCCCTCCGACCTGGCGAAGTCGGCAACGCGCGCAGCACCGGCATCGTCTGCGCAGGCAATAACCGTGCCGTCGTGGGGCACTCGGGACACGAACTGACGAAAGCCGGCCTCGACGGCAGCGGCATCCCCCCAGTAGTCCAGATGGTCGGCCTCGACGTTCGTCACCACGCCGATCTGAGGCTCGAGGACGAGGAACGACCCGTCGCTCTCGTCGGACTCAGCGACGAAGACCGTGCCGGTACCCGCGTGCGCGTTCGTGCCGGTCTCATTCAGCTGGGCTCCGATGTAGAACGAAGGGTCGGCTCCACAGTGTTGGAGAGCAACAGCGGCCATGGACGTCGTGGTGGTCTTCCCATGCGTACCGGACACCACCACCGAGCGGTATCCACGCATGCAGTAGGCCAACGCCTCGGCTCGGTGCAGTACTCGCAGACCCCTTTCGCGTGCTGCCACGAGCTCAGGGTTCGACTCACGGATTGCTGTCGACACGATGACGGTGTCGGTGTCGGGCAGTGAGTCAGGTGTCTGCCCGAAGTGGATGACGGCACCGACCGCACGCAAGGACGACACAATGCGCGAGTCGCGCAGCTCGCTGCCTGTGACGACCACTCCGCGCGAGCACAGCATCCTGGTCAGGGCTGACATCCCTGCACCGGCAACACCGATCAGGTGCACCCGACCAAGTTCGTCCAGGGGTGAGGTCGCCTCGTGTGGCGATGCGGTCGTCATGAGTGTCCCGCAGCGCGCAAAACCATGTCGGCCAGCCGCTCGTCTGCATCTCGGGCACCCATGCCGTCGGCGGCGGCCTGCATCTGGGACAGGCGTGCGGCGTCGAGCACGAGCCCGCCGACCAGGGTTTCCACCACCGCAGCAGTCAGGTCCTCATCACGGACCACCAGACCCGCGCCGGCGTCGACCAGCGGCTGGGCGTTGACCGCCTGCTCGCCGTTGCTGTGCGGGTAGGGCACGAAGACAGCGGGGAGCGCGACCGCGGCCACCTCGGCACATGTCATGGCGCCAGAGCGGCCCAGCAAGAGGTCTGCCGCGGCATATGCCAGGTCCATCTGCTCGAGGTAGGGCACCACGACGTAGGGCGGGTCAGAGTCACGAGGCTCGACCACCACGGTGTTGCGCGGTCCGGCCGCGTGCAGCACCTGGATGCCGGCGCTCAGGAGGTTGCTGGCCGCCCCCTGCATGGCGGCGTTGATCGTCCGGGCACCTTGTGAACCGCCGAAGACCAGGAGCGTCGGCCGGTCGGCGTCCAGCCCGAACGCCTTGCGTGCCTGCTGCCGCATCGAGGGGCGATCGAGCGCTGCGATGCTGCGACGCAAGGGGATCCCGACGAGGGTGGCGTGCGGGAGCGTGCTGACCGTGCTGGGCACGCTGACCGCCACGTACTGGGTGAACCGAGCACCTATCCGGTTGGCGACGCCCGGCCGGGCATTCGCCTCATGGACGACGAACGGCACTCCAGCACGCCGCGCGGCCAGGTACGCCGGCAGTGAGACGTAGCCACCGAATCCCACCACGACGTCAGGCCGGTCCTGCTCGATGACGGCCGAAGCCGCCCGCACCGCCGACCAGGTGGATCGCGGAATGCCGAACCATCGCCGCGGCTCGGCTCGCGGCATGGTCACCTTCGGGATGAGTCGCACGGCGAAGCCGCGAGCCGGCACGAGAGTGGTCTCGAGTCCGGCTTCGGTACCCAGCGCGGTGACCACCGCATCCGGATGTCGCCGGACGATGGCATCAGCGAGGGCCAGCGCCGGCTCGACGTGCCCTGCCGTGCCACCGCCGGCAAGGAGAACCCGCAGCGGCCGGGGGCTCGCTCCTGGCGCTTCGTCGACGGTCACCGACGTCGCGTCCACGGCATCCGCGGACTCCGCCTGGAGGCCCGCCGCTCGCTCAGCGCCCGCTGCGCTCCAGGAAGGTTGCGCGCGAACGACAGCAGCATGCCGATGGCGAACATCGTGGCGAGCAGCGCCGAGCCACCGTAGGAGACGAGGGGCAGCGGAACACCGGTGATCGGCAACACACTCAGCACCCCACCGATGTTGATGATCATCTGGACCCCGATCCAGACGACGATCCCCCCTGATGCGAACCGGACGAAGAGATCGTCTGTGGCAAGTGCGATCCGAAGGGCTCCCGCGATGAGCGCGCCGAACAGCAGGAGGACCGTCAAGGTTCCGACCAGCCCCAGCTCTTCGCCGATGATGG
This sequence comes from Actinomycetes bacterium, assembly GCA_024644435.1. GTDB lineage: Bacteria > Actinomycetota > Actinomycetes > JAHEKZ01 > JAHEKZ01 > JAHEKZ01. The sequence goes on along the minus strand of JAHEKZ010000002.1, from coordinate 22,293 downwards.
CGAAGATGAAGTCGGTATGCGCCTCCGGCAGGTTGCCCCACTTCTCGCGGCTGGCACCGAGGCCGACTCCCCACCATCCTCCAGACGCCAGGGCGAACATGCTGTGAGCCGCCTGCCACCCGGCACCCTCGTAGTCGGCGAACGGGTCGAGGAAGGACTGCAGTCGTGAGAGTCTCGCGCTGCGCTGGAACGTCATGAACACGATGATCGCCAGCGCTGGGGCGCCCAACGCCACGAACACCCGAAGCGGTGCCCCCGCGACGAAGAGCAGCCCGGCGACGATCGCCATCAGGATCAGTGAGGTGCCTAGATCTCCCCCGAGGAGGACGAGCAGAATGATGACGGCAGCCACGGGCAGCAGAGGGATCAGCAGATGCTTGTTCTGGTGCAGCAGCTTTCGCTTGCGGGTGAGGAGATCAGCACCCCACAGCACGAGTGCGTACTTCGCCGCCTCGGCCGGCTGAATGCGGAATGAGCCACCGATCTCGATCCAGTTCTGGTTGCCGTTGACGCTCACGCCGATCCCGGGCACGAGGACCAGCACGAGCAGCACCAGCGAGAGCACGAGGACGGGAACAGCCAGGCGTCGGAACCACCGGGTCGGCAAGCGACTGGCCACGACCAGCGCGGGGATGCCGATGATCACCCACATTGCCTGCTTCCGGGCGATGGCCCACGATGAACCGCTCGCCGCGTAGGACTCGACGCTGGAGGCCGAGAGCACCATCACCAGCCCGAGCACCGTCAGCAAGACGGCGCTTCCCAGCACGAGGTAGTACGGCGCCAACGGTTTTGCCATTGCGTGGCGCAACGGCGCACCGATCCCCGACCGCTGGGTCGGGGATGAGGGAGGGGAAGTGACAGTCATGCAGGATCCGTCAGCGGCGGAGCCGGGTCACGGCCGAGTCGAAGGCTCGACCCCTGGCCTCGTAGTCGCGAAACTGGTCCATCGACGCACAGGCAGGTGCGAGAAGAACCGTGTCGTGCGGCTGCGCTGCCGCAGCCGCCGAACGGACAGCATGAGTCATGGGGTCAGTCTCCCCGTCCGAGACCTCGATCACGGGTACCTCGGGCGCGTGTCGCCTCAGCGCGTCCCGGATCAGGCCTCGGTCGGCACCCAGAAGCACCACCGCCCGTAGCCGCTCACGGTGACGAATCACCAGATCGTCGAAGGTGCCACCCTTGGCGAGACCCCCGGCGATCCAGACCACTCCTCCTTGGGCCGCGGACAAGGCGACGTCAGCGGCCAGCACGTTGGTGGCCTTGGAGTTGTCGACGAAGACCACCTCGCCCACCGAGCCGACGGTTTGTCCCCGGTGAGCATCCAGCTGAAATCCGACGGCTGCCTCCTTGACGGCCGACAGAGGAGCCCCGAAGGAGCGCGCCAACGCAGCTGCCGCAAGAACGTTCTGCACGTTGTGCAGCCCGCCGACTGGCAGCTGTTGGGCATCGACGATCTCAACCGCATGCGTCGCCCGGTCGGCGACGAAGGCGCGATCAACGAGCGTTCCGTCGACCACACCGAGCATCGAACGCGCTGGTACCCCGACGGTGATGCCCACCGCGCGACAGCCGTCGACGACGTCCGCATCGGTCGCCAGCTTCTCGGTGCGCGGATCGTCGTGGTTGTAGACGATGGCCCGTTGAGTGCCGTCGTAGATGCGCCCCTTGTCGGCCACATAGGTGTCCAGCGACCCATGCCAGTCGAGATGGTCTGGCGCAATGTTGAGCAGAGCCGACGAATGAGCCGACACAGATCTGGTGAAGTGCAGCTGGAAGCTCGACAGCTCGACAGCCAGTACGTCGGGCTGCGGGTCGGCAAAGACTGCCTCGACCAAGGGGACACCGATGTTGCCGACGGCAAGGCATCGGTGTCCAGCTGCTTCGAGCATGGCGGCGAGCAGCCGGACGGTCGTGGTCTTCCCGTTCGTCCCCGTCACCGTCAGCCACGGCACACCGGGCACTCGGAGGTTCCACGCCAGCTGCTCACCGCTCCAGACGACACCGGCGCGCGACTCGGCGATCCAGCGATGATGGGGCGGCAACCCCGGCGAGGGGATCAGCAGATCAGCCTCGAGTGCGGCATCGTCATCGACACCGGTCTGCACACGGGCCCCCAGCACCTCGAGGATCTGGGCCCGCTCGGCCAGCGGTCCCTCATCGTCTGCCGTGGCGGCCTCCACCACACTCACCGAGGCCCCGACGCGGATCAGTGCATCAGCGGCAGCGAACCCGCTGCTGCCGAGGCCAGCGACGACGGCGCTGACACCGGACCAGTCGGCGTACCGGTCGGCGGTCTTCAGCCACTCCGTGACAGCGGACGACTCAGTCACCCGATGCCGCCCCCACCAAGCCATTCGGTGTAGAACAGGACGAAAGCGGCACCCGTGAAGAGCCCCGACACGATCCAGAACCGTGTGACGATCTGCACCTCAGGCCACCCTTTGAGCTCGAAATGGTGCTGCAAGGGAGACATCAGGAACACGCGACGCCCGGTCGTCTTGAACGATGCGATCTGGATGATGACCGATGCCGTGATGACCACGAACAGTCCAGCCATCACCGGCAGCAGCAGCTCGGTCTGTGTGGTGATCGCGATGCCGGCCATCGCGCCTCCGAGCGCGAGTGACCCCGTGTCACCCATGAAGATGCGAGCTGGCGAGGTGTTCCACCACAGGAAGCCGAAGCACGCCCCCATGACACCGGCGGCGACGACGGCGATGTCGAGCGGATTGCGTACCTCATAGCAGTTGGGCAGCACGAAGTCGGAGCAGCGCTGGTTGTACTGCCAAAGACCAACCGTGACGTAGGCGCCGAACACCATCGATGCGGCGCCCGTTGCCAGACCGTCGAGCCCGTCGGTGAGGTTCACCGCGTTGGAGGTGGCCGCCACCATGAACCAGACCCACAGCACGTAGACGCCGATGGGCAGGAAGATCGCAGTGTCGCGGACGAACGAGATGTACTGAGTTGCCGGGGTGAGATCGTCGACGTTGGGGAACTGCAGGGCCAGGAGGGCGAAAGCGATGGCCACCGCTGCCTGCCCGATCAGCTTGGTCTTGACCCGAAGGCCCGTCGACCTTCTGCGAAAGATCTTGATGTAGTCGTCGGCGAATCCAACTGAAGCGAGCCCGATCATCAAGAAGAACACGAGCAGCGCCGACGCGCTGGGGCCACTTCCTGCGACCAGGTGCGCGACCGCATAGCTGATCACGGTGCCGGCCACGATGACGACGCCGCCCATCGACGGCGTCCCCTTCTTGCCGGCGTGGTCCGGGACGGCGTAGCCGAGCTCTTCGGCATCGCGGATCGACTGGGCGTATCCCCTGCCACGAAGCCAGTTCGCCCACAGCGGCGTCGCGACGAAACCGATGATCAGACTGACGATCACCGCCACGAGGACGAGCCTCATACGACGCCTCCGGCGAGCAGGGCGGTGGCGACGACATCGAGCCCGGCGGCGCGGGATGCCTTGACGAGGACGACGTCATCTCCGGTGACCTGGTCGCGAAGAAGCGTCAACGCCTCTTCAACGTCTGCGACGAACATGGACTCCTGTCCCCACGATCCTTCGAGCCCAGCGGCCAGGTGGATATGCCGGGCGCCGTCTCCGACGACGACTAACCGTTGCACATCCAAGCGCACAACGAGTCGACCTATCGCATCGTGTTCGGCGGCTGAGCTGTCCCCCAGCTCCAGCATCTCGCCGAGCACAGCCCAGGATCTACGACCACCGGCGATCTGCTTGAGCGACTTCAGGGCGGCCCGGACTGACTCAGGGCTCGCGTTGTAGGCGTCATTGATGACCACCAGACCGTCGGCGCGCTCGCTGACCTCCATGCGCCACCGGCTACGCGGTGCGGCGGCGGAGAGCGCGGCCCCGATCGTGGACGCTGCAATTCCGGCTGCCCAGCCAACGGCGGCAGCGGCCAGGGCGTTGGGCACGGCATGCGCCCCGACAAGCTGGAGGGTGACCGGCGCGGTGCCATCCGGCGTCGACAGGGTGAACGCTGCACGGTCGAGCTGATCCGTCTTCAGATCTTCGGCCCGGACGTCAGCGTCCGCGCGGTGACCGAACCAGGTCACCGCGGCCACCGAGTCGGTCGCCATCTCACGCACGTACTCGTCGTCGGCATTGAGGATGGCCCTTCCGGAAGCCGGCAGCGCCCGGACGAGCTCAGCCTTGGCCTCAGCGATGGCGGCACGGCTGCCGAACTCGCTGATGTGAGCTGTGCCGACCCCGAGCTCGACACCGATATCGGGTGGGGCGATGGAGCACAGGTACTCGATGTGGCCGCGGCCACGTGCACCCATCTCCAGTACGAGGTAGCGCGTCTCAAGATCGGCAGACAGCACGGTCAACGGCAGACCCAGCTCGTTGTTGAACGAACCGGGGGGCGAGACCGTCGGTCCGTCCGCCTCGAGCACTGCCGCCATCAAGTCTTTGGCTGTGGTCTTGCCGACAGATCCGGTGACCGCCACCACCGTGGTGTCGCTCAGCCGGTCGACGTGGAATCTCGCGAGTGCACCGAGCGCGGTCAGCGCATCGGAAACAACGATGGTGGGCATCCCGGTGGGCCTGGTACCCAGTACGGCGACCGCCCCGGCGTCGACTGCCTGGGCGGCGAAGTCGTGCCCATCGACGCGAGTGCCCTCGAGAGCGACAAAGAGGCTTCCTGGCACCACCTGGCGAGTGTCGGAGCACACGCTGAGGACGTCGACCGAGGAGTCGGTCACATCGCACAACCGACCACCCACCGCATCCGCGACCTGAGCAAGAGAGGTTGCGATCATGGATGCTCCCCCGCCCCGTGCACGCGATTCCAGGCCGCGAGGAGCTCGACCCGGTCGTCGAACGGCGTGATCACAGAGTCCGCCTCCTGCCCGGTCTCATGGCCTTTTCCGGCGACCAGGACGACATCTCCTGGCGCCGCACGACGCACCGCCCACTCCATGGCAGCTCGCCGGTCAGCCAGCTCGACCACGTCTGCACGCTCGGACTCCGGCACCTCCACCGTCCCCGCGATGACGGCCCGACGAATGTCTCCAGGGCGCTCGGTCCTCGGGTTGTCATCTGTGACGACCACAACGGCGGCACGTGCGGCCGCCGCTGCACCCATCGGGGCACGCTTGCTCGGATCCCGGTCACCTCCACATCCGAAGACGACGATCACATCCCCGCCAGATTCCGGTGTCACAGCGTCGATGGCCCGCGCCAGTGCATCGGTGGTGTGCGCGTAGTCGACAACGAGAGCGACGTCGCCGGGCCCCACTCTCTCCATCCGCCCGGGGACGCCGGGGCAGCTGCTCACTCCTCGGATCGCTGTCTCGGCCTCCACGCCTGCACACACCAGCATGACCTCGGCGAGGGCGGCGTTGGCCACGTTGAAACGCCCCATCAGCTGCACCTCGCCCGGGTGCATCGTGTCGTCTGGCGCCGTGAGCACGTAGCGATAGCCCCCGCCGCTGCGCTCGCCGACGTCACTGATTCGCCAGTCGGCTGCCGGGTCACTGCCAAGCGTGACGATGTTGCCCGTCGATGTGGCCGCCATTCGACGGCCCCCCTCGTCGTCGATGGTCACGACGGAGGTTCGACTCCGGTCGGCTTGGAACAGCATCTGCTTGGCCGAGAAGTAAGCCTCGGCGCTGCCATGGAAGTCGAGGTGGTCGACAGCCAGCTGAGTGAAGCCGGCGACGTCGAAGACGCAGCCATCCACGCGGCCCATCGCCAGAGCATGGCTCGACACCTCCATCGCGACGGCGGTCACACCCCGCTCACGCATGACAGCCAGTAGCGCCTGCACCTCAGGGGCCTCGGGGGTCGTCCGCACCGTCTCGAAGGCCTCGCCGTCGATCAGCGTGGCCACCGTTCCCATCACTCCCGTTCGATGCCCGGCCGCTCGCAGCCCCGACTCGAGCAGAAACACCGTGGTGGTCTTGCCGTTGGTTCCCGTGACTCCGAGGAGGAGCAGGTCGTCCGCCGGGCGCCCGTAGATTTCGGCGGCAAGAGCACCGGCACGCCGGCGGAGGTCCTCGATCACCACGCAAGGCAAGGCATCGCCGACGATCTCGCGGCCCGGCGCATCAGTCGCAACGGCAACAGCACCTGCGGTCGCCGCGTCACGTGTGAACGACGCACCATGCACCCGCTCTCCGGAGAGCGCGATGAACAGGTCTCCTGGACGGATGTCTCGTGAGTCCAGCGTGACACCGGTGACCATGACGTCCGGCGTCACACCCCGATCCAGGCCGAGCACAGCGCACACCTGCGCGAGTGACGTCGCCCGCGGCATCGG
>JAHEKZ010000002.1:0-15897 GCA_024644435.1 Actinomycetes bacterium | reverse complement strand
AGAATCGCCCCGATGTTGCTCGACTCGGCCAGAACCCCCGTCGCGGTCAGGTGCAGTGTCCCGTGGGGCGTGTGGTCGTGGAAGTCGTCTCCTCCGCGGTAGAGGATCGGGGGAACCTCGACCTTGGTGGTGGGGGTGACGGCCCCCGCGTCGAGTGCGGCGGCCATGGTCATCACCTTGCTGGTGCTGCCCGGCTCGTAGATGTCGGCAACCGCCCGGTTACCCCTGTCGGCCGCTGGCGCCTCGGTGGGGTCACGGGGGTCGAACGACGGGTAGGTGGCCAGCGCCAGCACCTCGCCGGTCCTGGGATCCATCGCCACCACTGTGCCGCTGTCGGCGTTGGCCTCGATCACCTTGCGGCGGATGGCACGCTCGGTGATGAACTGAATGTCACGATCGATGGTGAGCTGCACGTCTACGCCGGGGACCGACTCCTCCGTCTGCGAGTCAGCGCTCGGAATGCGGCGTCCGCCGGCGGCCGACTCGTACGTGACCTGACCATCCTTTCCGGCCAGCTCCCGATCCCAGCTGTTCTCCAGCCCGGCCAGACCGTGGCCGTCACTCCCGACAAATCCGAGCAGGGCCGCACCGAGAGAACCTTGGGGATAGACCCGCTTGGCCGTCGGCTCGCTGTAGATGCCCGGGAGCCGCAGCGACTCGATCTCACCCCAGGTACGGGGCGTGACCTCCTTGGCGATGTACGCAAAGCGGAGGTCGCCGTCCAAGAGACTGCGGACGGTCTTGATCGGCTCCCCCAGCACGGGAGCCAGTGCAGCAGCCACCGCCACCGGATCAGCGATCTGCGTTTGGTCAGCTGTGACATTGACGGCGTCCACCGTGGTCGCCAACGCGATTCCGTGGGCGTCGGTGATCGCGCCACGAGTGGCTGGAATGGTGACCGTCCGCAGCCGCTCGGCTTCAGCCGTTGCGGCGTACGCCGCGGCTTCGACCCCCTGCAGCTGCAGCAGTCGACCGGCGAACAGCGACATGACGATCCCGACCAGGATCCCGACGGCAACCAGACGCCGACGGGGGTCAGTCACGCGCCGTGGCGTTGCCACACGCCGCCGTGCCTGCGTCACCGATCTGCCCCTCCGCTGGTCTGGTCACCTTGGCTCGACCCGTTCTTCTTCGGCTGCTTCTTCTGTTGACTCTGGTCGGATGAGCCCGGCTTGCTCTTGGTGTCTCCGCTACCAGCCACGGGCGCGGGTTCTGATCCAACCACGGGTGCTGGGTTCACTGCCGGGACCGGCTCGCCGAGAATCTTGCCGTTCTCGGTGCGGAGAAATGCGGGGTTGACCGAGGGAACCATGCCGATCCGAGCTGCGCTCCGTGCCAGTCGCTGCGGTGCGGCGAGCTCTGCCGTCCGCTGCTGCAGCGCCTGCTCTCGATCGGCCAGGCCGGCAACTCGGGCGTCCAGCGAATGCAGGGTGAACGAGCCCTGGGCCAGCAAGGTGTTCAGCAGCAGCAGCGCACCGAGTCCGACCGACAGCAGGATGAGAACCAGGACGACGAAGGGCGCGCGCGCCGGAGCCGGGGACGACGCCGCAACCGGACGGACCGCCGCTGGGCGCCGAACACTCGGGGTGGGCCTGGTCGCCCGACGCTGGGTGGTCGCGACGCTCATGCCGCCTCCCTGACTCGCTCGGCGGCGCGGACCCGGGCTGACGTCGCGCGCGGATTGGCCGCAATCTCGTCGGCTGTCGGCCGCTCCGCGCCTCGGGTGAGCAGGCGCAGCTCCGGTCCGTGTCCGGGCACCGGCAGGTCGACCGGTACGTCATCGACCAGGTGGTCGGCCAGCACTCGCTTGGCGATCCGGTCCTCGAGCGACTGATAGGACATGACCACGATGCGTCCGCGGACCGCCAACGCGTCGACAGCCGCCGGAAGTGCTCGGCGAAGAGCCCCGAGCTCGTCGTTGACCTCGATCCGCAGGGCCTGAAAGGTGCGCTTCGCCGGATGTCCACCATGGCGTTGGGCGGCAGCTGGTACCGCCTCGCGAATCGCGTCAACGAGCTCGGTGCTGGTCGACAGCGGACGCCGCCGGCCGACCTCTCTGGCGATCCGTCGGGCGAACCGCTCCTCGCCGTACTCGCGTAGAACCCTGGCCAGCTCGTCAACGGGGTAGTCGTTGACCACCTCAGCAGCGGTCAGCCGTGCGGTCGGATCCATCCGCATGTCCAACGGAGCGTCGTATGAGTAGGCGAACCCGCGCTCGGCCCGGTCCAGCTGCATGGACGAGACACCGAGGTCGAGCAGCACCCCATGTACCCGGGGCAGACCGAGGTCGCTCAGGACGTGAGGGATTTCGTCGTAGACGGCGTGCACCAGCGTGATGCGTTCGGCAACGTCAGCGAGCCGGTCGTTCGCGATGGCGAGTGCACCTGGATCGCGGTCGATCCCGATCAAGTGTGCGTTGGGGCAGGACCTCAGCAGGGCGCCACTGTGCCCCCCCAGACCAACCGTTGCGTCGACCAGGATCGCGCCGGGCTCCTGTAGCGCCGGTGCCAACAGCGCCACCACCCGGTCGCACATCACGGGGGCGTGGGTCGGCTCGCTCACGCCGGTCCCCAACCGCCGGCCAGCGTCACCGTTGCCCAGACCACAGATGCCGTCACGACGATCGCCACTACAACGGCCAACGGCGTCGCCAGACCACCGCGGCGGGCCACCGCCATCCGACGAACCCGCACCGAATGCACCAAACGGTGGATGCCCTCAGCCCCGGCTGTACGAATCGGGGCGATGCCCAACGTGCCACTCATGCTCGACCCTTCACGTGCGGCTAACTGGATGGAATGGACTCGGGAGGCCCTTGCGGTCTGGTCTTCCTCCGCTCCTTCTCCGGGGCCTGGCACCGGGGAAGGTGTGCCAGGACGGTCCGGGGTCGTGGAGCGGCGGAAGACCACACCTCGAGGACGACGGTGGTCAGGTGCCGGGCAGCACCTCCTCGCTGAGGTCGGCGTACGCGCCTTCGCTCGGTCCGAGGTAGTCGGCCCAGCGGCGGGAGTCCCAGATCTCGACCCGAGACCCCGCTCCGATGACCACGCACTCCTTGGTGAGGCCTGCGTACTCGCGCAACGTGGGGGGAACGGTGATCCGCCCCTGGCGGTCGGGGAGCTCGTCGGACGCGCCGGAGAGCAGGACGCGCACGTAGTCGCGGGTGCCCTTGCTGGACAGGGGCGCGTCCTCGAAACGTCGGGCGTAGTCGAAGAAGTCTTCTCGCGGAAAGACGAAGAGCGAGTGCTCCTGCCCCTTCGTGATCACCAGTCCGCCTTGAAGGGGTTCGCGGAACTTGGCCGGCAGGAAGAGACGGCCTTTGTCGTCGAGCTTCGGGTAGTGCGTGCCCAAGAACACCGGCGCCGCCTCCCCTCTCCGCTCTCATCCACGATGCGCCACCATACCCCACTTTTCCCCACCGTCAACCACTTCGACCCCTCCGAATGGAATCTTGAGAGAGAAAGATGCAGATCACAAGCGTGGAGTGAAGTGGGGGATGTCATTCCGGAGGCCGGGAGCCGCCGAGCGGCTTACGCTGGAGTTCGACAACCACCGGTCTTGAGACCGCCCATCGCCCACGCCCAGGAGGCCTGGTGCCCCACCTCGCACCCCAGGACGCGCCGTGACAGCTGTTGACGGATCGACCCCCTCGCCCTCGTCCGCCCCGACGCCAGACCGCGGCCTCGGGGTCTCTGCCCGTGGAGCCGAGATCGGCGACGCAGTGGCTGGCGCGATCGAAGGCAAGCCGGAGGCCATCCGCCTGGCTCTCGTCACCCTGCTGGCAGAAGGGCACCTGCTGATCGAAGACGTACCAGGCGTCGGCAAGACCATGCTGGCCAAGTCGCTTGCTCGCACCCTCGACTGCACCGTGCGACGCATCCAGTTCACTCCCGACCTGCTGCCGAGCGACATCACCGGGGTCAGCGTCTTCAACCAGGAGACACGCGACTTCGAGTTCCGCCCTGGCGCGGTGTTCGCCAACATCGTGATCGGCGACGAGATCAACCGCGCATCCCCGAAGACCCAGTCAGCGCTGCTGGAGGCAATGGAGGAGCACCAGGTCACGGTCGACGGTTCGACCTACCCGCTCGCCACCCCGTTCATGGTGGTGGCCACGCAGAACCCGATCGAGATGGAGGGCACCTATCCACTGCCCGAGGCGCAACGTGACCGGTTCACCGCCAGACTCTCGATGGGATACCCCGAGCGCGCCGATGAGATGGCGATGCTGGCGGCCCACGGAGGTGGTCGTCCGCTCGACACCATCAAGCCGGTCGCAACCGCGACAGACATCGCTGCCCTGATCGAACAGGTGCGCGCGCTCCATGTGAGCACCGGCGTGCACCGCTACGCCGTCGATCTGGTCGCCTCGTCGAGGCGCCACCCCGACCTGCGGCTCGGTGCCTCTCCCCGTGCCACCCTCCATCTGATTCGGGCCGCCAAGGCATCGGCCGCGCTTGACGACCGTGACTACGTCATTCCCGACGACATTCGCCGGTTGGCCGTCCCTGTGCTCGCTCACCGCCTGCTGCTCACGGCCGAGGCACAGATCGCCCGGCGGACGAGCGCCTCGGTGGTCGAGGCGCTGGTGGACCAAACGGCGATCCCGGCAGACTGACGTGCGCGCGGCACTCGCCGGTCTGACGCCACGGGGCCGAGCCCTGCTCGCTGCCGGGGTCACCGCTTTCTTGTTGGCTGCCATGCTCGACCAGCAAGACATCATGCGGGTGGGCCTGCTCGCGACCGCCCTACCCCTTCTCGCCGCCGCTAGCGTCGCCAGAACCAGGTTCCGACTTGGTTCTGACCGCACCATCGAACCGTCCCGCACCCCAGCTGGTGAGTCAGCCGCGGTGACTGTCCGGCTGGAGAACGTCGCACACCTGCCGACGGGACTGCTCATGGTCGAAGACGCCGTGCCCAAGGCGCTGGGTCCTCGACCACGATTTGTCATCGATCGCCTGCCACCCCAATCGATCCGATCTGTCTCTTACACCGTGCACGCCGACCGGCGCGGCAGGTACCCGATCGGTCCACTCTCGGTCCGGCTCACTGATCCGTTCGGGTTCTGTCAGCTCGATCGGTCTTTCAGCGGACAACGTCATCTGCTGGTCACGCCTCGCACGGAGGTGCTGCCAGCAGTGCCGCTGTCTGGCGACTGGTCCGGAACCGGTGAAAGCCGGGCACGGTCCATTGCGACTGCGGGCGAGGATGACGTCGCCGTCCGCGAGTACCGGCACGGAGACGAGCTGCGCCGCGTGCACTGGCGGGCAACTGCTCGCTCGGGCTCGTTGATGGTGCGCCGCGAGGAACAGCCATGGGAGAGCCGTGCGACGGTGATCCTCGACGACCGAAAGCCGGCGCATGCCGGCGAACCGTTGTCGGGCACCTTCGAGCGTGCTGTGGGAGCTACGGCCTCGATCGCTCTGCACCTGTCGCACCGGGGCTATGCCGTTCGCCTCGTGGCGGACGGTCGCGAGGTCACCTCCCCGAGTGCGGTCGACGACGGCACGAGCTCGGACCCCACAGGTCTGGTGCTCGACGCCCTGGCCGTTGCCGAACCCAGCCGGTCCTCGAGCATCCACACCCTGACCCGCACGGTGCGCCACGGAAGTGATGGCTTGATCGTGATGGTGCTGGGCGCCCTGACCCTGAGGGAGGCCGACGCCCTCGCCCGCGCCCGGCACGGCATGGGGACGACCATCGCCGTGGCGCTCGACTGCGCATCGTGGAAGCACGAATCCACCAGTCCGGACACCCTGAACTCGTGGGACCTCCTCCGGTCCGCGGGGTGGGCGGTCCTGCCACTGTCGCGAGCGGAGAACCTCGCCGACTCCTGGCGCCACCTCGGGTTCTCAGGTGGACCCTCCGCCAACGCAACACTCGCCCCCGAGGTGAGCGCATGAGTGCGCGCCGGGCAGTCACACGGCAGGTCCGTCCCACCGCGGCGGCCGCCGGTGCCGTGGCCCTGACCGCGATCGCGCTGTCACCGACCCTTGCCGAGGGGCCGTGGGTGTTCGGCACCTTCCTGGTCATCGTCACCACGGCCGTGATCGGAGGCGGGGCCAGGGCGCTGGCACTTCCTGGCTGGGTGGTGATCACCCTGCAGGCGGTCGGACTTGTCCTGCTGCTCACCTGGCTCTTCGCCAGCGACGTCGCGCGGTTCGGTGTACTGCCAGACCCGGACGTGTGGCGGGCCTTCAGCGCTCTCGTGCGCGATGGCAGCTCAGTCATTGAGCAAGAGGTGGCCCCCGTCACGGTGACCGATGGAGTTGGCTTCCTCGTCGTCGGCGGAGTTGCCCTTGTCGCCTGGGCCGTTGACGCGATTGCGGTCACCAGCAGACGCGCCACCCTGGCCGGCGTCCCACTCCTGGCGCTCTACCTCGTGCCGGCGACGGTGCTTCCGGACGGCGTGCCGTGGCCGCTGTTCGTCGCCGCTGGGGTGGGGTGGTTGATCCTGTTGCTCGAAGACGGACGTCTTGAGCTCTCGCGCTGGGGCCGACCCATCGAAGGCGATGGCAACGGCACGCTCCACTCGATCGGGGGCACGGGACGGCGCCTCGGCGCGGCCGCCCTCACGGTCGCGGTGATCATTCCGGTCATCCTTCCCAGCCTCGACGACGGGCGATTCGGTGGCGGGTCCGGCGACGGGAGCGGAGGGAACGACGGAACCAGCGACTCGTCGGCGACCGAACGCCGCGTCATCACGGTCAACCCGTTGGTCGACCTGCAACGCGATCTGACCCGGGCCGAGGACAGCGAGCTGCTTGCCTACACCACCGATGCGGAGACTCCGCAGTACCTGCGGATCGCCACCCTCGACCAGTTCAACGGCGACACCTGGACCTTGGAGGAGCTGCAGGCCGGCAGCGACCAGCAGGCCTCGCGCGGCCTGCCTCCACCGCCGGGGCTCAGCGAGGACGTCGCGCGGTCAGAGGCAACCTACGACTTCGCGGTGGGGGCGCTCGACACGCCACGGCTACCCCTCCCCTACCCCGTTGCGGTCGTCGACATCGAAGGCGACTGGCGGTGGGACGCCCAAAGCTTCGATGTGTTCAGTCCGGACGAGGACGGGTCAGCTTTCAACCAGTCCTACCGGGCGACCGTGCTCGAGATCGCGCCCACCGCCGAGCAGCTTCGTGCCGCACCGCCAGCCGACCCGTCGCTGAATCCGCTCCTCCAGCTGCCAGATGATGTCGACGCACGTCTTAGTCCGTTGGCCGCGACGGTCACCGGCGACGCAGCGACGGACTACGACCGAGCCCTCGCGCTGCAGAACTGGTTCCGCACCGAGTTCGACTACGACCTCGACACCGTGAGCGGCAACCGCGCCGAGGCCCTCGAGCGTTTTCTTCGTTCCCGCAGCGGATACTGCGAACAGTTCGCCGCGACCATGGCGCTGATGGCTCGCACGCTCGACATTCCGTCACGCGTACAGGTCGGCTTCACGCCGGGCGAAAACGTCGAGGGAGACACCTGGCTGGTCACCGTCCACGATGCCCATGCCTGGCCAGAGCTGTGGTTCGAGGGCGTCGGCTGGGTGCGATTCGAGCCGACGCCTGGCGGCGGCGACGGAGGCGGGACACCGGCGTACGCACCCGTGCCGGGCGTCGACCCCGTTGACCAAGCAGGTCAGGGTGACGGCCAGCGGGATCGTGGAGTCGTGCTGCGGCGTGGAGGCGCTGAGACCAACAACCGTGGAGGTCGGCCCGGGGATCTCACCGACGTCCTCGAGGCCAACCGGGGCCGTGGCGCCTTCAGCTCGCAGTCGTCGACAACCCAGACCCCGGAGAGCGGTGCGTCAACCGCATGGCTCTGGCTGCTGCTGATCGGTGTGGCTGCCGCCCTGGCTGCTGCGCCGAAGGTGGCCGCACAGGTCGTGAACCGCAGGCGATGGGGCGGCATCGACTCGAGTGATCGTGCGGTTACAGCCGCCTGGGCCGACGTTCTCGACTGCGCCACCGATGTCGACCTCCGGGCCGCCCCCACCGAGACACCTCGCGACCTGGCCGCACGGCTGCCCGCCCGCGGCAGGCTCAACACAGAGCAGGCCCGGAACCTTCGCCAGCTCGCGGCCTGGGTCGAGCTGCTGCGCTATCGCGACGCCATTGGCTCAACCGCCTCGGTCAGCGAGATCCGACACATGTCCGATGGCATTCGCGACGACCTGTTGAGGGGCTTGTCAACCCGTGACCGGCGGCTGGCCGTCTGGTGGCCGGCATCGGGACGGATGGCCGTGATCGAGGCGTGGAACGCCGGGCTCGAGTCCGTCGCGAGTACGTGGGCGCGACTGGTGGGGCGAATCAGTCGCAAAGCGCTGCGCAGTAGCTGAACACGATTCGGCGCCAGGAACCTGCAGCGATGTAAGGGTGCAGAGCCCGGGGCAGTGTGGCGATCGCCACCCGATGTGAGTTACTGCTCGCCGTCGCGGCGGCGGTCCCAGCGTTCTTCGATCCGGGTCATGAAGCCCGATCGTTGAGGACTCTTCGAGGTCTGTTTCGGGCTAGAGCTTGCGGCCTCAGAGCCACTCTGCCAGCCGGTGCTTGCCCACCAACCGCCACCGAGCATGACCAGGAAGCCGACAACACCTAGGGGCCAGAACTGTGAGGCTGCTCCGGCGACGAGAAGAGCCATTCCTCCGGCGACTCCGAGCACGCCCAACAGCAGGCGGTGACGCGACCGGAGCGATCGTCCACTACCGCGAAGTGTGGACGCCAGCTTCGGGTCATCTGCGTAGAGCTGACGCTCCATTTGCTCGAGCAGGCGCTGCTCATGATCAGAGAGGGGCATGGCCTCCTCCTCGCTGCGGTAGCACGGCCCGGCCTCGGACGGTTCCGAGGACACAGGTGACACGGGGACTCTCCCCACCAGGATAGGTCCCCAAACGCGTGGACGAAACTCCACCGGTGGATCCACCGCGATCTGTCACCGTTTCTTCATCGGCTCAGGGCCTGGCGGTCTGGAGTTTCCGGCCCTCTCACGGGTCGGGAATCTCGACCAGGCTGGCCGGGCGCACCACCCCTCGGCCGAACCGGTCGGCGGCCTGATCAGCCGCCCGCTCCGCCGCTCGCCAGGCCTCGGGACGCTCATCCAGAGTGAGCTGGTGGGCAACGGTTGACCCGTCGACCAATCCTTCGACCCGGACTCCCACCAGACGCACCCTGGCTCGGTCCAGGCCCAGGGCGTCGAAGAGGGCGACCGCCGTGGCGTAGATGTCGCGAGCCACGTCGGTCGGATGGGACAGCGTGCGCGAGCGGGTGATCGTGGTGAAGTCAGCGAACCGCACCTTGATCGCGATCGTGCGACCGGCCAACGCCCTGGCTCGCAGCTGGCTGGCCACCGACTGCGACGACGCCAGCAGCTCGCGGTGCACCACTGCGGGGTCGTCGACGTCGGTCTCAAAAGTGCGGTCTCGACCGATGCTCTTCTCTTGCACATCGGGGACGACGGTGCGCTCGTCCCGGCCCCACGCGAGCTGCCACAGGTGCCGGCCGGCCGCGTGCCCCAGCGCGCGTTCCAGGGTGCCGACCGGTGTGTTGGCGAGATCGGCCACGGTGCGGAGTCCCAGCCGGTGCAGCGCCTCCTCCGTCTTGTCGCCGACACCCCAGAGGGCGCCGATCTGCAGGGGGTGGAGGAACTCGATCACCTGGTCGGCGGGGACGACCAGGAGCCCGTCGGGCTTGCACCGCCCGGAGGCGAGCTTGGCGACGAACTTGGTGGACGCCACACCCACCGAGCACGTGATGCCCTGTTCGTCCTGAACCGTGGTGCGGATCTGCTCGCCGATCTGCGACGGTGAACCGAGCCGGCGAAGCGCACCGCTGACGTCGAGGAACGCCTCGTCGAGGCTGAGTGGTTCGACGTGGGGTGTGACCGATCCGAAGATGGCCATCACGCCGGCAGAGATCCGGGCGTAGTCGTCGTGGTGCGGGGCCAGGAAGGTGGCACTCGGGCAGAGCCGTCGCGCTCGCGACGCCGGCATCGCGGAGTGGACCCCGAGCGCCCGCGCCTCGTAGGTGGCCGACAGGACGACCCCCCGGGTGCCACCGCCGGCGACGATGACCGGGGTTCCGACGAGTTCGGGGTGGCGGAGGAGCTCGACGGAGGCGTAGAAGGCGTCCATGTCGACATGCAGGACATGACAGCCGGCGTCATCACCTCGGGGATAGCCCTGTGCCGGACTGCGGGCACCAGAACGCCCGAGCTGCTGCTTGGTCATCTGGCGTCCCCTCGTCGTGTGCGACTCTGGTTTGTCGCGGGCTGCTGTGGGCTGTCGTGGGCTGTCGTGGGCATTGTCCCCCTATCTCCCTCTCACCCGCCGGAACTGCCAGGACTGGAGTGCCAGAGCTTGCGGGGTGGCGCACCTTGGTTGACGTCATCGCCCGCCGGGCGGACATCGGCGTACGGCGACTGCCGGAATCCGCTGGGGTGCACCAGGATTCGCCTGCGCCCCATCCCCCCTGCAGAGGACGCCGCCTCATCGCGGGCCGGGGCGGCTGGGGCCGTGACGTCGCTCGGGCCGAACCCCGGGGGTGGGGTGTCGAGCACCTCATGCACCGCGCCGATGCCTTGGTGCTGCCACAGGTCGTAGAGGCTGGCAAGCTCCCAGCATCCGGTGGCCCGCAGCGAGACCCCCCGCGGACCGGTGCGCCGCACCTCACCCCGGATGAGCAGCAGCCAGGAGTGAAAGAGCGTCGCCGCGTACGGTCCCTGGGCATCTTCGAAGAAGGTGGCGTCGACCGGACCGGTCGAGTCGTCGAGCGTGACAAAGACCACCCGTCGACCGGAGCGGATCGGTGGTGTCTGGGTCGCTACCTTGACCCCGGCTACCAGCACCTCACTGCGCGAACGACAGGTGAGGAGGTGGCGGGAGCGTACGACGTCGAGGGCGCGGAGGAGCGGACTGTAGAAGTCGATGACATGACGGCTGGCGTCCAGGCCGAGGACGTCGAGCTCTGCTCTGACCTGCTCAGCGCCGGTCATCTCGGGGAGGCCGGAGGGAGTGACCTGCTCGTCGGAAGGGCCGAGCGCCAAGGAGAGCTGGGTGTCGGACCTGACCGGAACACCGACCTTGCTCCGGCGGGCAGCCGGCATCGCCGCCCAACGGTCGAGTTCGGCAACCTGCAGCAGCAGGTCGCGACGGGTGATCCGACGACGCGCCGTCGAGGTAGGAAGGGTGAGGTCGATGCCGTGCAGAGAGTCGAATGCTCCGGCAATCACCAGACGCTCTATCACCGGTCGTGAGACAGCAGCCCGGTGCCAGAAGTCGGTGAGCGAGCGGAACGGCTGCCCAGCGACAATCCGCTCGACCTCGGAGTCACTGATTCCTTTGACCTCGGCCAGTGCGATCCGGATGCCGTACCCGCGGGCATCCGGCAACACCGGATTTGCGAGTGACCGCGGTGAGGGCGAGGTGCCAGCGACATCGAATCGTTCGACCCGGTAGCCGGTCTGAGAGGCGTTGACGTCGAGCGGTAGCACAGCGACCCCGAACTGCCGGGCGTCGTCGAGGATCAGCCGCTTGGGATACATCCCGGGATCGTGGGTGAGGACGCCAGCCAGGAAGCCTGCCGTGTGATGGGCCTTCAACCAGGCCGACTGGTAGGTGGGCAGGGCGAACGCAGCGGCATGGGCTTTGCAGAACCCGAACGAGGCGAAAGCGCGGAGCACGTCCCAGATGCGTTCGATCGTGGCCAGGTCGTAGCGACGCAGTCGGGCATGTCGGTAGAACCACTCCCTGGTCTCGGCCTGCCCATCCGGATCGCCGAGCGCTCGTCGCTTCTCGTCACCTTCAGCCCGTGAGCACCCGGTGATGACGTGCAGGATGTCGATGACCTGTTCGTGGAAGACGACGACGCCGTAGGTGGGGCGGAGCACCGGTTCGAGGTCGGGGTGCAGGTACTGCGGCTCTGCCCAGCCATGCCGCGCCTGCAGGAAAGGGCGGACCATGTCGGACTTCACCGGTCCTGGACGGAAGAGCGAGATGTCGATGATGAGGTCGTCGAACGTCTCGGGCGCGAACTTGCCCACCAGCTCTCGCTGGCCGGGCGACTCGATCTGGAAACAGCCGAGCGTGTGAGTGGAACGGATCAGGTCGAAGGTCGCCGGGTCGTCGAAGGGAACGGTGTCGATGTCTGGGCGCTGGTGCGGGCCGTCGACCCGCTCGATCTCGTCGAGCGCGTACGCCATGGCCGACTGCATGCGGATGCCGAGGACATCGAGTTTGAGCAGACCGAGGTGTTCGACGTCGTCCTTGTCGAACTGGCTCATGGCGAACCCCATCGCACTCTGCTCGACGGGGGTGCGGTCGAGCAGAGTGGCGTCAGAGAGCAGGACGCCGCACGGATGCAGCGCGAGGTGGCGTGGCAGACCGTCAAGCCGTTCAACGAGTGAGAAGAGCAAGGACATCCGCGGGTCGTCGGCGATCCGACTGGCACGCAGCTCGGGCAGCTCGCGTAAGGCGTTCTGCGCATCCTTGGCCCGGATGTGCGGAAACGCCTTGGCGACGGTGTCGATCTCGGAGGGGGGCAGCCCGAGCGCAGCACCCACGTCGCGGATTGCGTGTCGGACGCGGTAGGTGTCGGCCATGGAGACGCAGGCGACGCGCGCGGTGCCGAACCGTTCGAAGATGCGGGTGTAGATCTCGGTACGTCTGGCCGACTCGACATCGACGTCGATGTCGGGCAGCGCTTGACGGAGCGGCGAGAGAAAACGTTCGAAGAGCAGATCGTGTCGTACCGGGTCGACCCCAGAGATGCCGAGCAGGTAGGTGACCAGCGAGCCGGCACCGGAGCCACGGGCGGCGACCCGTACCTGCATCGAGCGGATGAGCTCGACGACGTCAGCGACGGTGAGGAAGTACGTGGCGTAGCCGAGCCCGGCAATGATGCCGAGCTCGTGCTCGAGACGGTCACGCGCATCGACGGCTGCTCGCCCGGTGACCGGTAGCGCACGAGCCGACCAGCCGAGGTCGCACCGCTCACGCAGCACCGCGTCCGGCGCCCGTCCGGCTGCAGCGGCTGCGGGGTCGACCACCTCGAGCTCAGGAAAGTGCACCGATCCGAGGCCGAGGTCGGTCACCGGGTCGAGCAGGCACTGCTCGGCGAGCCGCTCGGTGACGGCCAGCAGCACACGGGCGGTGGCACGTTCGGTACCGACACCGGACAGGCGCGCCACCTCAGCGGCGATCTCGGCCATGTGCGCCGACGACTTCAGGTATCCCTCGCCAGTGCGTCGATCGAGGTGACGGAGATCGAGTGGCACGAGCTGACGCGCAGCATCGAGCACATCGGCGACCGGTGCGTCCTCACGGCGGGCGTAGCGCACCGCATTGGTCAGCACGGTGTCGATCTGGTGCTCGTGCGCCCACCCGAGCATCCGTCCGGCGAACGGTGCCGAGCGACCGGCCGGGTCGGCGCCCCGGTGGTTGACCACCTCGCACCGCAGTTCCGGGACGCGGGCCCGCCATGACTGCCACTGCTGCACCGCAAGGTCGGGACGACGTCTGGCAAGCATCCGTCCGACATCGGAGTCAGGACCGAGCAGAACCACCAGGGCGCCCTCTGCGGCATGCTGACCGACGAGGTCGGCGTCGACCGTGGGACGGCCCCGTTCCCCGGCGAGCTCTGCCCTGGCGTGTGCGGCCGAGACCAGACGGCAGAGCGCCGCCCACCCCCTCGGCCCGCGCGCCAGCACAGTGACCCGCGGCAGCCGCTGGTCGAGGGTGCGTCCCCCGCGAGCCGGAGTGCGTCTGACCCGCTCTGGCGCACGCCCAGGTGTCGGGGGTGGCGCGAGCGCGAGGTCGGTACCGAAGACCGGAGCGATCCCAGCAGCGAGGGCGGCGCGCGCGAACCGCACCGCGCCACGTACTCCGTCACGGTCGGTCAGGCCGAGCGTCGTGAGACCGAGGTCGGCCGCGACTCCCACGAGCGCCTCGGGACTGGAGGCACCGTGGCGGAGTGACCAACCGGAGGCAACATGCAGGTGGGGAAAGGCCGAGAGGGAAAAGGTCACCGAGACAGCAGCCGCACGTATTCAGGTGTCGCGGGGTCAGCTGACACGGGGCAGCGAGATCTGGTGGGGAACACCGACGGTCGTCTCGGCCAGGGCGAGGAACGTCTCGACGTCTCGGAGGAGATCGTCAGCCTCTCGTGGGGTGACCGCGTCCAGCCCCGCCTCGGCCGCGGCCCGTTTGCCGGCGCCCGCCGCGAAGAAGGCGGCCCACTCGGCCAGCTCCGGTGCCGCCTGAGCGAGTAGGTCCCAAGCGCTGCGTGGGCCGCGGCGTCCGGTGGGACGGGCTCGGGTGGCCAGCACCGCAGCAGCAGCTCGCAGCGCAGCGAGATGGGCGACGGCGTAGCGCCGGCTCGCTCGCGATTCGAGAGCCGCCTCGGTGAGCCCGCGCTGCGCAGCGGCGAGCAGGTCGAGGACTCCGGCCGAGGACGCCCGGGGCGTGCCAGTGGCCCGAGACGACCCTGTCGTCCTTGTAGGCACTGTGATGGTGGACATGGCAGGTATCCCTCCGTGTGGTCGGGCAGGTCAGTCGTAGATCGCGTGCAGCGACCATCGTTCGGGGCCGGGGACGCCGGTGCGGTCGTTGTCAGCGGGGTGGTCGACCTCTCGACAGAGGTCGAAGACTCCGGTCTGAGACCCCCGGCATGCCTCAACCCGCCAGAGCCACCGTTCCGGATCTGGCGGACCGTCGGTCGCCGGTTTGGAGTCGGAGTCGGAAGATTCAGGTCCAGTCCGCGGAGTAGGGCGACGCCACCACGCCCCTGTCTCGACCCAGTGCGCCAGAACCGTGCCGACGACATAACGCCGACCACGCCACCGGAAGGCGAGCGGGGCGGCACTGCCATCTGCGTCGCCGCCCCGGGCCACGGGAGTCAACGACTCGATCGACTCATCGATTCGTCGCACGGCTCACCTCTTCCGAGTGGGGAAACGGTCGGCGGGGTGGCGAGGGTCGAGGTCACCACCCCGCTGACCGGTTCACGTCTCCGGGAAGGATCACGCGATCTCGAGGGTCGAGGTCGAGACCGCGGACGCTCCCGGTATTCGAACTTGCAGTATTCGAACATGTGTTCGAATACCTCCAGTAAACCCCTCTCGCCGTCCGGGGTCAACCCCCTCGTCCGGTGAGCCCTAGGGTCGACCCATGCCCACCGCCGGCCCCACCACACCACCGCCCCCGGCCCTGGTCACGCTGCACGTCTGGACCGTGCCCACCGCCGGGATCGCCCCTGCCGTCGGCCGCCTCGCTCTCGACCGCTTCCGGCTGCGCGGCTACCCCGGCCTCACGTTCGCCAAGCTCCTCGGCGCCGGAAGCGGACAGACCTTCGCTCCTCAGGACGCCGATCCCCACCACTGGGCGCTGCTCGCCTGCTGGGACACACCCCATGCGGCTGCCACGGTGGAGCGCTCGCATGTCATTCGCCGGTGGGACGACGCAGCCACCGAGCGCCTACGCCTCACCATGAAGCCGTTGTCGAGCATCGGCCGGTGGTCAGGCAAGCAGCCGTTCGGCGGCACCGCACCAACCGACTCCGAGACCAAGAGCAGCGCCGACCATAGGTCCGGCGATCACCCCATCGCCTCCATCACGCGCGCCCGCATCCGACCGAACCAGCTCCGCAGCTTCTGGCGTGCCGTTCCTGAGGTGGCGTCAACGCTCGCTACCGCTGACGGGTTGCTCTGGTCGATGGGGATCGGCGAGGCACCGATCGGGCTGCAGGGCACCTTCAGCGTGTGGCGCGACGCTGCGGCGCTCCGTCAGTTCGCGTACCAGACCCCCGGTCACCAGCAAGCGATCCGGCGTACCCGCGAAACCGAGTGGTTCGCCGAAGAGCTCTTTGCGCGGTTCGCCGTCGTCGACATCGAGGGAACCATCGACGGTACGCCGCT
>JAHEKZ010000105.1 GCA_024644435.1 Actinomycetes bacterium | reverse complement strand
CTCGGTCAACCTGCGCGGCGCGTCCGGATCGGGCAAGACCGAAGAGCTCGACCTGGCTGCATCCGGTCGGTATGCGGTGTTCAAGTCGAACGCGACCGACCTCACCCGCACCCCTCCGTACGCGCACAGCGCGCTGTACGTCCGCGATCTGGTCGAGGGCAGGACGCGCTTCCTCGGGCGCGATCTCGAAGGTGACGTGATCTGGGGCTTCTCTCCAACGATCTCGGGGAACGGCCGGTACGTGGCCTTCCAGACCTGGCAGCTCGGGCTCGACCCTCGCGACCGCAACGCCACCGTCGTCGACCCGTTCGTCACGGACCGGAAGACCGGCACGACCGAGCTGGTCAACCTGCTGCCCAACGGCAGGCAAGCCAAGGCCGGTGGCTACAGCCCGGCTATCTCGCGCAACGGCCAGTACGTGGCGTACTTGTCCCCCTCGCGGCACCTCGACCCGGGGGACACCAACAAGAACGCCGACGTCTACCGCCGCAACCTGGAGCGGCGCCGCAGCGTGTGGGTGTCGTCGTCCTTCACCGGCGAGCTCATCCGCGCCGACTTCGGCGATCCGACGGTCTCGGCCGACGGCGCGTCCGTCGCGTTCGTTGCCCGTGCCGATGGACTGACTCCAGTGACGATTCCCAACCTGTGGAACGTCTACGTGCACGAGATGGCTGGCGTGACGACCGTCGCCTCGGTGTCCGATACCGAGCAGGCAGCCGACGGAAGCACGGGGCTCAGCCCGGCGATCTCCAGTGACGGGCAGCACGTGTTGTTCTCCAGCAGCTCCACGAACCTGGTGCCCGGGCTGACCCTCGGTGTCAACGCCTACCTCCGCAGCCGCTGACCCGTCAGGGTGCCTGCTGCCTCAGGCTCCTTTCGGCGCGTTCTCAGGGGAGTGTGCGGACGATCGTGTACCTCGCGGGTGCAGAATCGTCCGCGATTTGACGCCGATGGCAGGGGTCAGCGATGGGTGGACCGCTCACCGGGCTTCGGCCTCGCGGGCGGCGATCGCAGCGCGCACGCGTGCGACCACCTCGGCAGGCGTCGACAACGCGTTCGCCCAGCAGCACGAGCCGGGGATCGGTGCCGAGATCATGGGCGCCGGCAAGTTCGGCCCACCGGGCTGGCAGGAAGACCCCGACTTGAAGGGGTGGTGGGGGCCGAACCCCCCGTTCCACACGCCGACCTTCGTGCTGACCCACCGCCCGCGGGCCGCGATCGAGATGGAGGGTGGCACCACCTTTCACTTCCTCGACGCGTCACCGGCCGAGGCGCTCGAGGCGGTCGCAACACCCAGCGGCGTCACGCACCTGACCTTCGACCGGAAGACTGCGTGACTGGTTCCGTCGCGGGACACCCTGTGCGTCAACTGGTGACATTGGCCTACCCGCGTTAGCGCGCTCGCTGTCAGTTCGCCCAACTGAACCCAGGCGGCACCGGGGCGCAGGCGTCTTTGGCGGCTGAACGAAGCCTGCGCTTGACGTCGGAGTAGCGGGAGCTTCGGATCCAGTTCTTCAGCTCGTACGGATCCCGCTTGTAGTCAAAGAGCTCGGCGTCGCCGGAGTTGTATTTGGCGTACAGGTAGCGCCGAGTACGCCACCCGCAATACGGGGGATGCTCCGGGGTTGCGGTGGCCTCGAGCACGACCCCGTTCGGCCGGTTGGCGTCGAAGAAGCTAACTCCCTCGGTGGAGGCGAGATCGGTGCCGACTGCGTCGACGATTGTCTCGCCTAGGTCAGCATTGGTGATGGGTGCCTTGAAGTGGGAGCCCGCCTCGATCTGACCGTCCCACCGCAGGAATATCGGGACCTCGGTGGAGCCGCTGAACGGCACATACTTCTGGGAGAGACCGTGCTCCCCGAACTGCAGCCCGTTGTCACTCAGATAGACGAACAGCGTGTTCGCTGCTCGCTCGGGTCCAAGTGCGTCCACGATGTCGCCCACAGCTTCGTCGACGCTCATCAGCGCCTCGTGCTGCTTCTTCAGTCTGGTCTGCATCTTGCGGTAGTCCAACGTGGCATCCGGCCAGTGGGCGGCGCGGTTCTTGGTCAGCTCCGTGACTGAGGGAGGTAGGGGTTCGCGGTGCCACAAACCTTGATGGCGCGGGGCAGGGGTGAACGGTGGGTGTGGCCCCGTCGGGGCCATGAAGAGCAAGAGGGGCTCGTCGGCGGGCGTTGTGGCGACGAAGTCAACCGCCATGCCGGCGATGACGTCAGTTGAGTAGTCGGACGGTAGGTCACCGTGAACCTCGTCCTGGCCTGTGCCCCGGACGACGTAGTTGTAGTAGGCACCTGCCGCCAGTTCCTGGTTCGCTGTCGGATCCCAGATGGCACGGAAGGTGTCCCATCCGGGCGGGATGTATCCGGAGGGGGCGAGAGCAAAGCCGTTGAGGTACTTGCCGAACATGCCGGTGCGGTAACCGAGGTTGTCGAGGGCGACGGCAAAGGTGTCGTTCTCACTTCCGGAGTCGTAGAAGGCTGGCCAGCCGTAGCCCTTGTTGTCGTAGACCCCGGTGGTATGTGCGTACTTCGCCGACAGCAAGGCCGTACGACTGGGGCAGCACGTCGAGGTGGGAATCAAGCCGGTGGCCAGCGTCGCTC
>JAHEKZ010000067.1 GCA_024644435.1 Actinomycetes bacterium | reverse complement strand
GGAGCTTTCTGGCGGCGTGCTTCTGCGAGGCGGTCTGCCAGGCTCATGGGGTCTTGGCCTTCCTGCGGAGGAGACCGCGGCGGTCGCTGCGGAGCTCGGGCGGGATCGAAGAGTCACCGTGGTGTCCAGTGAGCACGTACTTCTCGGCGAACTGGCGGATGGCGACGCTCACCGGGTGCTTGGGGTTGTCGAAGATGATCGGAACGCCGCGGTTGATGGCGGCCGGAACGTCTCGTGAGCTCGGGATCTGAATCGAGATCGGGACGCGCAGGGTCTTCTCGACCTCGTTGAGCGCCAACCCGACCTTGGAATCTGACCGGTTGAGCACGACTGCCCACTTCTCACGCGGGAAGTTGATTTCGTCAAGCGTCTCGAGCGTTAGCTTGAGGTTCTTGAGTGCCGGGATGTCCAACGTTGCGATCAGGGCAATCAGGTCGCTCTGGTCCAGTGCTTCCAGGACCTGCTCGTCGAAGGCTGGGGGAGTGTCAACGACGACGTAGTCGAACTCTTGGCGCAGAATTTCGAGGATCTTTCGCACCAGCTCGGCAGAGATGCCTCGGTTCGAGCCGGGGTCGAGTGGGGCAACCAGCGTGAACAACCCCGAGATGTTGCTGTGGGGAGTCAACAGTGACTCGATCGACGAAACGTCGATTCCATCACCCAGGGCAACCGCATCCACGATCGTGTGCGCGGGGAAGAGCTGGAGCGCGATCGCGACGTCACCGAACGAGAGGTCGAGGTCGACCAGGCAGACACGGTTTCGGCCGCCCTCGGTGAGCGCAACGGCCAGGTTGGTCGAGAGCGTGGTTTTGCCACACCCTCCCTTGGCCGAGAACACGGTGACCAGGCGTCCGTGTTCGCCAGAGTCGTCCGGTGACGACGCTCCTGGCACGGTCTCGCGCAGCGACGACGCCAGAGACTTGACCCGTGCTACCGCCGCGTTGATGCCGGGCAGGTCACGCTCCTCCACGACCTCGCGGACTCCAGAACGCAGTGCGTCAGCCAGAACGGAGGTGTCCACCCGACGACGCACGAGGACCACCCCCATGCTCGGCCTGTTGACGCGCATGGAGGACGCCAGGGCAAGCGCGCTCTCGATGTCTACCGAGGCTCCGATCACCACGGCGTCCTCGCCGAGGTGCGTCTCGAGGTGCCGCTTCAGTGCGTCGAACGTAGGAAGCACCACGGTGTCAGGGCCGAGCGCAGAGCGCAGCGTCTCCGCTGTGCTCGCGTCGTAGTCGAGGAGCGCGGTCATCAGCGGAACAAGTTCTGTGGGGTTGTGGGCTTGCCCGTAGAGACCTTTGCTCCATCGCCGAGGAGTCCGAAGTACAGGCTGCCGGCAGATTGCGCGTTGATCACCTTCTGCGCTTCCTTCTGCACCACGGCAAGGGTGAGGATCGCCCGGGGAATCTCTTCGGTGGTCTGTTCGCCGGTGTCGGTGGTCACCGTTTGGGTGCTCAGAGACGTGGCTCCGACTCCAATGACCTCGACCTCGGAAAGCAGAACCTGGGTTGACTGCCCCTCGGCGCCTGTTCGCGCAATGGTGGCGAAAATGGCCACCTCAGAACCCGGAGCGACGAAGCCAGCGACGCGTTCTGGGTCACCAAGCTGTACGGAGATGGCCAGCTTGTCCTTGGGGACATTGAGCCCGGACACTGAACCAGGAGCCCCGAACATCTGGGCAAGGATCTGCTGCCCGGGGAAGATCGGCGCAAGTGCAACCTGATCCGAGATGATCGTGATGTCGGTCAGGGCACCCTCAGCGGCAGCAGAGGTGGGCACCTCTTTGATCTCAAATGCGCCTGCGTTCGAGGCGTCGGCCGCGGAAGTGCCGGCAGCGACATCTTGAGTGGCCACGAGCACGTCGACCGGCGCGGCATCAGCCTGCGCGCGATCGTCAGCGTTCTTGACGTAGACGAAGATGAGCACCGTGCCAAGCGCGGCGACCACCAGAGCAGCAATGAGCAATACAGTTCGACGTCCCATACGACCTTCTATCGGAGTGTGGAGCCCACGGTTGAGGAACAAGGCGGACATTTTTTCGCGAGCGGCATCAGAAGAGTCGTCCAACCGTGCCGTGCTGCATGACGCCAGCCCCCGAGTTCCCTTTGGCGACTACTGCCGCTGTGACGGCATCGTGTCATGCCCCCGTGCCCGTTACGCGTAGGCATGTCCGGAAGGTACCTGGGAAGAAAGAACTAGTCCGGTTGGTCAGCCCCCAGCGACCGTGAGGACGACCGAGGCCCGCACATGCGGATGCGCCCACGCCAGGCCTGTCCGGTACCAGTGCAAGACGCTCAGCAGCAGCACCGGAACAGCCCCGAGCAGTGGGAGCCACCAGGCGCCTGACAACGCCAAGGTGGCGAAGTAGAGGCTGGTGAAGGTGGTCACCAAGGCAAAACGCATCGACTGCGCCGCCATCACTCCCGGAGTGGCTGGGGTATCGCGAGGACCCTTCAGGTCCGCGCGATGTGGATTTCGTAGGGATGACCTCATGCCAAGCGCAACAACGAGGGCGGCACAGCAGAGAGCCGACATGGAGGCCGCGGTGATCTCTGATATCGAGTTCGCTGGCTGCGCACGCAGCGAGCCGCCGATGAGTGCCGACAACACCGCGGCAAGAGCCACCTCCAAGAAGATGAGGGACTTAGCCAGGTAGGCGGGTGAGACCCAGCCCGGCAGCGTCGCGAGCCAAACCGAGCCCGTGGAGTCGAGTGTGAACGCATTGATCCCGAAGAGGAGTCCAGCACCGGCCGCAATCAATCCCGGCACCAAGACGAGTGATTGCCACGTCATGCCGGCGAGCGCCGAGATGACGCCCGGGACCAGCACGAGCACCAGCACTCCGCGGCGTAGCGGCGTCGATCGCCAGACGCTGGCATGATCCACCCGCAGCAGTGCGTACATCACATGTGGCGATGAGGGCCGACGCGGCAGCGACCGCGAGCTCGTTCGGTCGGCATGATCACCCGGCCGACGCAGCGCCCAGGAAGCCACGGCGTCGCCCACCCGAATGAACATGGCCATGCCGAGCACGAGAACCCCGACCACCACAAGCCACGAGCGGTACTCGCCGCTGTAACCGTCGAATGCCCCAATGAGCACGAGCGTCGTAGGGGAGTTGTCGAGGAGCGGGATCACGTTGTCTGTCCAGAAGATCAGGAACCCAGCCAATAGAGCGGCGATACCGATGATGTTGGTGACGAGGCGGCCACGCCGCGATTGCCGAAAGCCCATCACAAGCCATCCAATGGCGTGTCCGGCAACTGTGGCGGTCAGGATGAAAGCTGCCACCGTCAAGAGCGATCGTGAGGTGGGCGCCCAAGCAAGGTCACCTGCGGCAAAGCCCGTGACCACGAAGAGCGCCACGACATTGATCACCCACGCCAGGTTCACCGGGGCCAAGATCAGTGTGCTGCGGAAGGCGGTCGACGGCCTGATGGGATACGCCACCAGCTGGTCTGCGGGGTAGAGCTCGTAGCCACCGCCCGAGACCAGTGGTGCGAGAACTGCAAGCACGACGAAGCCGACATAGAACGTCGGGGTGGCCACGGCGAGGTTGAGGGTCTGGTCGTCGGGAACCGTCTGCATCCCGAACAGCCCCGCGACGACGAGGCCCACAGGGAGGATCGTCAGGGCCGCGATGGCCCATCGGATGGGCTGCGACCGGATCATCCGCCACCGCAGCCGGAGGAGCGCCAACAGCTGTCGGCTGGCGGAGGTGTTCACCGACGGGTTCATGACGTCAACAACGACCGGTACCGGGCGGCTCCAGATGCCCCCGCCAGTTCGGCCGCCGGAGCGGCGGCGACGACTCTGCCCCGGCGCAGGACAACGGCCTGTTCGCATGCCTGGACCGCGAGCTCGAGGAGGTGTGTGGAGACCAGCACGGCCGAACCGGTGGCCCGAAGTTCTCGGATGACGTCCATGGTCGCCTCGACCCCCAGCGGGTCGACGCCGTCGAAAGGCTCGTCCAGCAGTAGTACTTCAGGTTCGTGGAATGCCGCGAGAAGCACCGACATCCGCCGGCCCATGCCGTGAGAGAAGCCTGCGGTAATGCGGTCTGAGACTCCGAGGAGGTCGAACCGGTCGAGCAGGTCTTCTGCTCGTTTCTCCCACCCTGCGCCCATCGATCTGAGGGTGGCCGCCAGTTGGAGGTGCTCCCAGGGAGTTGCGCGCGGGATGAGTCCTCCGACGTCTGGGCAGTAACCGACCCTGGCCCGGGCTTCGTCAGGATGGCGGACGGCGTCGACTCCGGCCACCGAGACTGATCCAGTGGTTGGCGGAAGCACACCGGCGAGCACCTTGAGCGTCGTGGACTTTCCGGCACCGTTGCGGCCCACGAGAGCGAGGGTCGCCCGTGCCGGGACGGTGAGGTCGAAGCCGTCTACAGCGACTACGGGTCCAAACGAGACCGTCAGGCCGCGCGCCTCCACCACTGCACTCATCGTCCCCCCTTCGGCAGATCCGGGGTCCAGGTTGATGCGCTCACCGGGCACTCCGCAACCGCAGAGCGCACCGGAGTCAAGCATCTGGACCGCTGTGCCGAGTAATGGCACGTGAGTACGACCTTGTCATGCGGCCAGTGCGGATCCCCCCTGCGGCCGGACCAGAGCTGGTGCTCCCTCTGCTATGCCACGATCCAGCCGATCGTTGATCCACTGACCTCGCCGTTGGATGAGGTGATTGGCCTCGACGCATCTCTGGGCGAGGTCGTCGAGGACACCGCTCGGGAGACGCTTGACGAGGCAGTAGAGCATCAGGTCCCTCCCGAGCCGCTAGCCGAGCCCAAGCGTGAGGTAGACACGCCGGCGCTGGACGTCTCGGAGGTCGACATCATGCTCTCGATGCTGGCGGCCGAGCACCGGCAGAGTGAGCCGGCAGCTGGGCTCGCCGAGAGGTTCGGCGACCGGTCGACGCGCATGGCAGTGATGGTGGGCGGCACCGCGGTGGTCGGACTCATCCTGTTCGGAATCCTCACCGCTCTGGGGGCGCTGGTCTAGGGCCGATACGCTCGCCCTGATCACCACCCGCGTCTGGCTTGGAGCGCCCTATGAGCGAGCAGACCTCGTCGACCATCGCTATCGAGGCGTCGGCCGATGTGGTGATGAACGAGATCGCCGACCTCGAGTCCTACCCCGACTGGACCGGTTCGGTCCGAGCGGTGGAGGTGCTCGAACGCGGGGCCGATGGCCGGCCGGCAAAGGCGACCTTCGTACTCGATGCCGGTGTCGTGAAGGACACCTACACGCTCGCGTACACCTGGAACGGGAACACGTCGGTCAGCTGGACGTTGGTCGAGGCCCAGATGCTGACGGCCATGGACGGCAGCTATCAGTTGACCAGCGCTGCGGACGGGGCCACTGACGTCGAGTATGTGCTGACGCTCGACCTCAAGATGCCGATGATCGGCCTGCTACGGCGTAAGGCGGAGAAGGTCGTCACTGACACGGCCCTTAAGGAGCTCAAGCGCAGGGTTGAGGGCGAGTAGCGCTCCGGTCCCCGGCCGAAGATGGACGACTAGGCTTCCCCGGCATGGGAGGTGAAGCCGTGCGCGTCATTCTGTTCACCGGCAAAGGTGGCGTGGGCAAGACCACCCTCGCCGCTGCCACGGCCGCTCGTATCGCCGCAGACGGGCGGAAGACCCTCATCTTGTCGACCGACCAGGCGCATTCGCTGGGCGATGCGTTGGCTTGCTCCGTGGCGGGCGAGCCCACAGAGGTGAGCGCTGGCCTCTTCGTCGGCCACGTGGACGCCCAACGTCGACTTCAGGAGTCGTGGGGCGAGCTCCAGAGCTACCTGACCTCGGTGTTGGGTTCTGCCGGCTTCGACCGCCTGCGGGCTGAAGAACTGACCGTGCTTCCAGGTGCTGAGGAACTGCTGGCGCTGATCGAGGTCAGCGAGCACGTGCGAAGCGGACGATGGGACGCCGTGATCGTCGACTGTGCACCCACGGCAGAGACGCTCCGCCTTCTCGCGTTGCCTGAGCTGCTGGACTGGTACGTCACCAAGGCCATGCCGGCGGATCGACGCGTCGTCCGAGCGCTTCGTCCGCTCCTCGGCCCCGCCGTAGGCCTGCCCGCCCCCAGCTCGGACGCCTGGGAAGCCGCGGAACGCCTGCAGGAACAGTTGCAGGAGGTGCAGCGGGTGCTGACGTCGCCTGAGACGACAGTGCGCCTCGTCCTCACCCCGGAGTCAGTGGTGGTCGCCGAGGCCAGACGTGCGAGGACCCAGTTGGCGCTCTACGGCTACCGGGTCGACGGTGTTATCGCGAACCGCATCTTCGATGCCGGTGATGACCCCTGGCGCTCTGGGTGGGTGCGGGCTCAGCGCAGGCAGCTGGATGAGATCGCGGAGTCATTCGATCCCCTGCCGGTCTTCCGAGCTGCCTACCAACCCACCGAGCCCATGGGCCCAGACCCGCTGTACCGGTTGGGTGCCGACATCTACGGAACGGCTGACCCGCTTGCCACCGGGCCTTCGACTGAGCTGATCAAGGTCAGCCAGCAGGGTGACGTGTTCGTGCTCGAGTTGGCACTGCCGCTGCTGGACAAAGACTCCCTCGAACTGACTCGCGTCGGGGACGACCTCGTCGTCACGGTGTCCGGGCGACGCCGAGTATTGGCTCTCCCCAGTGCGTTGCGACGTTGTCGTGTTCGCCGTGCCCACGTCGAAGTCGATCGACTTGTCATTGAGTTCGAACCTGATCCGTCACAGTTCCCCGAGTTCCCCAACACGAAGGGGGCCCACCCATGAGTGCCGCCGACGAGGCGCTCGGCAGCGCCGCCCACGAGGCCGGGCGCCTGATGGACGCGCTGCGAGAGTGGCTTGACGCCCGCGGCGTCCCCGAGGCCCCGATCGCCACCGACAGCGCCGAATGTCGGGCATGCCCGGTGTGTTTGGCGCTGAGTGCGGTGCGCGAGCACCACCCGGAGGTCGTCGAGCAGCTCGGCCGATCAGCGGAGGCGCTGATCGCGGCGCTTCGGGCCGCCGTGTCCGACCACGAAGACAAGTGGACGAGCCAGAGGCGGCCTGACGTCGAGCGGATCGACATCGACTCATGACCACGTACACGGTTGGTGTCGACGTGGGTGGCACGAAGGTGGCAGCGGCACTGCTCGATGAGTCGGGTGACGTCGTGCGCCGAAGCCGGGCCGCGACCGAGTCGGGCACCTACTCCGGAATGGTGGCCGGGATCGTTGCGGCCGTTCGGGAGGTGCGCGATGGACTAGATGTGGCCGGGGTCGGGTTAGCCATCGCCGGGAACGTGGCGGCGGACGGATCGCATGTTCTCTTCTCGCCGCATCTGCCTCTGGCGGGAGAGCCGCTGGCTCGCGACCTGAAGGACGCCCTGGGCATTCCGGTGCTGGTCGAAAACGATGCGAATGCGGCCGCCTGGGCTGAGCATGAAGGGGGGGCAGGTCGAGGCAGCACCGAGATGCTTTTCGTTGCCCTGGGTACCGGCCTGGGTGCAGGACTCGTGCTGCGGAACGAGCTCTACCGCGGAGCCCAAGGATTCGCCGGTGAGGCTGGCCATCTGACCGTCGTCATCGATGGTCGGGCGTGCCCGTGTGGTTCGCGAGGCTGCTGGGAGCGCTACGCCAGTGGTACGGCCCTCGTGGCCCACTACGTTGAGCGTGGCGGCGACCCCGAGGTTGGGGGACCCGGGATCACCCGGGCGGCGGCTGCTGGCGATCCGTTGTCGGTCGCTGCGCTGGCGGACGTCGGAGAGTGGCTTGGTCGTGGGCTGGCCAGCCTCGTCGCCATCCTGGATCCCGGAGTCATCGTGGTCGGCGGAGGAGTGAGTGAGGCGGGGGATCTGCTGCTCGAACCGGCGCGCCGAAGGATGGCGGGTTCGGTGACCGGGGTGGACATTCGTCCCCTGCCCCCGGTAGTCCCGGCGGCCCTGGGGAACGAAGCCGGCGTGGTCGGCGCGGCGATGTTGGCTCGCGAATACGGCCAGTAGTCGATAGTTACCCTGGGTAACAGACCACCGTCTGGGCGGGTGGTCAGGAGGGTCTCCTCTTAAGGACCCCCGGATTTCTGCCGATGGCGCCTCTGGAATGGGAAGCCGTGTGGCTCCCGTGCGGAGGGAGTCATGAAGCGACTGCGAAGGTCGGCTCGCGAACGACGCGACGACGGAGCAACCGCCGTCGAGTTCGCCCTCGTTGCCCCTGTCCTCATCCTCCTGGTCTTCGGCATCATGACCTACGGCCTCTGGTTCTCCGATTCTCTCGCCACCCGACAGGGTGTTCGTGAGGCTGCTCGCCAAGGCGTCGTCGGCACTTTCGGAAGCACGACGAGCTGTGGTCTGTCGGGAGCCTCCGGTGACGCCAACTCACTGAAGCTCATGTGCACGGCTCAAGACCGAATCGGGGGCATCACGGGAGATCCGGCCATCAAGGTGATGGCTCCGGAGGGCTGGCTGCGCGGAAAGCCTCTTGTCGTGTGCTCGCAGCTCCAGGTCGGTGTGGGCGCTGGCATCATTCCGCTGCCGAGTGATCGCATCATTCGCAGTCAGGTCGAGATGGCCATCGAGAACGCAACTCCTGCTCCACCCTTCACAGGTGGTGAAGAGACCGCCCCTGCCGGCGCAGACTGGTCGTGGTGCGGATGATCGCCAGAGTGCGCGACGAAAGCGGGGCCGTGGCCCTGTTCACTGCCGTCCTGGCGGTCATGATGTTCGGGCTCGCCGCAATCGTGGTCGATCTGGGTGTGGCCAGGGACAACCGGCGTCAGGCTCAGAACACGGCCGACGCTGCGGCTCTGGCAGCGGCAAATGCGCTGTACGCCGCCAAGGCGCCCAACTTGAACCAGCCGGGCGATTTCCAGGCCGCCGTCGACGCAGCCAAGTCGTACGCGGCCAAAAACTACGGAACCACTGAGGCTGAGTGGGCAGGGTGTGTCAACAGCGAGCCACTCGCGTTCCAGTACCCAGGGACGGGAACGAGCTGCATCTCGTTCGATGCGTTCCTCTATCCCAAGCAGGTTCTGGTTGTCGTGCCTCTCCGCCAGCAGCCCTCGATGTTCGGTGGGGTGTTTGGCTACACGGGGGTCAGTATCGGGGCGCTGGCGCAGGCAAGACTCGATCCGGGCGGCAAGAATGTATGTGTCTTCTGCGTGCTCGGTGAAGATACCGACAAGATCCAGAACGGTAACTTGACGGTCTCCGGCGGCAATATGTGGTTCAACGGAAGCGTCGACATCAAGAACAATGGCTACGCGGGCTCGCTTGCGGGCTATGTGGCTGGAGAAGACGGTAGCCAGGTACTCGACGGCGGAAATGCATTCGTGTCTGGTTCCATCGATGGCGACGGCACGAAGTTTCAGGGCGGAAAAGGCAAAGCCGGACAGCCCAAGATCGTTGACCCACTTGCCTCCTACCAACTCCCATTTGCGACACAGAGCACTCTGAGCCCGAAGGTGAACCCGTGCGTCGATGGTCCGGGGATCTATGCGACGTACAAACAGACCAAGAGTGGAGACTGCGTCCTCAAGCCGGGTCTTTACGTGTTCACGGGAGACTTCGAGCTCGCTGGTAACGCTGGAGCCCTCCGAGCCGAGGGCGTCAC
>JAHEKZ010000104.1 GCA_024644435.1 Actinomycetes bacterium | reverse complement strand
TGGTGGGGGGTGCTCCGGTGACCCAGGAGTACGCCGACGCGGTCGGTGCTGACGGGTATGCCGCTGACGCGTCCACCGCAGTCCGCCGCGCCAAAGAACTCCTCGAAAACCGCCGCGCACTCACCAGAGCCTGACCTCGTGCCCAAGCTTCTCCCGATCATCGAGCACGCCATCAAGGGCCCCGTGTGGGACTGCCGAATGTGTGGCCAGTGCGTCCTCCACTCAACAGGGATGACCTGCCCGATGACGTGCCCCAAAACCCTCCGCAACGGTCCCTGTGGCGGTGTCCGGGAGAACGGGCACTGCGAGGTCGTCCCCGAGATGCGCTGCGTCTGGGTCAAGGCAGAAGAGCGAAGCCGCACGCTGCCGTTGCTCCCGAGGTCGTGGCGCGAGCACATTCACGATCTCAGGCCTCCGGTGAACAACCAGCTGGAGGGCGACGCGTCCTGGACAAACCTCGTGACCGGCCGCGACCGCCGAACGCCGCTGGGTTGGCTAGAGGAGACGCCCGACCCAGCCAATGAGACCGACCCCGAACTTGCCCTCGTGGAGTACGAGGGGCCCCTCGAGACACCCTTCCACTCGCCGCGTCGGTAGATTCGCGGCACGCTACGTGCTGCCACACCCGTGACAGCACCCGTCAGTAACAGGAGCAGCATGCACACGGTTCTCAGCTCAGCCAGCAAGCAGGTCATCATCGGCGATGACCAGCCTTTCTGCATCATCGGCGAGCGCATCAATCCCACCGGGCGCAAGACGTTCCAGGAACAGCTGCGGGCCGGCGATCTCTCGGCCGTCGAGACCGATGTCGCTGCGCAGGTTGCCGGCGGCGCCATGGTGCTCGACGTCAACATGGGCGTCCCGCTGACAGACGAGGCCGAGCTGCTCGCGAAGGCCGTCAAGCTCGTGCAGTCGCTCACCGACATGCCCCTCTGCATCGACTCATCCGTCGTCGAGGCCCTTGAGGCCGGGCTGGGGGCCTACGAGGGCAAGGCGCTGGTCAACTCCGTCACCGTCGAGGACGACCGGATGGAGCTGATCCTTCCGCTGGTCAAGCGCCACAACGCGGCGATCATCGCGCTTCCGAACGACGAGACCGAGATCCCCATCGACCCGGTCCGTCGTGTCGAGCTGGTCAAGAAGTTCGTCGACATCGCGACGTCGAAGTACAGCATCCCACTCGAGGACATCGTCATCGACCCGCTGGCCATGCCGATCGGCGCGGACTCGCTGCACGCCGACCGCACCATGGAAGCAATCTCGATGATCCGCGACCAGGTCGGCGTGAACATGACACTCGGCGCGTCCAACGTCTCGTTCGGGATGCCCGACCGGCACACCCTGAACGCTGTGTTCATCCCCATGGCGATGCGAGCTGGTCTGACCAGCGCGATCATGGACGCGCGCACCCCTCAGGTGGTCACGGCCGTCAAGGGCGCCGACCTGATGCTGGGTCACGACGAGTGGGGTGCCGCCTGGATCCAGCAGCACCGCGCCAAGGAAGCCGCCAAGAACGTCTGATCGCGATGTCGGCGGGACCGGGCTGGCTACTCAAAAGTTGTTGAGTACACCGGGTGCTGCTTGTAGTAGCTGTAGAGGATCGTGACGGTCGACGTAGGTGTCAGGTCCATCACTGTCCGGTTCGAAATCCGTCCACCGGGCAGCGTCAACGGAGTCGGGGCGCCGAACTGACCGTCAGGTGAACGTCGGGCAGTCTTGAGGGCATCAGGATCGTCGTACAGGACGATGGCCGTGCCGTGCGCGTTCACTTCGTACTGCGCCTCATAGAAAACCGTCGCCCCCGCAACCGTCTCTGGCGCCGCCCATGCCCCCACCGCCGAAAGGCGGCGAGCACTGTTGATGACTGAACCGGCGCTGCCATTTGTTACGCACTGCTTCCACATCACGCTGGCGTTGCTCGCCGCATCGAGGCCGACACCGATCATTTGGGCGCGCTGATAGCAGTTGTCTTGGTGTGCCCACGTCTTGATCGGACGGGGCGTCTGCGCGCCCTTCGGGATGAACATCGACTTCACCGCTTCATCGATGTATCCCTCCTGGTCGTCGTAGACCTCGGTCCACCCGACCACGAGGTCACCGCTGTTGTTCCCGGCGACGAACAGGTTCTCCAAGCCAGGACCTGTACCTGTCACAAACTGAACCTTCGACCAAACCTTTGTCGAAGGGCTCCAGCTCGTCAGCCCGATCTGGTTCTTGCGGGTGGTTGGGGGCGGCGCGTAGTAATTCGCGACCCACTGCACCCTGCCGCGTGAATCCATGTTCAGCTGGGGTCGGTCGACGAGCGCCAGCCCGGTCGGAGTCGGTCCGTTCGCGGGCTCGGACCACTGACCGCCTGCTGGACGGAATATGTAGCGTGCTTGTGCCTGGCTGCTCAAGATCGCCATGACGTCGCCGCGACCGTTGCCGACCAAGTTGATGCCAGGGCTCAGGTGTCGCTTGCCGATGTCGCCGTTCGCAGAGACGGTCTGGACGAAGGTCTCGTAAGTATTTGGCGCTACGCGCACGCGATGGAACGTAAACGTGACGTCGCCAGCAGCGTCGACCACCATCTCACCCAGCCAGGTACTCTTTGAAACCTTGGAAACGACCAC
>JAHEKZ010000103.1 GCA_024644435.1 Actinomycetes bacterium | reverse complement strand
GATTGCAGCACGGTGAGCGGCAACCTGCGCCACTCGATGTGGCTGGGGTCGCCGGTCATCTCGTCGAGAGGAGAGCCGGAGATGCTTGTGGGTGCGTCGAGATACCTGATCCCCAGTCCGACCGCGAGGCTGAACGACAGGATGATGAGCGGGACGATCCAGCCATTCGAAGCGACCACGTCGTTGTCCCAGATGAGCGCATCCACGAGCTGGTAGCCCACGAACCAGACCAGCGCGAAGACCGCGCTGGCGAAGGCCGT
Source organism: Actinomycetes bacterium (assembly GCA_024644435.1). GTDB lineage: Bacteria > Actinomycetota > Actinomycetes > JAHEKZ01 > JAHEKZ01 > JAHEKZ01. Next base: position 2,366 of record JAHEKZ010000103.1, on the reverse strand, counting down.
GACGATGACGTGTGCGTAGAAGGTCGGCTGATCCTCGGGTGGCTCCTGGGGAGTGGAACCCGACCCGCCGGCTGGATCGGTGGCTGCCTGCGTCATCGCCGGCGCCTCGCTTGGTGATGCGGGTTGGTCAGACATGCGTACCTGCCGTGATTCGTGCTTGTCCTGTTCAGGTGATGACCCTGCCGCGTTGCGCCGGTGACGTCATCGACCCGATGGGTCGAAGAGACCCGGAGGCCCGAGCAGACGTCCCGAGGGCGCCGGTACACTCGAGCGGATGAGCGATACCACGGCGAAGGCCGACTCGACCTCGACCCGCGACGCGCAGCGCCAGGCCCTCTACGGGCTGCTCCCGTCCAAGGCATCGCCGCCGCGCCCAGAGCCATGGGCCGTCCCGCGCGCGTCCCTCATCGAGCGGCTGAACGCGTCGCGCCAGCAGCGCATCGTCGCGCTCGTGGCGCCGGCAGGCTACGGCAAGTCCACGCTCCTCGCGCAGTGGGCCGACCGACAGGAGCGCCCGGTGGCCTGGCTGCGCCTGGACCGTCGAGACAACGACCCGGTCGTCCTGTTCTCGTACCTGCTCGCCTCGGTCGCCGCGCTCACCCGGGACGACAGCGCGGAACGCGAGCCGCAGCATTCGATCCTGGCCTTCGCGCAGCAGGGCCTCGCGCCGCGGGCCGCGCTGGCGCTGCGCGAGGCGGGGGAGTGCCTCATCGTGCTCGACAACCTCGAGACCATCGAGGACCAGGGTTGCCTGGACGCGGTCGCCGAGTTCGTGCGCCTGGCGCCGCGGCCTGCGCAGCTGGCCCTGGCCTCCCGGACCGAGCCGAGCATCCCGCTCACCCGCCTGACCCTCGCGGGGGACCTGCTCGAGCTGGATGCGGCTGATCTGGCGATGGAGACCGACGAGGTCTCGTCGGTCCTGCGTGCCGTCACCGGCCACCGTCCCGAGCCCGAGCTGGTGCAGCGCGTGCAGCGACGGACCGAGGGCTGGGCGGCCGGGGTGGTGCTGATGGCGCTGGCCTCGCAGCGCGCCAGCGACGAGACCGACGCTGGGCGGCACCCCACGGTCGACCTCAGGCGCTACTTCCGCGACGAGGTGCTCGCCGGTCGCTCCGCCGACGATCTGCGCTTCCTGACCCGCACCTCGATCCTCGACCTGATGACGCCGTCGCTCTGCGATGCGCTGCTGGGTGCAGCGGGCTCTGGCGAGCGACTGGAAGCCCTCGCGGCCACGAACGCCTTCATCTCGCGTCGCGGGGACGATGACGGGCAGTGGTTCCGCTACCACTCACTCTTCCGCGAAGCGCTCCATGATCACCTCGAGAGGACCGAGCCCGGCGAGATCCCGGCGCTCCATGCTCGGGCCGCCGAGTGGTTCGTCGGGCAAGGCCTGCCTCTCGACGCGGTCGACCATGCCTTCGATGCCGGTGAGCTGACGATGGCAGCGGAGCTCGTGGGTCGCCAGTGGCCGCTGCTGCAGTTCACCGGCCGGACCCACGTCATCCACGGTTGGCTGGAGCGGTTCCCGGACTCCGCCTTCGACTCCCACCCCTATCTCGCGATCGTCGGCGCGTGGCTCGCTGCCCTGGCCGGCGACGACGCCTCGGCACGACGGTTCGCCGACATCGTGGACGGCTCAGGCTACGACGGCCCGATGCCCGACGGTGCCACATCCTTCGACTCGGCGCGCGCGATCCTGCGAGCGGCGATGGTCCGACCGGGCCTGTCGGAGGCTACGCGCTCGGTGGCGTCCGCCGCGGATGAAGAAGCAGCCGACAGTGACTGGCGGCCGATCGCTAACGTGCAGCTGGCGCTCTGTCGCCTCGTCACGGGAGACCTCGATGGCGCACGAGCCAGTGCGCAGCTCGCGGCTGACCAAGCCAGTCAGCAGACCGCGCCCGGAGCTCTCATGGGCTCACTCTCGGTCCTCGCCGAGCTCGCCATGCGCGACGGCGACACCGCCACGGCCGAGCGCTTCGCGAACGAGTGCTGGGCGATCGCCCAGCGCGCCGGGATGCGGGAGTATCCCACGACCGTGCTCTGTCGGGCGCTCCTCGCGATGCGTATGGCTCAGCGCGGGAACCGAGTGCAGGCCAAGGCGGACCTCGCTGACCTCCAGCGACTCCGCCCCAGGCTCACGGGCGCCCTGCCGATCCAGAATACGCTCCACCTGCTGGCCCTGGCGCGGGCCCTGGCGGCCGCGAACGACGACGCGGGAGCCTGGACGGTGATGCGGGATGTCGAGACGATCCTCGCGGATCGCCCCGACCTCGACACACTCATTGCTCACGTCCATGGCCTGCGCATGCAGATGGAACGAGCGCACCCGCATGGCTCGGGACCGTCCACGCTCACCACCGCCGAGC
>JAHEKZ010000022.1:25217-37874 GCA_024644435.1 Actinomycetes bacterium | reverse complement strand
GAGGTCTGTGACCTGGCGGGTGCGTGTGACACCGCGACGGTGGACATCACCGTGAATGCGGTCAATGACCCGCCGACCGCGGTGGATGACTTTGCCAACGTCGACCAAGACCGATCGAAGGACATCGACGTCCAGGTCAACGACGGCGACATCGATGGTGACTCGTTGACGACGTCGTTGACGTCTGCGCCGTCTGATGGCACGGCATCGGTGAACCCCGACGGCACGGTGAAGTACACGCCCGATCCTGGATACACCGGTAACGACTCGTTCACCTACGAGGTCTGCGACCCGAGCCTGGCTTGCGCGAGTGCCACGGTCTACATCACGGTGAGCGACCTTCCTGACCCGCCGGACGCGGTCGACGACACCGACTCAGTCGACGAGGACTCGAGCGTCACGGTGGACGTCCTCGGCAACGACACCGACCCCGAAGGCGACATCGACCCGACGTCAGTGACTGTCACCAGTGGCCCGAGCAACGGTTCGACCTCGGTGAACCTGGACGGCAGCATCGACTACACGCCGGACCCTGACTTCTACGGCTCGGACTCCTTCACCTACGAGGTCTGTGACACGACACCGCTGCCGGTCGGACCAGGATGCGATACCGCCACCGTCACCATCACGGTGAACGCGGTCAACGACCCGCCGGTCGCCGTGGATGACTCGGACTCGGTTGACGAGGACTCCAGCGTCACGGTGGACGTCCTCGGCAACGACTCGGACGTCGACGACGGGCTGGACCCGTCGTCGGTGAATGTGACGTCGGGTCCGTCGAACGGTTCCACGTCGGTCAATCTCGATGGCAGCATCGACTACACCCCGGATCCTGACTTCTCCGGCGCTGACTCGTTCACCTACGAGGTCTGTGACCTCGCCGGTGCGTGTGACACGGCCACGGTGGACATCACGGTGAACGAGGTGAACGACCCCCCGACCGCAGTGGATGACTCCGACTCGGTTGACGAAGACTCGACGGTCACCGTCGATGTTCTTGGGAACGACTCCGACCCCGATGATGGCCTTGACCCGTCGTCTGTGACGGTGACGGGAGCCCCGACGAACGGGTCCACGTCGGTGAACCCGGACGGGTCGATCGACTACACCCCGGATCCGAACTACTTCGGATCGGACAGCTTCACCTACGAGGTCTGTGACCTCGCTGGTGCGTGTGACACCGCGATCGTTGACATCACCGTCAACCCGGTCAACGACGGCCCCGATGCAGTTGACGACACTGCCCTGGTCGACGAGGACGACACGGTCACGATCGACGTTCTCGACAACGACACCGACGTTGAAGGCGCCATCGATCCGTCGTCGGTGACCGTCACCAGCGGCCCGAGCAACGGGTCGACCTCGGTGAACCCGGATGGGTCGATCGACTACACCCCGGATCCGGACTTCTTCGGCGTCGACTCCTTCACCTACGAGGTGTGTGACGTCGACGGCGACTGCGACACGGCCACCGTCGACGTGACCGTCAGCGGCATCAATGACCCGCCAGTGGCAGACGACGACACCGACGTAGTGGATGAGGACTCCACGGTCACCGTCGATGTGCTGGCGAACGATTCCGACATCGATGATGGGTTGGACCCAAGCTCGGTGACTGTCACCAGTGGCCCGAGCAATGGGTCGACGTCGGTGAACCCGGACGGGTCGATCGACTACACCCCGGACCCGGACTTCTTCGGCAGCGACTCCTTCACCTACCAGGTGTGTGACCTGGCCGGCGCGTGTGACACCGCAACGGTCGACATCACCGTCAATTCGGTCAACGACGCACCGACCGCCCTCGACGACAGCGCCGCCGGAATCTGGGGTGTCGACATCGACGTCGACGTCCTCGGCAACGACTCCGACTCAGATGGAGCGCTGGACCCGGCGTCCGTCACGGTGACGAGCGGCCCATCGAACGGATCGGCCACGGTCAACCCGGACGGAAGCATCACCTACGTCGCGGACGACAACTTCGTCGGAACTGACTCGTTCGACTACGAGGTGTGTGACGACGGCACGCCGACGGAGTGCGACATCGCAACGGTCACCATCACGGTCTCCGACAACCTCGGCCCGGACGCGGTCGATGACACGGCGAGCGTGGACGAGGACGGAGGCCCGGTGACGATTGACGTGCTGGCCAACGACTCTGACCCCGAGGGCGACCCGATGACGGTCACATCGGCTGGGCCGCCGTCGAACGGCACCGTGACGATCAACCCCGACAACACGATCGACTACACCCCGGACCCTGACTTCAGCGGCACCGACTCGTTCACGTACACGGTGTGCGACGACGCGGGTAACTGCTCGATCGCGACCGTCGTCGTCACCGTCAACGAGGTGAACGACCCCCCGACAGCACGCGATGACTCGGGCCGGGTGCGTGAAGGCCGCTCGGTCACGGTCGACGTCATGGGCAACGACAGCGACCCGGACAACACTCTCGATCCCGCAACCGTCAGAGTCGTCACGCCGCCGACCCACGGCAGCGTGTCCGTGAATTCCGACGGAACCGTCGACTTCACCGCGGACGCCGGCTACGACGGCCCCGACTCCTTCGAGTACGAGGTCTGCGACGACGGATCCCCGGTCTTGTGCGACACCGCCACGGTCGACATGGACATCTGGCAGCGCACCCCGAACCTTCGTCCGGTGGCGGTCGACGATGCGGCAACCACGCCGGAGGACACCCCCGTGACGATCAACGTTCGGGGCAACGACAGCGATCCGGACGGCGACCCGCTGAGCATCTCGAGCTTCAGCCAGCCGCAGCACGGATCGGTCTCTCGCTCGGGCGGGCGACTGGAGTTCACGCCGAACGCAAACTGGAACGGGACGACCACCTTCACCTACGTGGTCTGCGACCCGGGTGGACGCTGTGACGACGCCACGGTCACCGTGACGGTGGACCCGGTCGATGACGCACCGATCGCGAACGACGATGCGATCCTCGTCAAGGATGGGAAGCCGGTCACGATCCCCGTCGTCGACAACGACGATGAGGTCGATGGTGAGCCTGTCACCGTGGCGATCGTCGACCAGCCTTCGCACGGAACGGTCACTGTCGGGGCAGACGGCTCTGTCGTCTACACCCCCGATGCCGGCTACGACGGCCCCGACGAGTTCGTCTACGAGATCTGCGACCCCGACGGCGACTGCGCCGAGGCTACGGTCTCCGTTGAGGTGCAGGGCGCATCGGAGCCGCCAGCAAGGCCGCAGCGACCGACCGAACCCCAGCCCGCGCCGCAGCCGGGTGTGCTGCCGCACACCGGTGGTGACGTGACACGTCTGGCCCTATGGGGCGTGACGCTGTTACTGATGGGTGTAGCGCTGGTCGGGCGTCGGCGGATCCGCTTCAGCTAGGAGTCACGAGCTGCAGCACGCCGACTCGTCGACCAAGGCGAGCGGACTCTCGTCGGGGTTGTCGTCGAGCACGGTGTAGACCTCCCACGCGGCTCCGTCCGGGTCGGTGACCCAGACCTTGTCCTGGACGGCGTGGCAGCAAAGGACGTTGTCCTCGGTATGACTGGCGAGGCCGGCGTCATTGACCCGGGTCTGTGCCTCGGTCACCTCGACGCTCTCGGCCACCTCGACACCGAGGTGGTTGATGGTGCCGGCGGCCTGCGCATCCTCGATCAGCACCAGCTTCAGCGGTGGTGACTCGAGGGCGAAGTTGGCGTAGCCGGGACGCCGCTTGTGCGGCTCTGCGCCGAAGAGCCGTTGGTAGAAGTCGACGGCCGCGTCGACGTCCGAGACGTTGAGGGCGAGCTGGACGCGGGGGAGGGCGGGCATGGGGGCTCCTTGGATTGACCGTTGTCGATGTTTGAGTCTCGGCGATTCATCGATAAATGTCAATACATCTATCGATGGATGTGGATAGAATGACGGCATGCCTGCGCCCTCGCCTTCCCCGCTTCCCCTGTTGGTCGACGCCGACTGTTGCGCCCCGTTGGGCGTGGACCCGCTCGACGACGGGTCGGCCCAGCAGCTGGCTCAGGCCTTCAAAGCCCTTGCCGACCCGGTGCGTCTGCGGCTATTGAGCATCATTGCCGCGGCGCCTACGGGCGAGGTGTGTGCCTGCGACCTGACCGGGCCCGTCGCCAAGAGCCAGCCGACCGTCAGCCACCACCTCAAAGTGCTACGCGAGGCCGGACTGGTCGCCTCGCGCAAGCACGGCACCTGGGTGCACTACCGAGCCGTGCCAGAACAACTGGCAGCGCTGCGCCACGTGCTGGCCCTCGACCCGGTGTCGGGGCCATGACTGAGACGACCTCGGACGTGGGGGGACGCGACGTCGCCCACCAGCTCTCGGCACTCAACCGGTTCCTGCCGCTCTGGATCGGACTGGCGATGGCTGCGGGTCTGCTGCTCGGCGCGGCGGCGCCCGGGCTCAATGAGGTGCTCGATGCCGTCTCGATCGGTGGCATCTCACTGCCGATTGCCCTGGGGCTGCTGTTGATGATGTACCCCGTGCTCGCCAAAGTGCGGTACGGCGAGCTCGACCGCGTCACCGGCGACCGTCGCATGCTGTTGAGCTCCCTCGTGCTCAACTGGGTCGTCGGGCCGGCGTTGATGTTCACGCTGGCGTGGGTCTTCCTGGCCGACCAGCCCGAGTACCGCACCGGCCTGATCATCGTCGGTCTTGCTCGGTGCATCGCCATGGTCTTGATCTGGAACGACCTGGCATGCGGCGACCGTGAAGCTGCCGCAGTCCTGGTGGCCATCAACTCGCTCTTCCAGATCGTCGCCTTCTCGGTGCTTGCGTGGTTCTACCTCGAGCTGCTTCCCCAGTGGCTGGGCCTCGGGTCGGGCGAGCAGCTCGCCGTCTCTGCCTGGGACATCGCGGTCTCGGTACTGGTCTTCCTCGGCATCCCACTGCTGCTTGGGTACCTGACGCGCCGCGTGGGAGAGGCGCGGCGCGGGCGAGCCTGGTACGAGGAGACCTTCCTGCCGAAGATCGGGCCGCTGGCGCTCTACGGACTGCTCTTCACCGTGGTGGTGCTCTTCGCGCTCCAGGGCGAGACGATCCTCGGCGAGCCATGGGACGTCCTGCTGATCGCCGTTCCCCTGCTCGTGTACTTCGCCGTCATGTGGGTGGGCTCGTTCGCGCTCGGCTGGCGGCTCGGGCTCGGCTACCCACGGACGGCGACCTTGGCTTTCACGGCGGCCGGCAACAACTTTGAGCTCGCCATCGCGGTGTCGATCGCCACGTTCGGCATTGCGTCCGGTGAGGCCCTGGCCGGAACGGTCGGCCCGCTGATCGAGGTTCCGGCCCTGGTGGGTTTGGTCTACGTGTCGCTCTGGGCCAGACGAAGGGTGTTCGCCACGCAGGATGCCAGCTGAACTCTGCTAGCGCTGTGCTTGCAAATGCAAGCACAGCCGTCTAACCTCAGGGCATGGCTGCACCACGACCCCCCTCGCTCGGACCGGCGATTGGCACTGCCCAGTCGGCGGCGTCTGCCCTTCACTCCGCCATCCCGTCGGGTGCCGACGTCGGCGAGTTCATCAGGGAGCAGCGCCAGGGCGCCAAGCTTTCGCTCCGTCGCCTCGCCGAAGAGGCCGGGGTCTCCAACCCCTACTTGAGCCAGATCGAGCGCGGCCTGCGGCGTCCGAGTGCTGAGATCTTGCAGCAGCTGGCCAAGGCGCTCCGCATCTCGGCCGAGCAGCTCTACGTGCAGGCCGGGCTGCTCGAAGACCGGGGAGCATCGCAGGCTGTTGAGGCAGCGATCGTCTCCGACACTGTGATCAACGAGCGTCAGAAGCGCGTGCTGCTCGACATCTACGCCTCGTTCGTCGTCGAGAACGGTGCCGCAGCTTCAGCGCCGGCACCGGACGACCAGGCGCCGGCCCCGGCCAAGAAGCCGGCCAAGAAGACCACGAAGCGAGCCGTCAAGAAGACGGCGAAGAAGCCAGCCAAGAAGACCACCAAGAAAACCACCACCAAGAAGTCCACCACCAAGTCCACCGGTACGACTGCGCCGCAGTCGACCAGCTGAATCCGAAAGGCACTCCATGCCCAGCATGCCCAGCAAGTCCACCCTTCCGTCGCTCGCGTCTCTGGCTGACCTGCCGGACGTCCCGAGCCCGGTTCTTGCGCTCGTCGGGGTCGGCGACGCCGCCACCCAGGCCGCTCGTGAGCTGAAGGCCAAGCTTGTGACGATCGACCCCAGCGCCCTCGACCCCCGCGACCGCGACATGACGATCGACCTGTCGGCGCTCAAGCCAGAGGGCTTCGACTTCAGCAAGGTTGACCCCCGCAACATCGACGTGACCAAGCTCGACCCGCGCAACATCGACCCAGCCGCCGTGACGGCCACCGGTCTGCTCTGGGCCGCCAAGGGCCAGGAGCGCTACGAGTCGCTCGTCGCCCGCGGTGAGGCCGTCGTCACCAAGGCTCGCGGCTCGGAGTGGTCGGACGCCGTTGCCGACGAGGCTCCGGTTGTCGCCGAGCCGCCCGCGGCCAAGGCGCCAGCGGCCAAGGCCACCAAGAAGGCCGCCACCCCCAAGGTCGACCCCGAGGCCTGATTCAGACTGACGCTCGAACCCCCGGGGTCGAGCGCCGCAAGGGCCCGCCGCGCACATTCCCCCTCCTGCGCGGCGGGTTCTTCTGTTTCTGGGCACGAACACGCGTCGGACCGGCGTCCAGCCTGCGCCGACCCAGGCCACACCCCGTACCGTGTGGGGGTGAGTCTCATCACCAACCTTGCCCTGCTGCTGTCCTTCGCGGGTTTCGCGCTGGCCGTCTTCACCTTCGTCGACGCGTTGATCCGCCCGACCGCTGCTTTCGCTGCAGCCGGAAAGCTGACCAAGCCGATCTGGACAGCCATCACCGGTGTCTCGGCCCTGGTTCTGTTCCCGTACTTCTTCGGGCTGCTCTCGTTCTTCGGCATCCCCGCCCTCGTCGCTGCCCTCGTGTACCTCGTCGACGTCCGCCCAGCCGTGCGTGGCATGTCCGGTGGGCGCCCACCGAACACCTCGTCCTGGTAGCGGTGCCGCTCATCGACGGCCCCGTTGGGCCGCTGCACCAGGTAGTCACCGGAACGGGAGATCCAACGACGCTCTTCGTGCCGGGACTGGCGCAGAGCATCGCCGACACCCGTCCGTTCGGCAGCGCCGTCGAGGGCACCCGGGTCTTCGTCGACCTCCGTGGCCACGGCGGGTCGGCTGCGCCCGCGTCCGATCAGGGCTGGACGTACGACGGTCTGGCTGACGACGTACGCGCGATCGCCGACGAAGCCGGTGCCGGCCGCGCCCTCGGCGTCTCACTCGGTGCCGGTGCCCTGCTGCGGCTGCTGGCCGACGAGCCGACCCGGTTCGATCGCGTCGTGCTGGCCCTTCCGGGTCCGCTACACGGCGACCGGGACGCTGGCGTGCTTGCCGTCACTGACGCGCTCGCAGACGCGGTTGAGGCGAACGACCCGATCGAGATGGGCCGCGGACTCATCGACCTGCAACCGGAGTTGACCCGTACCCGCAGTGATGTGCGCCTCTGGGCCCGGCGCCACGCAGCCGATCTGGCAGGCAGCGGCGTCGCCAGTGCGCTACGCCACCTGCCCAGACAGCCCGTGCTCGAGTCGTTGGAGGCGCTCGCGGTGGTGACGGCGTCCGTTCTCGTCGTGGCTCAGCGCGGCGACGAGGTGCACCCCGTATCGGCGGCCGAAGAGCTGACGGCGGCTATACCGGGAGCGCGGCTCGAGGTGAGCGACGTGCCGTGGATCTGGGGCGGTCGGTCAGCGCTGCGCGAGGTCGTCTCCGGCTTCTTCAACGCCTCCTGACCGCGGGCGTGGTTGGCTGATCCTCATGGGACACGACCACGGACGCACCGAACGACTCGAACTCGCTGACGCAACACTGCGCGAGTGGGACGCGGTCGTGCTCGACGTCGACGACGACGGGATCGTGCTCGACCGGTCGGCGTTCTATCCCGGAGGCGGGGGGCAGCCGCCCGACCACGGCGTCCTGCTCTGGGGTGGTGTGGAGACGCGCATCGTCGGGGCTCGGCGTGGCGACGACATCAGACTGGTGGCCGAAGAGGGCGACCCCCTGCCCCCGGTGGGTACTGCGGTTCGCGGTGCGATCGAGGACGAGCGCCGCTCGGCGCTGATGCGGACGCACTCGGGGCTGCATCTGCTGTCGGGAGTGGTCTTTCGCGAGTACGGCTGCTTGGTGACGGGCGGCAACATGGAACCGCTCACGGCCCGGATGGACTTCAACCTGCCCGAGGTCCCTGACGGCTTCAAGGAGCGCGTCGCAGAGGCGTGCGCGCAAGAGGTAGCGGCTGACCGTGCGATCGAGGTCAAGAACCTGCCGCGCGACGAGGCGTTCGCGATCCCCGACATCATCCGGACGGCAACCAACTTGCTGCCGCCTGAGCTCGAGATCGTGCGGATTGTCGACATCGTGGGCCTCGACACCCAGGCCGATGGTGGAACGCATGTGGCGTCGACGCGTCAGATCGGCGGCATCGAGGTGGTCAAGGTCGAGAACAAGGGGAAGGGCTTCCGGCGGCTCCGCATCCGGCTGACTGACGGCTGACCCTCTGATCACATGCGAATGGACCACCACTGCAGGTGGACGCCGTACCAGCGGTCGGTCTCGCCGTGCGGTTGCAGACCGAGGCGGCGCATCACGGCGATCGACGCGTCGTTGCCCGCGTAGGCCACCGAGTTGATCACGTCGATGCCGAGCGTCTCGTGCGCGTGTTGCATCATGATTTGGCCCGCCTCAGTGGCGTAGCCGTTGCCCCAGGCGTCCGGGTGCAGGTGCCAGCCGATCTCCACATCGTCGGTGGGCGTGCCCTCGGCGTCTGGCAGGTGGACGAGCAGGCCTGAGCCGACCGGTGTGGCCGACCCATGGGGAACGATCGCCCACACCCCAAACCCGGGCTGGTCCTCACGTCCGCCCGACTGCCATCGCAGGAGCCGCTCGCGAGCGGCGTTCTCGTCGGCCCATGGAGCTGGATGGGCCCCCAGCCAGCGAGCGACGGCGTCCTGGCGGTAGATGTCGAAGGCCGTGGCGACGTCACTGGGGTCGTCCGGGTCCCAGGCGCGCAGAGTCAGGCGCTCGGAGGTCAAGGTCGGCAGTGGCACCACCCCAGGGTGCCTCACGGGTGCCGGTTCGCCCCCTGCGGGGGAATGCGGCAGGATCTCGGTGGGTTCTGGCCTGGGGAGCCGGCTGTGTGACGGCGGCTACCGGCCATGACGGCGACGAAGGGACGACACCTTGAGCGTGCTGCGGGGTCTGACGCCGTCGCGCGTGGCGATGCTCTCGATCCACACCTCGCCCCTCGACCAGCCCGGCACCGGCGATGCCGGCGGTATGAACGTGTACATCGTCGAGACCGCCCGCCGCCTCGCCACCCTTGGTACCGAGGTAGAGATCTTCACCCGGGCCACGGCGGGAGCGCATCCGGCGACCGTCGAGCTCGCTCCTGGAGTTCTCGTGCGGCACATTGCCGCTGGGCCGTTCGAGCCGATGGCCAAGGAAGACCTTCCGGCGCTGCTCTGCCCGTTCGCCTCCGGCGTCCTGCGGGTCGAGGCCCAGCACGAGCCCGGCTACTTCGACCTCGTCCACTCGCACTACTGGTTGTCAGGGCAGGTCGGCACACTCGCGCAGGACCGTTGGCAGGTGCCGCTGGTCCACTCCATGCACACCATGGCAAAGGTGAAGAACGCGCTGCTGGCCGAAGGCGACATCCCCGAACCGTCGGGACGCGTCGTCGGTGAGACCGCCGTGGTCGCGGCGGCCGACCGCCTGCTCGCCAACACCGGCGACGAGGCGTCGCAGCTCATCGAGCTGTACGACGCTCATCCTTCGCAGGTGGCCACCGTGCCCCCGGGAGTCGACCTCAGCGTCTTCACCCCTGGCGACGGCCAGGACGCCCGGCAGCGACTGGGTCTTCCTCCATCGGCTCACGTCCTGCTCTTCGTCGGCCGCATCCAGCCGCTCAAGGCCCCCGACCTGCTCCTTCGGGCAGCTGCTGAGCTGCTGCGCGAGCACCCCTCGCTGCGCGACGAGCTGGTCGTCGCTGTCGTCGGAGGACCAAGCGGCTCAGGGCTCGCGCACCCGCACCACCTCGAGGCGCTGGCGCACGAGCTGGGGATCGCAGACGTTGTGCGGTTCGCTCCGCCGGTCGCGCAGCCCGAGCTGGTCGACTGGTACCGCGCAGCCGATGTCACCGTCGTTCCGTCCTACAACGAGTCGTTCGGTCTGGTGGCCATCGAGTCTCAGGCCGTTGGCACGCCCGTCGTTGCGGCGTCCGTCGGCGGGCTGCGCACTGCGGTTGCCGACGGGGTCTCGGGTGTCCTCATCGAGGGTCACGACCCCCGCGACTATGCGCAGGTCCTTGGCCGTCTGGTCAGCGAGCCGCGGTACCGCGAGGAACTGGCTGCCGGCGCCGTCGGCCACGCCGCCGAGTTCGGCTGGGATGCCACTGCCAGTGCCACCCTCGGCGTCTACCAGGACGCCATGGCGGCCCGCAGTCTGCAGCGCGTCGCGTCCTGACGCGCCACAATGGCGCTGTGGACGCCGCAGCGACAGTTCGACAAGCCCTGGGCGAGCTCGACATCTCGTTCGAAGAGCCGACGCCGTCCACCTTCGTGGCGGTGCTGCCTGGCGAGGCGAAGCTGCGCACGACGGTGTCGCTCGTCGTCGGCCCGCACAACCTCACGGCGAACGCGTTCGTGGTGCGCCAACCCGACGAGAACGCCGAGGCGGTGTACCGCTGGCTGCTCCAGCAGAACGCGAAGCACCCAGGGGTGGCGTTCGGCGTCGACCCGCTCGGCGACGTGTACGTGGTGGGCTCGCTGCCACTAGGCGGAGTCACGGTGTCTGAGGTCGATCAGCTGTTGGGACGAATCCTTGATGTGGCTGACAGCTCGTTCAACGTGCTGCTCGAGCTTGGCTTCGCCACGAGCATCAAGCGCGAGTGGGCCTGGCGCGTCTCGCGCGGTGAACCGCTCGACAACTTGCAGGCTTTCGCCCACCTTGTGGACGACGCATGACAAGCAGTGCCGCGACAGTCGTCGAGAGGGCCGACACCCTTGTGCGGTACATCGAGGTTGCCGACGAGCTGGACCAGATTCGCGTGGCGTGGCCGACGTTGGAGGCCGCCGTCGGATCACTGCGGGGCCGTCGCTTCGTCGCGGCCTTCGACCCAGCTCAGGGGTGGTACCGAGCCTGCGTTGAGAGCAGGGAAGACGCGACCGCCGCCGAGCGCCAGCTGCCCACGATGGTCCTTCCCGGAGGCCGCTTCATGCGGGTCCGGCTTCGGGGTGAACCTCCTGCTGTCTACGACGAGATCGCACCGGCGTACCAGCTGCTCGAGTCATCAGCCGAGCGGGACGACAGCCGCCCCAGCCTGGAGCGCTACCGCAGACTCGACGAGATCGATGTCCTGATGCCGGTCAAGTAACGGCGTCGATGCCGTCGGCGCAGCGAGTGGCCCCGTGCTCACCGACATCGACGGGGACGCGGCTAGGTGCGCGAGGCGTACGACTCGGCGAACTCGCGGAAAGCAGCGAATGCACGTGGTGCGTAGACCGTGCCCGGACCGCCCATCATCTGGATGCAGACGCCGAGCGCCTCGGCCACCTCTGCCTCGGTGGCTTTGGCCCGTGCGGCACCCCGTGCGTGCGAGGCGATGCAGCCGTCGCAGTGCGAAGCGGTGGCAATGGCCAGGGCGATCAGCTCTTTGGTCTTGACGTCCAATGCGCCCGGGGTGAACGCGGCGTCCTTCAGGGCCTTGAACCCGTCGTACACGTCGGGGATTGCCTTGCGCAGGGCCAGCGCGGGGTCACGAAGCTCGGCCTGGACACCCTTGCCGTACGAGTGTGTGTGGGTTTCGGAGTCGCTCATGAAACCACCGTAACCCGCAGGCGGGGACGGCTGAATGGACCTACGTCCTGACCGATACCCTCGCCGCATGTCGACGCTCGTGCTGCTACGCCATGGTCAAAGTGAGTGGAATGCCAAGAACCTGTTCACCGGCTGGGTAGACGTCGGGCTGACCGACGTCGGCGTCGCCGAGGCAGAGCGGGGCGGACACTTGCTCAGCGCCGCCGGACTTCTGCCCGACGTAGTGCACACCTCGGTGCAGCGGCGAGCGATTCGCACCGCCGAGCTGTCACTGGCGGCGTGCGACCGTCAGTGGATCCCGGTCCGCCGTTCCTGGCGTCTCAACGAGCGGCACTACGGCGCGCTGCAGGGCAAGGACAAGAAACAGACACTGAACGAGTTCGGCGAGGAGCAGTTCATGCTGTGGCGGCGTTCGTACGACACACCGCCGCCTCCCCTCGCCGATGACGACGAGTTCTCTCAGGTCGGCGACGCGCGCTACGCGGGACTGCCCCCAGAGCTGCTGCCGCGATCTGAGTGCCTGAAGGACGTCCTCGAGCGGATGCTGCCGTACTGGTACGACGCGATCGTCCCCGACCTGCAGGCGGGTCAGACCGTCCTGGTCACCGCTCACGGGAACTCGTTGCGTGCCCTGGTCAAGCACCTCGATGGGATCGCGGACGACGCGATCGCCGGGCTCAACATCCCGACGGGCATTCCACTGAGCTACGAGCTCGATGCCGCACTGCGTCCGACGACTCCCGGTGGCACGTACCTCGACCCCGACGCGGCGTCCGCCGCGATCAGCGCGGT
>JAHEKZ010000022.1:11555-25117 GCA_024644435.1 Actinomycetes bacterium | reverse complement strand
CGGCGGGCGACGGACACCGAGTGGTCGGCGAAGCGCTCGTAGAAGCGGCTGATCAGCGTGGCGTCGATGGCGCTCTCGACTCCGTGTGACCAATCCGGGGCAAGGATCTTCATGAACATCTGCCGGTGCAGCTCGTCCATTCGGTCGTCCTCGACCTCCAGGCGGAGTGCGTGGGCGACGTCGACGGTCTTGATGATCTCGCCGGTCTCGTAGACCAGTCGCACGGCGAGGTCGCCCATCTCGCGGATCGTCTCGTGCAGCTCTTCGGGCACAGCGACGTCGGGGTAGCGACGGCGGGCGCTCTGAGCGATGTGCTCGGCGAGGTCGCCCATGCGCTCAAGGGTGGTGCTGATGCGCAGCGCACCGACGAGTGCCCTCAGCTCACCAGCCACGGGGGCCTGGAGGGCGATGACATCCAGAGTCAGCACCTCTAGGGCGTCAGCCCGCTCGTCGATGTCGATGTCGCTTGCGATCACCGACTCGGCAGCCTGAAGATCAGCCTCTAGGAGGGCTCGCGTCGAACGCCCCATGGCGTCGCCCACCATGTGCGTCATCGCGACAAGGTTTTCACTGATCTCTGCCAGTTGCTCGTGATACTGCTCTCGCATGGGCTCAGCGTAGAGGGTGATGGGTAAACGCCCGGTGAGCCCCGGTGAACCGGGGTCGCCAGGCAGGTGAACATCTCTGAAACGGTAGGCGGATTCGGCCCCAGGTGGGCAAGCCCGCGCGATCGGCGTCCTACTGTTGGGGTGTGTCCGAGACCTCCCCCACGTCGTTCGACGCCGATGCCCCTGCGCTGCCCCCTGGCGCTGAGGCGGTGCTCTCGGCTCTTCGCTCGGCATGGGTGGTCCTCGACAGTCGTGACCGAGTGGTCAGGTCCAGCCCGTCGGCGTTGCCATACGGCCTGATCCGGGGCAACCGGCTTCGGGTCGACACCCTGGTGCTGTTGGCCCGTCAGGTTCGCCGTGACAGCGAGGTCCGCGAGCTCGAGGTCGAAGTTCCGCGTGGGCACCGTGGCACCGAGCTGCTCGTTCTGGATGTGCGACTGGCCCCGCTCGAGGAACACGTGCTGCTGCTCGCCGAGGACCAGACAGCGGTTCGGCGGCTCGATGCCGTGCGGCGCGACTTCGTGGCCAATGTGAGTCACGAGCTCAAGACCCCGGTCGGCGCCTTGGCGCTGCTGTCAGAGGCTGTCTCGGGCTCTGCGGACGATCCGGAGGCCGTCCGTCGGTTCGCCGGGCGGATGCAGCACGAGTCGCACCGCCTCACGATGATGGTGCAAGACCTGATTTCGCTCTCCAGGTTGCAGAGCAACGACCCACTACGGGAAGCGCGCATCATCAACGTCGATGACGTCGTCGCCGAGGCGATCGACGCCATCCACCTCGAGGCCGAGGCACGCCAGATCCGACTGGAGGTTCGGGGTCAACATGGGCTGTCGGTGCTCGGTGACGAGTACCAGCTGGTCACGGGCGTCCGAAACCTGTTGGCCAACGCCATCAACTACAGCCCCGACCACACCCGCATCACGGTCGGCGTCCACCTGTCGGAAGACGTCGTCGAGCTGAGCGTCGCCGACCAAGGCATCGGGATCCCCGAGCGTGACCTCGAGCGCATCTTCGAGCGCTTCTACCGGGTTGACCCGGCACGCTCACGGGCGACCGGCGGCACCGGCCTCGGGCTCTCGATCGTCAAGCACGTAGCGGCCAACCATGGCGGCGAGGTGCGGGTGTGGAGCTCGGAGGGCACGGGGTCGACCTTCACGCTGCGGTTGCCCGCCCACCGCGACGACTGGCGCCGTCTTGGCGTGAACCCGTCGCCCGCCGACGCGACCCGGGACGAGGAGAGCCTGTGACGCGCGTGCTGGTGGTCGAGGACGAAGAGTCGTTCAGTGACGCGTTGTCGTACATGCTTCGCAAAGAGGGCTACGACGTCGCGGTGGCCAGCAATGGTCACGATGCGATTGACGACTTCGAGCGCAACGGCGCCGATCTCGTCCTGCTCGACCTGATGCTTCCCGGGATCCCTGGGACCGAAGTGTGTCGCACGATCCGTCAGCGATCGAACGTTCCCGTGATCATGCTCACGGCCAAGGACAGCGAGATCGACAAGGTCGTCGGGCTCGAGCTCGGTGCGGACGACTACGTCACGAAGCCGTTTTCCTCTCGCGAGCTGGTCGCCCGTATCCGCGCGGTGCTGAGACGCGGTGGCGAGGCCGAGGACCTGCTGCCACCCGTACTCGAGGGTGGCCCCGTGCGGATGGACATCGAGCGGCACGTGGTCACGGTCAACGGCGAAACCCTCAAGCTGCCGCTCAAGGAGTTCGAGCTGCTCGAGATGCTGCTGCGCAATGCCGGCCGCGTCCTCACGCGCATGCAGCTGATCGACCGGGTGTGGGGGTCGGACTACGTCGGTGACACCAAGACGCTCGACGTCCACGTCAAACGGTTGCGCTCCAAGATCGAGGATGACCCGGCGAACCCGCGGTACATCGTGACGTTGCGAGGCCTGGGCTACAAGTTCGAGGCTTAGGGCGTCAACTGGGCGTCAACCAGGTGTGCACTCGGCGTGCGAAAGCGTCAACCAGGTGTGCACTCGGCGAGAGTGGGGGGTTAGGCGGACTCTCCGCCGACGGCGTACTCGTCGTCGGAGGCGATCACCAGGACGTCGATCGTGACGCTGCCCGCTCGGCTGAAGGTGAGCGTCAGCTCGGTCCATTGGCCTGGCTCGACGCCGCCGGCCTGGACCAAGGCGATCTGCTCTGACCCGCCGCCGATCCGGACGCTCTGCGCGGGGATCAGCTCGACCGGCCCACCGACGAACACCGCCGGCTGGTCGCCGATCCTGGCCTCGGAGAGCAGCTCGGCCTCGACACCGTTGTTGACCAGGGTGACGGTGATGGACGCCGGCCCGCCGTCGCTGACCACGAGTGCGTTGCGCACTGCGATGTAGTCGTCGTCGTAGGCGGCGTCTGCCGGGACGTTGACGTTGCGTCCGTCGGTGGGGTTGTAGCTCTGGCTGGTCTCGGCCTGCTGGCCGGTTGCGCATCCGCTGAGGACGAGCAGGGCCGACGCGGCTGCGGCGAGTGGAAGTCGCAGGCGGGGGACGACGAGGAGCGAGCGCATCATGGCCGACAGCGTAGCCAGTCGAGTGCACGGAAACGCAGCAACCCGGCGTTCAGGCATCAAGCCCGGCTGCGGGCGCCATCTCGACCAGCGCCGCCTCGATCCGGGTGTCGGGAGTTGGGTCGCGGACGACCTGTATGACGACCCCGTCGTCGCGGACCAGAAGAAGAGTCACTCCGGTGCCGCCGAAGGCAGCGCGCAGGGCGCCCTGCGCGTCCGTCAGGGTGAGCAGCCGCGTGCTACCGACGGTCTCGGCCAGCGACGCCAGCTGTTCGTTCTGCTGTGATGCCCCG
Source organism: Actinomycetes bacterium (assembly GCA_024644435.1). GTDB lineage: Bacteria > Actinomycetota > Actinomycetes > JAHEKZ01 > JAHEKZ01 > JAHEKZ01. The sequence continues at coordinate 21,699 of JAHEKZ010000022.1, read as the reverse complement.
ACCGCCACGAGTGGGAAGCCGAACGACCCCACCTGCGGTGCCAGCGTCGACATCAGGTCGGCGCACTCGTCGCAGTCAGCCGGGACGACGGCGATCACGGCGGGGCGCAACGACCGCGCGGTGATGGCGGCCGAGCCGTTCTGCAGCACGGCGTCCTCGGGCAGCAGACCACCGATCTGGCCGGGGGCTGGATTGACGCTGGCGAGGGGGACGGCCGAGGGGGCGGACGCCTGCGGGCCGACGATCCAGGCACCGACCGCCCCAGAGAGCGCGACCACAACCATGGAGGCGGCCACGATTCCGGCCGTCACCGAGAGCCTCCTGCGTCGGGCCGCGCGTCGGTCGGCCCAGGGAGTGGGAACGGTCGGTCCGGACTCCGAGCGGCCGCCCCACGTCGCGGGGTCGTCCTCGAGCTCGCGGGGGTCGTCAGGGACGTGCAGGGTGAGCCCGTCGAGCTCTTCGGGCGCCAGATCGTCGTGACGGCCGTCCGGACTGGGCCCCGCCCCGCCTGAGCCGCTCATGGCTTGAGTATCGCCCCGAATCCCGTGGTGTGCGCGCGCGTGCCATGGACCCGACTGTCCTGTCAAGCCCCAATTCCGGGGTTCTTCCACCCGCGAACACCCTCTGACCTGCGGAAACGCTGATAGGCGCGTCCGAGAGGCGTGTTAGACTAGGTCTTCCGCACACCACAAGAGGGGACTTCACCACATGACGTTCGAGGTTGGCGAGACGGTCGTCTACCCCCACCACGGTGCGGCGAAGATCGAGGCCATGGAGACCCGAACGGTCAAGGGTGAAGAGCGGCTCTACCTCGTTCTCAAGGTGGCCCAGGGCGATCTCACGGTGCGTGTCCCCGCCGACAACGCTGAGTACGTCGGCGTTCGCGACGTCGTCAACGCCGATGGCCTCGAGCAGGTTTTCACCGTGCTGCGCATGCCCTACACCGAAGAGCCGACCAACTGGTCGCGCCGCTACAAGGCCAACCTCGAGAAGCTCGCCTCCGGTGACGTGATCAAGGTGGCCGAGGTCGTCCGCGACCTCTTCCGCCGCGAGCAGGACCGCGGCCTGTCGGCCGGCGAGAAGCGGATGCTGGCCAAGGCGCGGCAGATCCTGGTGTCCGAGCTGGCGCTGGCTGAGAAGACCAACGAGGACAAGGCTGAGGCCATCCTCGACGAGGTACTCGCCAGCTAGTCCTTCGCTCCTCCGCCTGTACCCCTGGGTTTGGACGGCTGCGGGCTGCGCCGGACTAGGCCTCCATGGTGCTGAGGGCCGCTGCTGCTTAGGGCGGCGCCTCTTCGTGCCGACACTGCAGGCAGGACCAGGTCAGGCACCACCTCGAGGAGCTCTCGCATGAAACGGCCCAGGCTCGCCCGCGTCCCCAGCGGTGTGGTCGAGCTTCTGCGCCTGTTTGTCGTGGTGTTCTTCGCCGGCCTCGGGTCGTTGGTCGGCTCCCAGTGGACCCTGGACGAGACCCCCTTTGCCGGAGTCGACGGTGCCCTGCTCGGTGTCGTCCTCGGCTCGTTCATCGGCTACGCCATCGGAGGCGTCCTCGGCCGCAGCACCATCGCTGCCGTCGACCGCACCGAGGAGCGGCTGCGGTCGGTCTCGGCCGAGACGATCGTCGGCGGCGTGTTCGGCGGCATGGTCGGGGTCTTCCTCGGCATGGCCATGGCCTGGCCGATCTTCTTCGTCGGGACGCCGGCGCTCTCAATCCCCATCTTCTGTTTCGCTGTCGTGGTCCTGGGCTTGCTCGGGTTTCGCGTCGGGGCAGCCAAACGTGACTCGATGATCGGCATGTTCGGCGCGAAAGCCGGTATGTCCCCGCCATCGTCGTCAGCGTCGGCCTACCCCAAGATCATCGACACCTCGGTAGCCATCGACGGCCGGATCATCGACGTGGTCCGCGCTGGTTTCCTGCACGGGCAGATCATTGTCACGGCCCCGGTGATCGGTGAGCTGCAGGGCTTTGCCGACGCCGGAGACGACATCCGGCGGGCCAAGGGGCGTCGTGGCCTCGAGGTGCTCGAGGTGCTCAAACGCGAACCGGGCGTCGACGTGGTCGTGCTGGACGACTCGGTGCCCGGTGTCCCTGAAGTGGACGCCAAGCTCGTGCGGCTGTCCATCGACCGGGAGGCTGCTCTGCTCACGCTCGACACCAACCTCGCCAAAGCGGCCGGGATCGCCGGCGTCCGCGTCCTCAACCTGCACGCACTGGCGCTCGCCCTGCGACCTCCGGTCACCGCCGGCGACGAGGTGACCGTGCTGGTCACCAAGACCGGCAAGGAGCCGGGGCAGGGCGTGGGCTACCTCGACGACGGCACGATGGTGGTTGTCGAGCGCGGACGTGAGTTCGTCGGCCACGAAGTGCTCGTCCAGGTCACCAGCGTGCTCACGACGGCCAACGGTCGTTTGGTGTTCACCCGTCCGGTAGGGGAACCTGTCCCCATGAACCAACACGAGGTGGAGCCCGCCCGATGAGGGCGGCAGCCATCGTTCCGGCCGCGGGCCGTGGTGAGCGGCTCGGCCCAGGCGAGCCCAAAGCGCTGCGCGAGCTCGCCGGTCAGCCCCTGCTGGCCCACGCCGTTCGCGCACTGTCTGAGGCCCGCTCCGTCGATGTGATCGTCGTTGCTGCACCCGAGGGTGAAGAGGCCAGGGTGGCCACGTTGCTGCACACCGTCGTGGGTGACACCGAGCTGCATGTCGTGACCGGCGGCAAGACGCGCCAGCGATCGGTCGCCCTGGCGCTCCGCGTCATCCCGGACGACGTCGACGTCGTCCTGGTCCATGACGCTGCCCGTCCTCTGGTCCCAGAAGAGGTGATCGACTCCGTGACGTCGGCGGTCCGTGCCGGTGCCGACGCCGTCGTTCCCGCGGTGCCGGTGACCGACACCGTCAAGCAGGTCGACACGGCTGGGCGCGTCGAGGCAACGGTCGACCGCTCACAGCTGCGGACCGCCCAGACTCCGCAGGGTTTTGCGCGCATCGTTCTTGAGTCGGCCCACCGGGATGCTGCCGAGCAGGGGCTGGAGGACGCCACCGACGACGCCGGCCTGGTCGAGCACTTCGGGCGTCCGGTGATTGTGATCCCGGGGTCTGAGGATGGATTCAAGGTGACCCGTCCGCTCGATCTGGTGCTCGCTGAGGCCGTCCTGGCGCGCCGTCGGTCGGCAGGGGTGAACTAGTGCCGACGCCGCGCGTCGGGGTCGGCGTCGACGTCCACCCGCTCGACACCGGTCGTCCCATGGCGCTGGCCGGGCTCATGTGGCCCGATGAGCCAGCCGGGTGCGGCGGTCACTCCGATGGCGACGTCGCCGCCCATGCCTGCTGCGACGCGCTGTTGTCGGCCGCTGGTCTTGGTGACCTCGGAGCGGTCTTCGGCACCGATCGTCCCGAGTGGTCAGGAGCGTCGGGCGTCCGGCTGCTCTCGGAGTGCGCACGACTGGTCGGCGAGGCCGGCTACCGGATCGGCAACATCGCCGTGCAGGTGATCGGTGAGCGTCCGAAGATCGGGCCACGGCGGCGCGAGGCCGAGGCGGCCCTGGGCACGGCCTGCGATGCCTCCGTCTCGGTGAGCGGCACCACGACCGACGGCCTGGGCCTGACCGGACGTGGCGAGGGCGTCGCCGCCGTCGCCACAGCCCTGATCGTGCCCCGGTAGCCTGCACCGGTGACGATCTCGCTCTACGACACTGCCGCGCGCCAGTCGCGTGCGTTCACGCCGCTGGTTCCCGGCCGGGTGTCGATCTACCTCTGTGGCGCCACCGTGCAGGCTCCGCCGCACATCGGTCACATCCGCAGCGGGATCGTGTTCGACGTGATGAGTCGTTGGTTCGCGCACCGGGGGTACGACGTCACGTTGGTCCGCAACGTCACCGACATCGACGACAAGATCATCGCCGGCGCCGAGTCTGAGGGCATCCCGTACTGGCAGCTGGCGATGCGGAACGAGCGGGCCTTCGCTGACGCGTACGACGTTCTGGGCTGCCTTCCCCCAGCGGGTGAGCCGCGCGCGACCGGGCATGTCCCCGAGATGGTCACGTTGATGGAGCGGTTGATCGCTGGCGGGCACGCCTATGCGGCGGGCGGCGACGTCTACTTCGATGTGGCGTCGTGGCCGCAGTACGGCGAGCTGTCGGGTCAGCGGGTCGACGAGATGCAGGCTGCGGCCGACTCCTCCTCCGACGCCAAACGAGACCCGCGCGACTTCGCGCTCTGGAAGTCAGCCAAGCCCGGTGAGCCGTCATGGGACACCCCGTGGGGGCCGGGGCGTCCCGGTTGGCACCTGGAGTGCTCGGCGATGGCACACAAGTACCTCGGTGCCGCCTTCGACATCCACGGCGGCGGTCTCGATCTGGTCTTCCCACACCACGAGAACGAGATCGCACAGAGCAAGGCGGCCGGTGACGCGTTCGCGTCCTACTGGCTGCACAACTACTGGGTCACCACCAGCGGCGAGAAGATGAGCAAGTCGCTCGGCAACTCGCTCCTGGTCACCGAGGTGGTCAAGCGCGTGCGCCCGATCGAGCTGCGCTACTACCTCGTCGCGTCGCACTACCGCTCCCACATGGAGTACAGCGAAGACGCCCTGCAAGAGGCCGGCGCCGGGTTCCGTCGTCTCGAGTCGTTCGTCCGGCACGCCACCCAGCGCGTCGGTGAGACCGAACCCAGCATTGTGTGCGCCGACTTCGAGCGGGCAATGGACAACGACTTCGGTCTGCCTGCGGCGCTGGCTGCCATCCACGAGGTGGCGACCGACGGCAACAAGGCGCTGGCATCGGGCAACGATGTGGTGGCGCGCGGCGCCCTCGCGTCGGTGCGGCGAATGCTGGCCATCCTGGGTATCGACCCGCTCGCCTCACCATGGGTCGACCGGGACACCGCTGGCTCTGAGCTGCATGACGTGGTGGACGCCCTGGTCACCGGTCAGCTCGAGGCACGCCAGCAGGCCAGGAAGAGCAAGGACTTCACCACCGCCGACGCGATTCGCGACTCTCTCGCGGCGGCCGGTATCGCGATCGATGACACCGCAGAGGGCGCCCGCTGGTCACTGCTGGAGGAGAACTGATGGCCGGCAACTCAGAGCGCAAGGGCGCGATCCGCAAGTCGAAGAAGGGGCCGTCCGTGGGTAGCGGGGGGCAGCGCCGCAAGCAGCTGAAGGGGCGCGGGCCCACGCCCAAGGCGTCCGAGCGCGACAAGCACCCCGCCGCCCGCAAGGCTCGCGCGGCCGCCAAGCGAGACGAGAAGGGCGGAAAGCGTCCGGCGTCCGGGCGCGGCCGATCCGCCAAGGGTGGCCCCGAGTATGTCGTCGGACGCAACTCCGTCGTCGACTCACTGACGGCGCAGATCCCGGCGACAGCGCTGTACGTCGCCGAGCGGATCGACACCGACGAGCGGGTGAAGCACGCCGTTGACCTGGCGAACGAGCAGGCCTTGCCGGTGCTCGAGGCGCCCCGGATCGAGCTCGACCGGCTGGCCGACGGGCTGACACACCAGGGGCTCATCCTGCAGGTGCCCCCGTACGAGTACGCACACGCGGACGACCTCGTGGCGCGCGCCGTCGATGCCAACGAGACGCCGCTCATCGTTGCCCTTGACCACGTCACCGACCCACGCAACCTGGGGGCGGTGGTCCGCTCCGCTGCTGCCTTCGGAGCCCACGGCGTCCTCGTTCCCGACCGTCGCGCCGCGAGCATGACCGCGTCCGCATGGAAGACGGCGTCCGGGGCGGCGGCGCGCGTCCCCGTTGCGCAGTGCACCAACCTGGCGCGGGCGCTCGCGGCCTACCGCAAGGCCGGTCTCTTCGTCATCGGGCTCGCCGCTGACGCCGAGATGACCATCGACCAGGTGGACGCCAGCCTGCCGCTGGTCCTCGTGATCGGCGCCGAGGGCGCCGGACTGTCACGTCTGGTGCGCGAGGGGTGCGACGTGGTGGCCGGGATCCCGATCAGCGGGGGGACCGAGTCGCTCAACGCCAGCGTGGCTGCCGGAATCGGCCTCTATGCACTGGCCCAGCACCGCTCCTAACCCCAGCAATGCGGAAGTTCTCTGGGGCCAGAACCCCACAGAACTTCCGCATTGACCCGTCTGGGGGAACGGTGACGGCATTCGGCACCCGCACCTGAACACTCAGCCAGGATGGACGCCGAGGAGGAGCCGGTGTTCAGAGTGATCGATGCCCCCACGCGGGGTGTCCAGCAAGTGCGTCCGCGTATGCGCAATGTCGGCATCGTGCACGTGGTGGCCGCACTGGTACTCGGTGTGGCTCTCACGTTCGGCACGATGCGGGGATGCGGTGGCGACGACGTCCATATGTTGCCTTCGGCCATCACGATGTCACTGCTCGTCGGACTCGCTGGTCTGGCGATGACGCTGCGGCTGCCTCGCGCCACCGCGGTCGCCCCTGCCCTCGCGGCCGGCTCGTCACTGACCCTGTTGGGCGGTGCTGCCGCCGGGTGGCTCTGGGTCGCCGGGCAGCCCTGTGCCGGGAACGTTCTCGATAATGAGGTCGTGACCCTGCTGCTCGTCACGGCGTCTGCTGCCGCTGCACTGGCGACGGCCCTCTGGCTGTTGGTGTCGCGCGATGAGCTCGAGCCCTGGCAGGCGACACGGGGAGTCGTGCTGGCGACCGTCGCCGCCATGACAGTGCTGGTGCTGGCCATCGGCTTCGCTGTGCTCCTGCGTGACACCTTTGACACACCGGTTGCGGTCGTGGCTGCGGTCGCGGTGCCGTGGGCGGTAGCCCTGGCGGCAACTGGATGGCTGCGACCCCGCCCAGCGGTCGCTGTCGTGACGCCAGCTTTACTGCAGGCTCTCTGGCTGCTCGCCGCCTCTCGGTGACATCCGCAAGAATGCGGGAATGACTCGACTCGTACGACCGGCATCCCCTGGCGATCGCGAGCGCATCCTGGACGTCGTGGAGGCCGCCTTCGTCACAGAACCGGCGTTCGGACACTTCTTCGGTGCCGACTACGGGGACCACGCGCGCACGTTCCTCGCCTTCCTGCTCGACCTGCGTGTCCTCGGTGGACAGGTGTGGGTGGAGGAGATGGGCGGCGTGGTGGTGTCGGCGTCGCTCTGGGACCCGCCGGGTGGGCCGACCCTCGGCGCCGACCAGCAGCAGGCGCTGTGGCGGACCGCGGCTGACGCCTTCGGGCCCGTGATCGAGGCGCGGCTCGACACATACGAGGAGGCGGTGCACGATCTCGCACCCACCGGCCCGCACTACTACCTTGGCGTGATCGCGTCCGACCCGTCTGCGCGCGGACGCGGACACGGTGCGGCGGTGCTACGCCCGGGCCTCGAGGCGGCTGACACAGCCGGCCTCGAGACCTACCTCGAGACCGGGACCGAGGCGAACGTGGGCTTCTATGAACGCTTCGGCTTCGCCGTCTCGTCAGAGATCACCCTGGACGACGCGACCCGGATCTGGTGCCTCACGCGTCCACCCGCCGCGGCTTTGGGGTAATTCCGCGCCGCCATGACGCCCAGAAGTTCCCCGAAGGTAGGCTCGCCTCTCTGGCCGGCGTGGCGCAGCTGGTAGCGCAACCGCCTTGTAAGCGGTAGGTCATCGGTTCGAGTCCGATCGCCGGCTCTGTGGGTAGTTCTTCACCCTGTGCCGCGTTACTGGTGTGACGCATGGGGCCAGAGCGAGGGCTGGGGATGAGCTCAACCTTTCGGTCGATCGGATATCTTCGCCGCTCGTGGCAGCGTGAAGATTCCTTCGAGCTCCTCGGGGGATGGGATCCGCCGGGTTGTCGGGGGACGCGCCCGGCGGATCCTCCACCGAGTGCGGGCGGGGCAGTCTAGTCAGGCGGAAGCAGTCGTTCAGTTGGCCTCGGCGAGCGCTGCGAGAGCGCTCTCGGTGTCTTCGGCCTCGGCGGTGGCGAGCTCGATGAGCTGGCGCAGGCCGTGGGCCCCATACCGGTTTCGCACCTGGTCGACCATGTCGATGATCTCTGGGTCGACTGCTGGCGTCGCCTCTGGTGTTGCCATGGTTCCTCCGGCCCCCGATTGCGGTTCGTTCACGCTATCTCACGAATCAGGATGACGCACCAGGCGTTTGGGTGAGGACTGTTCTCGTGCGGTCACGAGCTCAACACCGCCGCACTGATCAGTGACCGCGGTCGAGCCACTCCTGCCGGTGCGGAGCCTCCGCCGCCAGCGTCGTCGAGTCGCCGTGACCGGTGTGCACGAGGGTGTCGCCGGGAAAGTCCTTGATCAGCATGTCGATCGACTCGATGATCGTCGGGAAGTCGGAGAACGAACGTCCCGTGGCACCTGGCCCGCCGGAGAAGAGAGTGTCGCCGCTGAACAGGACGCCGAGCTCTGGGGAGTAGAGGCAGACCGCCCCTGGTGAGTGCCCTGGAGTGTGGTGCACCTCAAGCTGCACGCCGGCAACGCTGACCACGTCACCGTCCTCGAGATCGCCGTCGGCCGATCGATCGGGGTGGGTCAACACCCAGACCTGCTCATCGTCCGGGTGCAGCATGATTGGCGCGCCGGTGAGGTCGGCCAGCTCAGGTGCATAGCGGATGTGATCGTCGTGCGCGTGCGTGCAGATGATGGAGCGCACGCGACGGTCGCCCACGACGTCCATGATGGCGTCGACGTCGTGTGGAGCGTCGATCACGATGCACTCGTCGTCGTCGCCGACGATCCACACGTTGTTGTCGACGTCAAACGTCTCGCCGTCGAGCGAGAACGTGCCGGACGTCACGAGGTGGTCGATGCGGGCAGTCACGAGAACATGACCACCGATCGCAGCACGTCGCCGTCGTGCATCTTCGCGAAGGCTGACTCGACGTCGTCGATGCCGATCTTCTCCGATACGAACTTCTCGAGCGGCAGCCGACCCTGCAGGTACAGGTCGATCAGCATCGGGAAGTCGCGGCTGGGAAGGCAGTCGCCGTACCACGACGACTTGATCGAGCCACCGCGTCCGAAGATGTCGATGAGCGGCGTGGTCCACTTCATGTCTGGCGTGGGGACGCCTACGAGAACCAGCGTTCCGGCCAGCTCACGGGCGTCGTATGCCTGCTGGAAGACGGCCGGGTTGCCGACCGCCTCGATGCAGACGTCGGCCCCGTGCTCGGTGATCGCCTTGATCGCCTCGACCGGATCTTGGTTCTTGGCGTTGACGGTGTGTGTGGCGCCGAACTCGCTGGCCCACTGCAGCTTCCGGTCGTCGACGTCGACGGCGATAATCGTGTGTGCGCCGGCGAGTCGAGCGCCCGCGATGGCGGCGTCGCCTACGCCACCGCAGCCGAACACGGCGACGGAGTCGCCGCGGGTGACGCCTCCGGTGTTGATGGCGGCGCCGATGCCTGCCATGACGCCGCATCCCAGGAGGCCCGCGACATCAGGGGCAGCATCCGGGTTCACCTTCGTGCACTGACCCGCGGCGACGAGCGTCTTGTCGGCGAAGGCGCCGATTCCGAGCGCAGGCGACAGCACGGTGCCGTCGGCCAATGTCATCTTCTGTGTGGCGTTGTGGGTGGCGAAGCAGTACCAAGGGCGTCCTCGGCGGCAGGCACGGCACTGCCCGCACACCGCCCGCCAGTTGAGGATGACGTAGTCGCCCGGCGCCACGTCGGTGACACCTTCGCCGACCGCCGAGACGACGCCGGCCGCCTCGTGCCCGAGCAGAAACGGGAAGTCGTCGTTGATGCCGCCCTCGCGGTAGTGCAGGTCGGTGTGGCAGACGCCGCACGCCTGAACGTCGACGAGTGCCTCACCAGGACCGGGATCGGGCACGAGCACCGTTTCGACCGTGACCGGGGCGCCTTTGCCCATCGACACCACACCGCGAACCTCGTGCACCAGGTACCTACCTTCTTGTGGGCGTTGGCCGACGGTACGCCGCCGGACCCTCGACGCTAGATGCTGAGTGAATGGTCAGGCAAGGGCAACCCTCGACGCCGTCTCGGTCGCCCCCTACGGTGGCCAGCATGAGCTCACCGGCTGGCCCCCTCGATGGCTGGGGCACCCCCGACATGGTTTCGCCCCTCAAGAAGGTCTTCGTCCGGACGCCTACCACCGTCGGTGAGTTTGTCGCCGACGGGCACTGGCGCGAACCAGACCTCGACCTGTTGCCCCGCCAGCACGCCGAGTTCGTCGACCTGCTGACAGGGTTCGGCGCCGAGGT
>JAHEKZ010000022.1:0-11455 GCA_024644435.1 Actinomycetes bacterium | reverse complement strand
ACGAGCGCACGCTGGTCGTCGGTCGCGGGTACCGCACGAACGCGTCCGCGGTGGCGCAGTTCCGGGCGCTGCTCGAGCCGCACGGTGTCAGCGTGGTCAGCGTCGACCTGCCGCACTACCTAGGCCCGGACGCCGTGCTGCACCTGATGAGCGTGATCTCGCCGATCGCCCACGACCTGGCCGTGGTCTACGAACCGCTCGCCCCGGTGGCCCTGCTCGAGATGCTGGACGAGCGTGGGATCGCGCGGATCACGGTCGACGAGGACGAGATGCTCACCCAGGGGGCGAACATCCTGGCGGTGGCTCCGGGCGAGGTTGTTCTCGCGGCGGGCAACGACAAGGTGCGCGCGAAGCTCGACGCCGCCGGCGTCACGGTGCACGAGTTCGCCGGTACCGAAGTGGCCGTCAAGGGTGACGGTGGGCCGACGTGCCTCACCCAGCCGCTCTGGCGCGCATGACGGAGTCCTCGCAGCTGACCGCCGACGAGCGCGCCGCCCTGGACGCCGTCGACGCCTTGGGCACGGATCGGTGGACGCAGCTCCTGTCCGACCTGATCGCGATCCCGTCGGTCACCGGTACCGCCGCCGAGGGCGCCGCGCAGCGATGGGTGGCCGATCAGCTGGACGCGCTCGGGTGCGAGGTCGACCACTGGCGCGTCGACCTGCCTGCGCTGACGGCCGATCCGGAGTTCCCCGGCATGGAGGCTCCGCGCGACGAGGCGTGGGGCACGGTCGGAGTACTGGGCGGCGGCGGGCCGCCGGTGCTGGCGTTCCAGGGGCACACCGATGTCGTCCCGCCTGGAGACCTGGGGCAGTGGCAGGGCGACCCGTTCACCGCGCGCGTCGAGGGCGGGGTCATGTTCGGACGCGGTGCCTGCGACATGAAGGCCGGCGTCGTGGCGAACCTGATCGCCCTCGAAGCGTTGGTGCGGTCGGGCGTCCGGCTGCCGGGGCCGATTGCGGTGCATGCGGTGGGCGGCGAGGAGGATGGCGGTCTCGGTGCGTTCGCCACCTTGCGGCGCGGGCACACCGCTGCGGCGTGCGTGATCACCGAGCCGACGAGCGAGACCGTGATCGTGGCCACCGGTGGAGCCCTGACCTTCACGCTGACCGTCGAGGGTGCCGCTACGCACGGCAGTACGCGCTACGAGGGGGTATCTGCGCTCGACGTCTTCGTGCCCGTGTACCAGGCGCTGCAGGATCTGGAGCATGAGCGCAACGAGAGTGTCTCTCCGCTGATGAGCGAGTACCCCATCGCGTACCCGCTGATGGTCGGCCGGGTGGACGCGGGCGACTGGTCGAGCACGGTGCCTGACCGGCTCACCGCCGAGGGGCGGTTCGGCGTCCAGATCGGCGAAGACGTTGCGGTGGCGCGCGCTGCGCTCGAGGAGCGGGTGGCCGAGGCGTCCGCTGCCGACCCGTGGCTGCGCGACCACCCCGTGCGCGTCGCCTGGAGCGGCGGCCAGTTCGCGAGCGGCCGTTACCTCGGCTGGTCCGACGACGGGGAGGCCGATGGCGCGGGCGGTCGCGGTGATGCCGGCGGCGATCACTGGCTGCTGCCCGCACTGCAGGGTGCGGTGGCTGACGTGACCGGCGGCATCCCGCGTCCACGCGGCGCCCCCTACGGCAGCGACCTGCGTCTGTACAACGGCGCCGGCATCCCGAGCCTGCACTACGGGCCGGGGGAGGTGCGCTACGCGCACTCGGCGTCCGAGCAGGTGCGCCTGTCAGAGATCGGCGTCACCGCACGCGCCTTGGTGCTGACCGCCCTCCGCGCCCCCTCCCGCTGACCCGCAGGCCTCACTCCAGCATTGCGGAAGTTTGTTGGGGTCCTGACCCCAACAAACTTCCGCAGTGTTATGCACATGGCGCGGGATTCGGCATGCGGTTGGCAATCGGATGCCAGCCTCCATCCATGGTTAGTCCGACGACTCGTCCCTCGCGTAGGCATGGGAGCCTTCGACGCCTCACCGGGAGTCAGGCTGGGGTCTTCTCCACGGCGCAAGCCGAGGCACTGGGAGTTGGGTATGAGGAAATCCGTGCCCACGTCGCTGCGGGGCGCTGGCGTCGCCTTCACGACGGGGTGTATTTCATGGCCAACACCAAGCCGGGACGCCCTTCCGTCCGCTGGGCGGCACTGTTGGCCTCAGGCGAAGGAGCGGTCCTCAGCCACGACACCGCGGCCGAGGTGTACGGCTTCGGGAGACTCCATCGAGAGCTACTGCTGGAGGTGTCGATCCCTGAGAGTCGACGGGAGGTCGCGGTCCCAGGGGTCCGGGTGCGCCGCAGTCGACTGCTCCCCGCCAAAGGCAGTACCCACGATGGATGGCCCATCACCACGGCTGCCGACACCGTGCTCGACCTCATCGATGAGATGCGATCTCCCTATGCAGTGGTAGGGCTCCTGACTGATGCCTGTCGAAGCAGCGCGGTCTCGGCGCGCGCAATCCTGCTCGCGATGGGACGACGCAAGCGCCAGCGGAATCGTCAACTGGTCAAGGACACCCTCGCCGACGTGATCGGTGGAGTGGAGAGCAATCTCGAGCACAAGTACTTGGCGAGAGTCGAGCGACCCCATGGACTTCCGCGGGGCCGGCGCCAGGTGAAGGACCGCGTCAATGGCATCCCGATCCGCAAGGACGTCGAGTACGACGAGTTCTCGACGGTTGTCGAACTCGACGGGCGAATGGGTCATGAAGGCTCCGGGCGTCATCGCGACAGCCGTCGCGACAACGCAAGTACCCGACGGGGAAACGCCACCTTGCGCTATGGACATGCTGACCTGCACCAGCCGTGTGCGGTGGCCGCAGAGGTATCCACGGTGCTTCGGGACCGCGGATGGACGGGCGCAGTGACCCCGTGCGGACGCCACTGTTCGCTATTGCGGTAGTTGAGTGGGGTCTGGACCCCAGCAGGTTTCCGCAATGACGGGGGGGACGGGGGGGGGTTAGCGGGCGGCGAGGCGGGCCTTGAGGGCGTCGCGCTTCTCCTCGAAACGGGACGCCGTCACCTCGAGGTCGTCGAGGAACTCGGCCACCTGCTGGCGCGCCTTCTCACCCTCGGGACCGAGGTCGGTGCGCTCGAAGACCTTCCAGTGGCGCAGCACCGGCATGAGCACCTCGTCCTTGTGCTGGCGCAGGTCGTAGATTCCGGCGACCGCGATCTGCACCGCCTTGCGCTGGAACCCTGGAATGTCGTGCCCTGGCATCTTGAAGTCGAGGACGACATCGCGCACCGCCCCCATCACCTCGTCGGGCGCCAGCTCGAACGCGGCACCGAGCATGTTGCGGTAGAAGATCATGTGCAGGTTCTCGTCGAGCGCAATGCGCTGGAACATCTGCTCGGCCACGGGGTCGCCGGTGGACTTGCCGGTGTTGCGGTGTGACACCCGCGTCGCGAGCTCTTGGAACGACACGTAGGCCAGCCCGCCGAGCATTCCCGGGTGCAGTGCGGTGAACCCCGTCTGCATGTGGGCCATCCGCAGGTCTTCCAGCTCGTTCGGGTCGACTGAGCGTGTCACCGTCAGGTAGTCGCGGATCACCTGCGCGTGGCGACCCTCCTCGGCCGTCCACCGGTGCACCCACTCGCCCCAGGCCCCCTCGCGGGTGAACTGGTTGGCGATCTCGAAGTGGTAGCTCGGCAGGTTGTCCTCGGTCAGCAGGTTGACGATCAGGGCGGCGTTCGCGGCGTCGGTGAACCGCAGCTCGGACGGCTCCCACGGCTCACCCTCGAGGACGCCGCCGAAGTTGCGTCCTTCGCTCCACGGGACGTACTCATGCGGGTACCAGTCGCGCGCCATCGAGATGTGCCGGTCGATCTCGCCGGCGACCACGGGCTCGAGCTCGGTGAGCAGTCGGGTGGCCAGGACGTCGTCGTCACGAGTGGACACGGGCAGCTCCTCGCATAACTTACGGTTCCGTAGGTTCGATTACGGTAGCCCACAGGACGCCGCTTGTCGCCCCCGGTTGCCCTCGGCCCTGACATCAGACGGCGAAGCGGCCGTACAGTGCAACGATGCATACGTTCGACGCCGATACCGAGCGTCTCCTCCAGCAGGCCATCGACTACGCGCGGCTACGGCTCCGGCTCGATCCGGTGCCGCTCGACGGCGCCAAACCTCCCGCTGTCATCCGCGAGGCGGCCGGTCAGACCATCACGCCAGAGGGTCTCGGCGGCGATGAGGCGCTCCGTCTCTTCACCGAGGTGCTCGCCCCTGCCTGCCTGTCGGTCGACAACCCTCGGTACCTCTCGTTCATCCCGGCGGCCCCCACCGAGGCGGCGACGCTCTTCGACCTGGTCGTCGGTGCCTCCTCGATCTACGGCGGGTCCTGGCTCGAGGGTGCCGGTGCCGTGTACGCCGAGAACCAGGCGCTGCGCTGGATCGCCGACCTGGCCGGACTGCCTCCCGAGGCGGGCGGCTGCTTCGTGCAAGGAGGGACGAACGGCAACCTCTCGTCGCTCGTGGCCGCCCGGCACACGGCCATGGCGCGACGCGAAGGAGACCGACCGGCACGGTGGGCGTTCGTCTGCAGCATCGAGGCGCACTCGTCCATGCAGCATGCCGCCCGCGTCATGGACGTCGACATCGTCACCGTGCCCGTCGACGACCACGGTCGGATGACCGGGGACGCCCTGCGCGCTGCGGTGGCCGACCACGGAGCCGACGACCTCTTCGCCATCGTCGCCACCGGAGGCACGACGAACTACGGCGTGGTCGACGACATCCGTGGCGCCGTCGAGGTGGGCCGCGAGCACAACCTCTGGGTGCACGTCGATGGCGCGTACGGCTTGGCGGCGCTCTGCGCACCGAGTGCTCGCGACATCTTCGACGGGATCGAGGGTGTGGACTCGCTGATCGTTGATCCGCACAAGTGGCTCTTCGCGCCGTTCGACGCCTGCGCCCTCATCTACCGCGATCCCGCGCTGGCCAAGGCCGCCCACACCCAGACCGCGGGCTACCTCGAGGCGATCAACGAAGACTCCGAGTGGAACCCCAGCGACTACGCCGTACACCTTTCGCGGCGGCCCAGAGGGTTGCCGCTGTGGTTCAGCCTGGCAACGCACGGCACGCAGGCCTACACGGACGCGGTGGAGCAGACGCTCGCAGTCGCCCGGTCAGCTGCGGACGGCGTCCGTAAGCGTGAGTACCTCGAGCTGGTACGCGAGCCGAACCTGTCGGTGGTGGTGTTCCGGCGCCTGGGGTGGAAGCGCGAGGACTACTACGCGTGGTCCGACCGGATGCTGGCGGCCAACTTCGCCTTCGTCCTACCGACGACGCACTACGGCGAGACCGTGACGCGGTTCGCCGTCGTCAACCCACGCACGACCGAGGCGGATGTCGCGCTCATCCTCGACACGATGGCCGGCTAGGCGTCCGCGGGTTGCTGTCGCGGCAGGCTCCGCACTGCGAGTGCGGGAAGCACG
Source organism: Actinomycetes bacterium (assembly GCA_024644435.1). Taxonomy (GTDB): domain Bacteria; phylum Actinomycetota; class Actinomycetes; order JAHEKZ01; family JAHEKZ01; genus JAHEKZ01. The sequence goes on along the minus strand of JAHEKZ010000022.1, from coordinate 6,032 downwards.
AGCACGGATATCACGCCTGCGCCGATCACGATTGCCGCGCTCGACCGTGACATGAGGTCTGTTCGCACGGACACCTCTGTGAGGGCGATGAGCATGGGCAGCGTCGTGGAGCTGAGCAACGCAACGCGCCTTCGGCCAACGGGGTCGAGGTTGCCGTGCCAGAGCCAGACGGTGCCGCCGCGAACCACCAGGATCAGGACGAAGAGCAGGACCACGACGACAGGTCGGTCGACGATCGTGTCAATGTCGAGCGTGAGCCCTGATGACACGAAGAAGACAGGGATGAAGAAGCCGTAGCCGATGGTCTCCAGCTTCAGCTCCAGCGGCCGGTAGTTCTTCGGACGCGCGATGCGCAGCACGAAGCCGGCAGCAAAGGCGCCCAGGACGGCGTCCAGACCCAGCAGCGTCGCGAATGCGAGCAGTCCGATGAGGAGAGTGAAGACCCAGCGCAGCAGTGCCTGCGACGTCTCGCCGGACAGGCGGTGAACCACACCGATGAGTCGTGCGGGCGCGGCGCGACGGGGAAGGAGCGAGACGAGGTAAGCGGCGGCGAAGAAGACGACGAGGGTGGCCAGCGACAGCAGCTTCCCGCTTCCGCCGAGCAGCAAGGCCATGGCAATGATCGGCGCGACCTCACCGACTGCGCCATTGGCAAGGATGGCCGAGCGGAGCGAGCCGCCCAGCAGACCGGCCTCGGCGGCGATGGGCAGAATCGTCCCGAATGCTGTGGTCGTCAGGGCGAGGGCAATCGTCACCTCAGCTGAGACCAGACCGAACGCGTGCAGCAGCAGAACGGTCGGGACGGCGACGGCGGTCGCGCTGAGCCACGACCAGGACGCCCGTCTGGTGGCCGGGTCACGAATCAGTACGGGGTCGATCTCATACCCGGCGAGCAGGAAGAGGATGCCCAGGCCCAGCTCAGAGATGAGCGAGATCGAGTCCGGGTCGGCCAGGTTCAATGCCTCCGGGCCGATGATGACTCCGCCGACGAGCAGCAGCGCGACCTGGGGGATCCGTACCCCGGATGAGGCGCTCACGATGAGTGGCACCAGCGCCGCCACGAAGATCACGAAGAACAGGCTGACCAGCTCGGTCTCCAGTGACATGGTCAGGCGCCCAGGGTCTTCCAGAACTGCGCAACGGCCGCCGACGGCTTGCCGGACGCAGCTTCCGTACGGTCGCCGCGTGACATCAGCTGCGTCACTGCGTTCACGCCAGACCACCGCAGCGGCTCCGGCTCCCACCGTCGCGAGCGGCGTCCGACCCACGGCAAGGTGACGAGGTCAGATTCGGTGCCAGTGATGAGGTCGCCCAGGGTCAGTCCGGCCAGGCACGCTGTCGTGACGCCGTTGCCGACATAGCCCCCGGCCCACGCAGATCCGGTGCGCTGGTCGAAGCCGACCGATGGGTACCAGTCGCGGGGGATGCCGAGGTTTCCGCCCCACTCGTGTGAGAAGCCCACGTCGCGGAGCACGGGGAAGAGGTCGATCAAGATCTCGCGCAGCGTCTGGTGCACGCGCGGATCACGGTCGAAGGTGGGGTCGATCTTTGAGCCGTAGTGGTAAGGCGCGCCCCGACCACCGAACGCCAGCCGCCCGTCGTGGGTGCGTTGTCCGTAGATGCGTAGGTGCCGCTTGTCGGTGAACGTTGTGCGCTGGTCGAGTCCGATGGCCTGCAGTGCCTCATCCGACAAGGGTTCGGTGGCAACCATGAGCGAGTACATGGGAACGATGTCACGCGCCATGCCAGGCAGGTCTGGCGTGTACCCCTCGGTTGCGCGCACGACCACCTCGGCTCGGATGTCGCCGTACGGCGTACGCGCGATGCCTGGCTCGATGGACGTCACCGGCGTCTGTTCGTAGATCGTTGCGCCGTGACGTTCGACTGCGTCGGCGAGCCCTCGATTCAGCGCGGCCGGCTGCAGGGCGGCACAGTGTGGTGAGTACGTCGCGCCGAGAGCGTTGGACATGCCGACGCGTTCGGCGGTCTCGTCGGCATCCAACAGCTGCAGAAAGTCTTCGTCGAAGCCCCACTCGCGCGCATGTGCCACTTCAGCCTTTGCGCGCGCCCACTGGGCGTGGTTGCGCGCCACCGATAGCGATCCCCCCTTGCTGACGTGGCACTCGATGCCCTCTTTGGCCGCGACGTCGATCATGACGTCGATGGTGTCGTTGAGCGCCCGCTGCAGTCGTCGTGCGGCGTCCGGTGATGAGTCGCGAGCGACGCGCTTCCACGGTGTGGGAAAGGTGCCGGACGCCCAACCGCCGTTGCGGCCCGATGCCCCGAACCCGGCGATCTCGCGTTCGACGACTGCGACGCGCAGTGTCGGGTCACGCTGCAGCAACGTGTACGCGGTCCAGAGCCCGGTGTAGCCGGCGCCGACGATGACGACGTCCGCCTCGATCGAGCCGCCCAAGGAAGCGCGCGGCTCGAACGGGTCGCCCTCTGCGGCTGCGAGGTCGTGCCAGAGGCTCAACGACCGGTAGCTGTCGGGCATGACGGCGACGCTACTCGGTGGTGGTGGCGACGACTTCGACTGCGGTGAGAACAGACCGGCTGACGGTGCTGAGGTCTGCCTGGGCAAGCTCGGCCGGCGTGAACCACCGGCACTGCGACACCTCGACGCCGTCCGGTGCGAGCTCGCCGCCGACGACCCGTGCGTCGTACACGATCGAGATGTAGGCGCACTCGTCGCCGTTGGGGTACGTCATCTGAAACCCTGCGCCGCCGAGTGCGGCCGCGAGGCCGGTCAGCTCGACCTCGAGCCCGGTTTCCTCACGCGCCTCGCGGACGGCGGCCTCCGAAGGAGACTCACCTGGCTCGATGGCCCCGCCGACCGTTCCCCACTGCTGACGGTCGATCTGGTGCACGAGCAGCAGCCGCCCGGCGTCGTCGCGGATGTGCACCGAAACGGCGGGGAGCAGCAGCAGCTGGTGACCCACCAGGGCCCGGACGTCGGACACATACCCCTCGGGGCGACCGGAAAGGGACGTCATGACCCGATGATGTAGATCTTCCGCAGGTCCTCGTGAATGGTCCAGGTGGTCTCTGCCCCGGCCTCCAGGACGCCCACGTCACCGGGGCCGACCTGCAGGGTGGGCCCGTCGGCCACCTCGATCGTGGCGCGGCCGGAGAGGACGACGAAGATCTCGTCGACCTCAACGTCGGTGGAGACCCCGGCGGTGTGCTGCCAGATCCCGACGGCCAGCGCCTCGGTGTCGAGCAGCTCGTAGGTGCTGACCTGCGGGTTTCCACTGACAACCTGGCTCGGGTCGAGCGGATCGGCCGTCAGTTCCTGGGTGGTGGCTGGCACGACGTAACAAGGCATGGGCAGACCCTAATGCGGCCACGTCGACCGAACATTGCCGGGTGAATGACATCGTTGGGATTTGGGGCCTACGATGGGCCAGCGGCCCGGGAGGGGAAGCCTGGGCCGCCACAGCACCCCCATCCCGACCCGGTCGGTGGTGGGCGAGCAGGCAGCACGAGCAGAGCACGCGTCGAGGCAAGGAGAGAACGCTGATGGAAGCCGCTCCGGCGAGTACCGGCATGGCGACGGGTACGACGACGCTGACCGACCGCGAGCAGCAGATCTTGGCCTTTGAGCGGCAGTGGTGGAAGTACGCCGGCGCCAAGGAGCAGGCTGTTCGCGAGCTCTTCGACATGTCCGCCACCCGGTACTACCAGGTGTTGAACGCTCTCATCGACCGTCCCGAGGCGCTCACCTTCGACCCCATGCTCGTCAAGCGGCTCCGCCGGCTCCGCGCAGCCCGGCAGCGTGCTCGCTCGGCTCGGCGGCTCGGCGCCTCCGTCTAAGCGAGGGGCATGTCGACGCCAGGGGCGCCACCGCCTCCACCCAGGGGATCGCATCGCGCTGCCCCTGCTGGCGGTGAGGCGGCCGGCTCGCCGCTGTTGTTGCCCGTACTCAGCGTGCTGGTGGTGCTCGGTGCCATCGGGCTCGCCGCGTGGATGCTGCTCACCGCCGGCGACGGCAACAACCAGGCGGACACCCCCTCGCCGGTCACCCAGCCCACCGCTGAACCCACGGACACCGCCTCGGCTGAGCCGACCAAGAGCGACACGAAGAACGACACGAAGAAGAACGACACCAAGAACGACACCAAGAACGACACCAAGAAGAACGACACCAAGAAGAACGACACCAAGAAGAACGACACCAAGAACGACGCTGCGCCGGTTCCCCAGATCCCGGTGTACGTCTTCAACCAGACGACCATCACGGGGTTGGCGGCTGAGACAGCCACGTCCCTGGAGTCGGCCGGGTGGAACGTCGTCGGCGTCGACAACTGGATCGGCCGCGTCCCCAGCGACACCGTCTACTTCTACCCGGGCGACCGCGCCGCTGCCGAGCGCCTCTCGAAGGACTTCCCCGAGATCTCCCGCGTCTGGCCGGCGACCGCGCCGATGCCTACGGGTGCGCTGACCGTCATCCTCGCCGACACCGCCCGAAAGTAGCGTTCGGCGTCTAGCCGCTGTCGCCGTTCGCGGCGTGATGCTGATCGCGGGTGACATGGCGCTTGGCGTGGTCGATGGCGTCCGGCGTGTGGTCGAACACGTGCCCGCGTCCGGCCAGCTGCTGGTAGACGCCGGTGGCCGACAGCGCGGCTGTGAACCTGAGCGGCAGACCCGACACCAGCACGGCGACGTCGCGGCGTTCGAGACTGTGGATGGTGTCGGCCAGGACCGCGGCGCCCGTGGCATCGAGTGTCGTGACGTGTGACAGCCGAAGAATGACGACGCGGATGTCGCTGATCTCGGTGAGCTCCAGCAGCACCATGTGGGCGCCACCGAAGAAGAGCGGTCCCTCGAATCGGTAGGCCACCACGTGGGTGTCGAGCAGGGCTCGTTCTTCCTCGCTGTGGCGCTCTGGCCCGTCGAGCGCCAGAGCGTCCAGCGGCTCCTCCTCCAGCGTCGCCGTCCTGGCCATCTGGCGGAGGGCAAGTGCGCCCGCTGCCGCGATCCCCAGGATCACCGCGGTCGCCAGGTCGAGAGCGACCGTGGCGGTGAACGTCACGAGGAGAACAGCGGTGTCGCTGCGCGATGACCGGAGCAGGACGCGGACGCTCGACACCTCGACCATGCGGATTGCGGTGGCGATCAGGACGCCGGCCAGCGCCGTCAACGGAATGAGTGAGACGGCACCGGACAGCAGCAGGACGATGATCAGCAGAACCAGGGCGTGTACGAGCGCAGCCAGGCGAGACGTGGCACCGCTGCGGACGTTGACGGCCGTCCGTGCGATCGCCGCGGTGGCCGGAATGCCACCGAAGAGCGGACTGACCAGGTTGGCAACACCCTGGCCGAAGAGCTCGCGCTCGGGGTCGTGGCGGTCTGAGACGCTCATGGCGTCGGCGACCGTTGCCGACAGCAGGCTCTCGAGGGCGGCGAGCGCCGCCACCGCGAGCGCCGGGACGGCGAGCACACGGATGTCGTTCCACGCCAGGTCGGGCAGCGTGGGAGCGGGGAAGTGCGAGGGCAGTGCGCCGATCGTCGAGAGCGACAGGTCGAGCAGCTGAGCGAACGCTGTCGCTCCGATCACGGCGATCAAGGCGATGGGTACCCCCGGGCGCAGTCGGACGCCGCCGAGGATGACCGCGACGACGACAGCAGTCATCACCACCGCCTGCCAGTCAGGGTTGGACACCCAGTCAGCAACTGCGCCGACCGCGACGCCGACCACGTGCTCCCCGTCGGCCGCGACGCCGAGCGCCGCCGGCACCTGCTGCAGCGCGATGATGACGGCGATGCCGAGGGTGAAGCCCTCGATCACCGGCAGGGGGATGAACTTCACGTAGCGGCCGATACCTGCCAGCGCCATGCCGATCAGCAGCACACCGGCCATGAGCCCGACGACCAGCACGCCGTTGGCGCCGTACGCCGCGACGATGGGCACCAGCACAACGGTCATCGCGCCGGTAGGTCCAGACACCTGGACGTTGCTTCCGCCGAACAGGGCCGCCAGGGTTCCCGCGACGATCGCCGTGATGAGCCCGGCACCAGCCCCGAGGCCG